>NZ_JAUSTB010000004.1:0-345335 GCF_030812615.1 Pseudarthrobacter niigatensis | reverse complement strand
AAAAGGCCGCGACATCCCCGCCGAACTCGCCCACATCGCAGAAGGCATCCAGGACTCCGGCACCACCCGCCAGGAAGCCGCCACCCTCCTCGCCGGCTGAATGACGGCGGGCCGGCCTGGTGCTGTTTTGGGGGGCACCAGGCCGGACGTCGGCAGGAAAGTCAGCACGGCCCCGCAAGGCTCCCGGGGCGCTGCGGGGCAACCCGCTCAGCTGTTGCCGCGCACCACGGGGATACTCGCCGTCGGCAGCCCGCTGGGGAACACCGTGGGTTCCGGCTCTGCGACTGGCTCCAACGGCAGCTGCACGGGCGTGTTGCCCACCGTCACCCGCCGGCCGCGGACATCCACCTCCAGCGGGGCGCCGTCCTGGACCGTCAAGGTGATGGATCCGGAGGCGAGCTGGACCAACAGCAGGCGGCCCCGGATCTTCAGGTGGAAGGCCAGACTTTCCCACTCCGCGGGCAGGCGGGGATCGAAGTACGGGACCGGGCCTTGGTCCCGCATTCCCGCGAACCCGCATACCAGCGAACTCCACACTCCCCCGCTGGAGGCGATGTGCACGCCGTCGATCGTATTGCCATGCGTGTCATCCAAGTCGATTAACGCGGCACTGGTGAAGTGCTCCAGCGCCTCCCTCGAATAGCCCACTTCTGCCGCCATGATCCCCTGGACGCAGGCGGAAAGCGTTGAGTCACCGGTGGTGATGGGGTCGTAGAAGTCGAAGGCCCGCTGCTTTTCACCTGCGGTGAAGTCCTGCCACTGCAGGAACATGGCCAGGACGGTGTCTGCCTGCTTCAGGACCTGGTGCCGGTAGATCACCAGCGGGTGGAAGTGCAGGAGCAGCGGATACTTCGACCGGGGCGTGGTCCAGTCCCATGCTTCCAGGGTCATGAAGTCGTTGTCCTGCGAGTGCACCTGCATCCGGTCATCGAACGGCAGTTGCATGCGGTTGGCGGCAGCCTCCCACAGCTGGCGCTCCTCCTGGGTGATGCCGGCATGCTCGAGCGCCGCGGCAGCACGCAGGTTGAAGCGGGCCATGACGTTGGTGTACAGGTTGTCGTTCACCACGGCCGTGTACTCATCAGGGCCGGTGACGCCGTGGATATGGAAGAGCCCGTCCTTGCCAAAGAAGCCCAGGGAGATCCACATGCGGGCCGTCTCGATCAGCAGTTCCGCACCCATGCCGTCCCGGAACGCGGCATCCCCGGTAGCCCAGAGGTACCTGTTGGTGGCGAAGGCGATGGCGGCGGCGATGTGGAACTGTGCGGTACCGGCCGCGTAGTAGGCGCTGGCCTCGAGCCCGTTGATGGTGCGCCACGGGAAGAGGGCGCCGTCCACACTCAGTTCCTTCGCCCGGATCCTGGCCTCGGGAAGCATGCCGTGGCGGAACTCGAGGACCTGCCGGGCTCCGTCGGGGTTGGTGTAGGTGAGGTACGGCAGCAGGTACACCTCCTGGTCCCAGAAGTAGTGCCCTTCATAGCCTGAGCCCGTCACGCCCTTGGCGGGGATACCGGCCACATCGGCACGCGCCGTGGCCTGGGCAAGCTGGAACAGGTTCCAGCGGATGGCCTGCTGCAGCCCGGGCCGGCCGCCCTCCACCACGATGTCGGAGGTAGCCCAGTAGGCGCGGTAGTGGGCCATGCTCTCGGCAAAGATGCTGTCCACCGGGCTGAGGGCCTCCTCAGCCACCGCGGCCGCATCCACGTCCGGGTCCTGGATGCTGCGCCCGGCCACGTAGCTGACGCTCTTCTCCAGCCGGAAAGGCTCGCCGGCATCAACCGCCAGGACGTACCGGACAGTGCTGTGGTCCTGGTCCACCACGGTTTCAAAGGGCTGCTGCCCGGCGGAGGTCCAGTGGTCCACTGCCAGGCCAACGCGCTGCTTGGATTCAGCCGCTTCCCAGGACAAACGCAGTGACCCGTCGCCGCCGTCGAGCCGCACAGGGAGCAGCACCCTGCCGGCGTGGCGTCCGGCCCGGCGGGGATCGTGCACGGAGTGGTCTTCCACCGGCTGGTCCTGGCGGTTGATCACGGCAGAGGTGACGTCCAGGGAGATTTGCCGGTCCGCGGCCACCTCCAGCGAGATGCCCAGGCTGCCGCGGGACTCATAACCAACGGCGCGGCGTTCAGTGGTGGTCACCGTGGCGCCGGACCGGCACTGCCACGTGATGCGGCACTCGTAGATCCCGGTGGAGAAGTCGACGCTGCGCCGGTATTCCTGCACCTCCGATTCGGCGAGGGTCAGGCTTTCGCCATCCACCACCACCGCGAAGTTGTTGGCGTCCGGGATGTAGAGGATGCGCTGCCCCGTCCGGGCAAAGCCAAAGGCATTTTCGGCGTGCTTGATGTCCCAGATCTCGTGCAGGCCATTGATGAAGCTGCCCGGCAGTTCGGCATCGGCCACGGCCCAGTGGGCGCCCCGGATGCCCAGGTGCCCGTTGCCCAGGGCAAACAGGGTCTCCAGGGTTCCCGCCGCGTCGGCTTCGTAGCGCGTTTCGACGATCTGCCAGGGAGTATCGGGGAACCGGTCGCGGTCCGCGGAAATCAGTGCCATGGTTGGGGGTCCTTTTGGCCTTGCTGTGGTGCCGGACTGGCCGGCACGAAGTATTCGGGGGAAGGGTGGTACTGGGATGGGCGCTGCCGGGGAAGCAGCGGTGTTGCCCCGGGGAAGGCAACGGGGGTCCTGCGGATTTTAGGGGATGAGTTCCTGGAGGTCGTTGACCACCAGGGTGGCGCCGGCGTCGAGGAGCGTCTGGCGGCCCGCGCCCCGGTCCACGCCGATGACGGAGTGGAAGGAGCCCGCGCGTCCGGCCTGGACCCCTGACACTGCGTCCTCCACCACCACGCACTCCGGACTGGAGAGGTCCAGCAGTTTGGCTGCGTACTCGTACGTGGCGGGGCTCGGCTTGCCGGGCAGCCCCTGCTCCGCGGCCACCACGCCGTCCACCACGACCGGGAAGTGGCGGCTGAGGCCGGCGGCTTCCAGGACGGCGGGGGCATTGCGGGATGAGGAGACGACGGCGACCTTGAGTCCGCGGGCAAGCGCGGCTTCGAGGAAGCGCACCGAGCCTTCGAACGGTTCGACGCCGGCACTCACGATGTCATTGAAGACGGCGTTCTTGCGGTTGCCCAGGCCATGGACGGTCTCGTTTGCCGGATCGTCGTCAAGGGGGCCTTCCGGCAGCGTGATCCCCCGCGAAGCCAGGAAGTCACGGACTCCGTCAAAGCGGGGTTTGCCGTCGATATGGTCAAAGTAGTCGCTTTCCCGGTACCCGGGAACCTCCGGGTGCGAGGCAAGGTAGCCGTCGAACAATTCCTGCCAAGCACGCTCGTGGACGGTGGCCGTCGGGGTCAGGACCCCGTCCAGGTCAAACAGGATTGCCGCCGCGCCGGTCCAGTCGGCGGGCTTGGCTGCAGTTTCCAGAGTCATCGGCAGTGCGGTGTCCTTTCGGTTCGTGGACAGCCGGCCCTGCCGGGACAGCCTTAAGGAAGGTACTGCTGCGCCTCATGCGCGCAGCATCACTTCCTTGTCCGCCCACTGCAGGACCGATCATGGCCGTAGACGAGTGTAAGCGCTTGCAAATTTCGCTGGCAACTGTTTTTTCGTACCCACCGATGGGGCAGTCACACAGTCAGCGCAGCACGTAGTGGCGCAGGAAGGCGCTGACGTCCACCATTTCGGCCTTGGACATGGCGTGCCCCATGCCCGGGTAGGTCCGGGCCGTCAACAGCGTGTTCTCTTCAAGCCACCCGGCGGTGTAGGCAACGGCGTCTTCGTTGATCACCAGGTCCGCCTTGTCCCGCCCCCAGAAGAACGGAGGCTTGGTGTCGAAGGAGTCCATCGCGGACAGGAGCTCGTTGTTGAGCACGAAGCCGGACAGTCCCACAACCGCTTTGTAGTCGTCCGGGTGCAGCCGCAGGAGCGTGCTGGCCATGGCCATGCCCTGCGAATACCCCATCAGGGTGACGCTGCTGTGCTGGTCCCTCACTCCGTTGATCCAGGTCCGGACCGCAGTTGCTGCGGAGATGACATCAGCGAAATCGTTTGCCAGGAAGTAGTCGAGCAGGAACCAGCCCCAGTGGTCACCGATGGGCATAGGGGCCCGCAGCGCGGCGAAGGTGAACTCCTGTGGCAAGTATTCGAACAGGCGCACCATCCGCGACTCATCCGTGCCGTAACCGTGCATCATCACCAGCAAGGGAGTGCCGGCTCGCTGGCCTTCCGGCCTGGACCACACAACTGTTTCCACTGGTCAAGCCTAACCACGCGGAAGCCGACGCCCCGCCCGGATCATTGAATCCGCAACGACCGGACGGTAGCGTGACGCTTGACAGACAGCAGGCTTAGCTTTTGGCAGTGTACGCACCACCCTCCCGTATCGCCCTACCAGCGCCGCGCAGGCCGCGGCCATAAGGAGCAAGTCATGAGAATCGGCTCATCAATCTTCCTCATCGCCCTCGGCGCCATCCTTGCCTGGGCGGTAGCCCCCGGACTGATCCCCTTTGTGGACCAGCAACTGGTGGGATACATCCTGATGGCCGTGGGCGTGATCGGACTGATCGCATCGCTGATCCTTGCCTCCCCCGGCCGCAGCCGCCGGGTCAGCGAATCGCGTTCCGTCATCGATCCCAACACGGGCGAACGCATCACCCGCCACGAGAGCCGGGACGGCGGTATCTAACGACGCCGCCACCGGGAACGGGATCCGGGCCACCACTGATGAACCCGAAAAGCCGGGCTGGACCACCACGTGTCCAGCCCGGCTTTTCCATGCCCCCGCAAAGATTCCACACCGGATCTTGTTTCATGTTGGTTTCCATTGACAAACCAACAGAACCAAAGATAAAGTCAAGTAACTCAACATCAATGTGATGCCAGTCACGCCGAAGCCGGGAACGGAAGAGGCGGGCACCCAGCAGGACCTACGCAACGGAGGGTACGTGTTCGCCGAAGAGCGCCAGCAACAGATTGCCGAGCTTGTCGCCGGCAGCGGCCGGGTCAGCGTGACCCTGCTGGCTGAGCGCTTCCGTATCACCACCGAAACGGTGCGCAGGGACCTCGCCGCCCTGGAAAACGCCGGCACGGTGCGCCGCGTCCACGGCGGAGCCGTCGCGGCGGACCGCTTCAGCACCACGGAAGAAAGCGTCACCGAACGGGCCATCCAGCGGCCGGACCAGAAGGTCCGCATCGCCGAGGCAGCACTCGCCCTCATACCCCGGAACTCATCCGCCAGCGTCCTGATGGACGGCGGAACCACCACAGAGGTGCTTGCCGACCTGCTCGCCCGCCGCGCCGCCGTCGAGCCTTCCGAGGGAACGGGCCCCCGGCACGAACTGGTGGTCATCACCCACGCTGTACCCATTGCCAGCAAACTCTCCAACGTTCCCGGTGTTGCCCTGCAGATCCTGGGCGGCCGGGTCCGCGGACTCACCCAGGTGGCCGTAGGGCAGGCAACGGTCAACGCCGCCGCCCGGATCCGCCCTGATATCGCGTTCATCGGGACCAACGGCATCCACGCCACCTTCGGCGTCAGCACTCCCGATCCTGAAGAAGCCGCCGTGAAGGCAGCCTTCGTCCAGTCGGCACGCCGCATTGTGGTGCTGGCCGACTCCTCCAAGCTGGACACGGAAACCCTGGTCCAGTTCGCCTCCCTGAAAGATCTGGACACCTTGATTACAGACAGTGAACCCGGACCTGAACTCGCAGCAGCCCTGGAAGAGGCCGGCGTTGATGTGGTGGTCGCATGATCGTCACCTTCACGGCCAACCCCAGCCTTGACCGCACCGTAGCCCTCCCCGGCCCGCTGGAACGCGGCGAGGTCCAGCGGGCCGTCTCCGTCCGGCAGGAGTCCGGCGGCAAGGGCGTCAACGTCTCCCGTGCCCTGGTGGCCTCCGGACTGGAATCCCTGGCCGTCCTCCCCGGCGCGGACAGCGACCCCGTCCTGGCCGGCCTGCGCGAAAGCGCGGTACCCTTCGTTTCGCTTCCCATCGACGAGCCGCTGCGCACCAACGTGGCGCTCACCGAGCCCGGCGGCGTAACCACCAAGATCAACGAGCCCGGCCCTGCGCTGGATGGGAACCAGCAGGAAGCCCTCCTCAAGCTCCTGGTGGAAAGCTCCCGCGGTGCCGGCTGGGTGGTCCTGGCCGGCTCGCTGCCGCCCGGATTCCCCGCAGACTTCTACGCGACGGTGGCCCAGCGCCTGCGTTCCTCCGCCGACGGCGCCGCCCCGCGCATCGCCGTCGACTCGTCCGGACCGCCCCTCGCTGCCGCCCTCACCGACGGGGCGGAGGGCATGCCGGACCTCCTGAAGCCCAACGCCGAGGAACTGGCTGAGCTGGCCGCAGCTGCCGGCTTCCCCCCGGCATCCGGTGACGAACTGGAAGCGGACCCAACGGCTGCCGCAGCCGCCGCAGCCGCCGTCGTACGTTCCGGTGTGGGTGCTGTGCTGGCCACTCTCGGTTCCAAGGGAGCTGTCCTCGTCACGGCCGACGGCGCGTGGTTGGCCACGCATCCGCCGGTCGCCGCAGTCAGCACGGTGGGCGCGGGCGACTCCGCGCTTGCCGGCTACCTGCTTGCCCACGGCCGGGGCGCCGCCCCCGCCGACTGCCTTCGCCAGGCGGTGGCCCACGGTGCCGCCGCTGCCTCGCTGCCGGGTTCCACTGTTCCGGCAGTAAACCAAACCACCCCGGATGCCGTGACCATCACGGCCCTTCGAAAGGATTGACAGTGACCCAGCTCATCACCACGGACCTGGTCGAGCTCGACCAGAACCTGGGCAACGCCCCCGAGACGGTGATCCGGCATCTGGCAAGCAAGGTAGCTGCCACCGGACGCGCATCAGAAGTCGAAGGCCTCTTCGCCGATGCGTTCGCCCGCGAGCAGAAGACCGCCACGGGCATCCCCGGCGGCATCGCCATCCCGCACTGCCGCTCCGCCGCCGTCACAGTGCCCACCTTGGCCATGGCCCGCCTGAATCCGAAGGTGGACTTCGGCGCCAAGGACGGGCCCGCTGACCTGGTGTTCTTCATCGCCGCTCCGGACGGGGCGGACCAGGAGCACCTCAAGCTGCTCTCCAAGCTGGCCCGTTCCCTCATCAAGAAGGACTTCACCGCGGCCCTCCGCAACGCCTCCTCCGAGGCGGAGATCGTGGAGCTCGTGGAGGGCGCACTGGCGGACAAGCCTGCCGCGCACGCTGCAGCTGCCCCGGCTGACGCAGTGCCCGTGGGCGCCGGCGCAGCTGTTGGTGCCGCCGCCGGCAGCGCCCATTCAGGTGCTCCGGCAGCTTCCGCAGGCCGCGGACCCAAGCGCCTCGTGGCCGTGACCGCATGCCCCACCGGCATCGCCCACACCTACATGGCGGCCGACTCCCTGGTGGCAGCCGCCAAGGAAGTGGGCGTCGACCTGCAGGTGGAAACCCAGGGATCCTCCGGCGCCAAGGCACTGGACCCCGCCGTCATCGCGGCCGCCGACGCCGTGATCTTCGCCGTGGACGTTGACGTACGCGGAAAGGAACGCTTCGCCGGCAAGCCCGTCATCAACGCCCCCGTGAAGCGCGGCATCGACGAGCCGGACAAGATGGTCCAGGAAGCACTCGCCGCAGCCGACAACCCCCACGCCCGCCGCGTCCCGCACTTCGGCGCGGAGGAGCAGGCCGAGCACGAGGCTGAGGAGAAGGGCGAGCACATCGGCCAGAAGCTCAAGAAGGCCCTGCTCACCGGCGTCAGCTACATGATCCCGTTCGTGGCAGGTGGCGGCCTCCTGATCGCCCTCGGCTTCCTCATGGGCGGCTACCTGATCACCAAGTACGCGGACAACATCGTGGTCCAGAACAGCCTGTTCAACCTGCCCACCGAGTTCCCGGACAACGCGTGGGGTCCGCTGGGCGCCTACCTGGGTGCGGTGCTGTTCAAGATCGGCGCCCTGTCACTCGGGTTCCTGGTCCCTGCACTTGCCGGCTACATCGCCTACGCAATCGCTGACCGCCCGGGCATCGCCCCCGGCTTCGTCGCCGGTGCCGTGGCCGGATTCATGGGAGCCGGCTTCCTCGGCGGCATCGTCGGCGGCCTGCTCGCCGGTTACATCGCCCACGTGGTGGGGCGCCTGCAGGTAGCCCGCTGGCTGCGTGGCCTGATGCCCGTGGTGATCATCCCGCTGTTGGCATCGCTGGTGGCGTCCGGCCTGATGTTCCTGATCCTGGGCGGCCCGATCGTTGCCATCACCAAGGGCCTGAACGCCTGGCTGTCCGGCCTGACCGGTGCCGGCGCCATCGCGCTCGGCGTGATCCTGGGCCTGATGATGTGCTTCGACCTCGGCGGTCCCGTCAACAAGGTTGCCTACTCCTTCGCCGTCGCCGGCCTGGGGGCCGCAACCATCGACAACCAGGCACCGTGGCAGATCATGGCCGCCGTCATGGCTTCGGGCATGGTTCCGCCGCTCGCCATGGCGCTGGCTTCCACTGTCCTGAACAAGAAGCTCTTCAGCCTGGCGGAGCAGGAGAACGGCAAGGCAGCCTGGCTGCTGGGTGCGTCCTTCATCTCCGAAGGCGCCATCCCGTTCGCCGCCGCAGACCCGCTGCGCGTCATCCCCGCCAGCATGCTGGGCGGCGCGGTGACCGGCGCCATCTCCATGGCTGCCGGCGTCGGATCCAAGGCACCGCACGGCGGCCTGTTCGTCTTCTTCGCCATCGACAACTTCCTGATGTTCGTCGTATCGATCGCCGTCGGTACGGTAATCACCGCCCTCTCGGTCATCGCCCTGAAGCGCTGGGCAGTCAAGAAGACCGTTGATACGGTTGAACCGGTTCCCGTAACCGTCTGATCCGGTTTAGCCACATACCTTCCCGGCGCTGAACCATCAGCACGCCGAAAGACTAAAGGAGCAAAAATGCCAGAACGCACCGCAACCGTTGCCAGCCGCGTGGGCCTGCACGCCCGCCCGGCCGCCATCTTTGCCGAGGCAGCCGGAGAATTCGACCTGGACATCACCATTGCCCGTGAAGGCGAGCCGGCCGATGAGGCCATGGATGCCGCCAGCATCCTGTCCCTCATGAGCCTGGGCGCCTCGCACGGCGACGTGGTGGTCCTCCGCGCCGAAGGTGCCGGCGCGGAGGACGCGCTGGACCGCCTGGTGCAGATCCTGGAAACGGACCACGACGCCGAGTAGCAGCCACGCTGCCTCAGCCAGCGCAATGCGAGCGGCCGCCGTCGGGCTTTCCTCCGAAAGGGAAACGTCCGACGACGGCCGCTTTGCTTTAAGCCTTGGGCACCCCGGCGGGGCGGCGTGGGTCAGCCGCGCTCAGCGAGCGCCTTTACGTCCGCCACGAGCTTGTCCCACATGCCCTTGGAGTGCGCGGCAGCTTCCTCGCTGGGGTTGTTGTCCTGCGACAGCGAAAGCTTTGTGGCACCGTCCTGGTCCTCCAGCGTCCATTCGAGCGTGTGGTAGTTCTCCGGCTGGTCCGCCTGGCCGGACAACGGGCTGAAGTGGGTGTACACCAGTTTCCGGCCCGGCTCGACCGCCAGGATCCTGCCCTTGTCCTGGAAGGGCTTCCCCTCCCACTCACCCTCCCAGGTGATGGGGCTGCCAACCCTCCAGTCAGTGTGCAGGGTGGCCCCGAACATGAACTCCTTCACGGCGGCGGGGTCGGTGATCACCTCCCACACACGCTCCGGCTCGGCGTCGATGGTGGTGACGGACGTTGCTACATGGTTTTCGGTCATGCTGCAGCCTTTCTTGCCGTGAAGAGCAGGTACTCCCACTCCATCTGGAACGGGGAATCGCCGTGAGCATCACCGAAGGAATCGGCAAGGTCGGTCAGGGCCTTGTCCAGGGCCTTGGCCTTTTCCTGGTCCTCGGCGAGCGACTTGTACACGGAGATGATGGGTCCGTAGTGCGACTTGAAGTACCTGACGAAGTCCCCGGGCTGGTGGAAGCTCCTGACGGCAAGGTTCTGCTTGCGGGTGCGGACGTCCGTGATCCTCCCGCCCAGCAGTTCCCGGACGTGCTCTTCGCTCCCCCACAGCGTGGCCGGAAGCGCGCCCGGCGGGGGCGGCGGAGCGAACGGCTTCAGGACGCCAAACATCTGCCCGATGAATCCTTCCGGCGTCCAACACAGCAGGCCGATGGAACCTCCCGGCTTGCACACCCGGAGCAGCTCGTCGGCTGCCGCCTGGTGGTGCGGCGCGAACATGACGCCGATGCAGGACATCACCACATCGAATTCCGCATCGCCGAACGGCAGGGCCTCGGCATCCCCTTCCTGCCACTCCAGGCTGACGCCCCGGTTGGCCGCTTCCCGCCGTCCCGCCTCGAAAAGCTCCGGGGTGAGGTCGCTGGCCACCACTTTGGCGCCCATCATGGCCGCCGGGATGGCCGCGTTGCCGGTTCCTGCCGCTACGTCAAGGACACGTTGGCGCGATCTGATGCCGCAGGCCTCCACCAGGACGGCTCCCAGTTCCAGGAGCATCTCGTCTGCCAGGGCGGGGTAGTCCCCCGACGCCCACATGGCCCGGTGCTTTTTCTTTAGCTCCCGGTCCGCCTCCACTGCATCGGTCTGCTGGCTCATGTCCGTGCCCCTCTACGTGTCCGGTTCATCGGTGACAGCACGCTGTTGGCACAGCGGAGGCCGTGATGCGACTCATTGTGGACGCGATGAAGGCTGCTGTAAAGGCGCTGTTGCCGGGCGGCAGGCAGCCCCGTCCAGCGCAGCCGGTCACGCCGGCTTGCGGGCCCTGGTGGTCTTGGCGGCGGGCTTGGCTGCGTCCTTCGTCCCGGACGTTTTGGTGCCCGTCGATTTCCCTCCGGCGGACTTGGACGCCGTTGACTTGGCCGCAGCAGACTTCGATGCCGTGGACTTGGCGGAAGCGGAGGTCGATTTGGCAGATGACCGGGCAGGTTTTGCGTCGTCCGTCCCGGTTTTCACGGCCGCCGTCCTGGACGCGGCCGCCTTGGTGCCGGAGGTCCTGCGTGCCGGTTTGGCGGGCCCAGCCTCTTCGTCCCCGGCGTCCGCCTCGTCGTCGGACGCGCCATCAGCCGAGGCGGCCTCGCCACCGCCGCGCTTTCGGTCCAGGCTGCGTTTGAGGGCTTCCATCAGGTCGATGACCTCGCCCTTGCCCCCCTCGCCGGCCTCGACGCCGAAAGTCTCCTCCGTATCCAGCGATTCGCCCTGTTCCAGCTTGGCCTCGATCAGTTGGCGGAGCTGCACCTGGTACTCGTCGGTGAAGGACCCGGGCTCGAAGTCGGCAGCCATGGATTCCACCAGGGCCGCGGACATGTCACGTTCCTGCGCGGAAATCCTGATGTCCGCCTCCAGTGACGGGAAGCTTGCCTGGCGAACCTCGTCGGGCCAGAGCAGGGACTGCAGCACCAGGACGTCGTCCTTGATCCGCAGGGCACCCAGCCGCGTCTTCTCCCGCAGCGCAAACTGGACAATGGCCACCCGGTCCGTGTCCTCCAGGGCCCGGCGGAGCAGCACGTAGGCCTTGGGCGACTTGGAATCGGGCTCCAGGTAATAGCTCTTCTCGAACATCATGGGTTCGAGCTGCTCGGATGGTACGAACTGCACCACCTCGATTTCGTGGCTGTTCTCGGCGGGAATGGACTTGAGCTCGTCCTTGGACAGCACCACCGTGCGGCCGTCCTCCTCGAACGCCTTCTCGATGTCCGAGTAGTCCACCACCTCCCCGCAGACCTCGCACCGGCGCTGGTAACGGATCCTGCCGCCGTCGGCGTTGTGGACCTGGTGCAGACTGATGTCATGATCTTCAGTGGCGCTGTAGACCTTCACGGGCACGTTGACCAGCCCGAACGCGATGGCACCTTTCCAGATGGCTCTCATTCATACAGTCAACATCAGTGCGGGCCGGAGGTGAAGACCCGTGGCCGGCAGTAGGGAACGTGTCCGGGTGGCGGGACGCGAATTAACGCTCACCAACCTGGACAAAATCATCTATCCGGAGACCGGCACCACCAAGGCCGACGTGCTGGCCTACTATGCCGCGGTGGCCCACGTCCTGATCCCGGCCGCGGCCAACCGTCCGGCCACCCGCAAGCGGTGGGTCAACGGAGTGGGCACCGCGGACAAACCCGGCGAGGTGTTCTTCCAGAAGGACCTGGAGGATTCGGCGCCCGGCTGGTTGCCGCGGGCGGCGATTACCCACAAGGACCGGACCATCCATTACCCGCTGGTCAATGACGCCGCAACGCTGACGTGGTTCGGCCAGATCAATTCGCTCGAAATCCATGTGCCCCAGTGGCGGGTGGATTCGCACGGCAACCAGCTCAACCCGGACCGGCTGGTGCTGGACCTGGACCCGGGAGAGGGCGCCGGACTGCCGGAATGCCGGGAGGTGGCCCTGCTGGCGCGGGCCATCCTGGAGGATGTGGGGCTGGACCCGGTGCCGGTCACCAGCGGCAGCAAGGGCATCCACCTCTACGCGGCGCTGGACGGGACCCAGACCTCGGAACAGATCTCCGCCTTTGCCCGGGAACTGGCACGCGCCCTTGAAGCGGACCACCCGGACCTTGCCGTCAGCGACATGAAGAAAACCCTGCGAAAAGGCAAGGTGCTGGTGGACTGGAGCCAGAACAATGCCGCGAAAACCACCGTGGTCCCCTACTCGCTGCGCGGCAGGCCTACGCCCATGGTGGCAGCCCCGCGGACGTGGCGGGAAATCCAGTCGCCGAAGCTCAAGCACCTGGACTACCAGGAGGTGCTGCGCCGGGTGAGCGACGGCAAGGACCCGTTCGCCGCCGTCGTCAACGCTGCGGCAGGTGCCGCCGGCCAGGAGGACACGCACGACGGCGACCCGCGCCTGGGCAGGTACCGCTCCATGCGGGACCCGCGGGAAACACCCGAACCATTTGCGGGGATCCCCTCCGGCGGCAACAGCTTTGTCATCCAGGAGCACCACGCCAGCCGGCTGCACTGGGACCTGCGGCTGGAACACGAAGGCGTCCTGGCGTCATGGGCGCTGCCCAAAGGCATTCCCGAGGCCGGGGACAAAAACCACCTGGCGGTCCAGACCGAGGACCATCCCATGGACTACCTCACCTTCCACGGGACCATTCCCAAGGGGCAGTACGGGGCAGGTGAAATGACTATCTGGGACACCGGCACGTACCAGCTGCACAAGTGGATCAACGGCAAGGAAGTCATCGTCACGCTGGACGGATCCGAAGGCGGCGGCCTGGGCGGCAGCAGGAAAGTGGCGCTCATCCACACCGGACGCGGCCAGGGCACGGACGACGGCGGCCAGTGGCTCATCCACCTGATGGACCAGGAAAAGCAGGGTGGACGACGGCGGCATGCGGCTCCGGCGGCACAGGAACCGTCCCGGGGCACCAGCGGAAAAGAGCCTGACGTTGCCCCGGCACCCGGCATCAGCGCATCCGCGGACCCCCTGGATTACGCACCTATGATGGCTACCGCCGGGACGGCGGCAGACCTTCAGGGAAGTGCGTGGCAGTACGAGCTCAAGTGGGACGGTGTCCGGGCCCTTCTGGTAGCGGACACCGAAAAGATCCGGATCTTCTCCCGCAACGGCAATGATGTCACCAGGACCTACCCCGAGTTCACGGACCGGGCCTGCTGGCCGGAGCAGCCGTTCGTGGCTGATGGTGAGATTATCGCCGTCGGGCCTGGCGGAAGGCCTGACTTTGGCCTGCTGCAGGGGCGGATGAAACTCACCCGGGCGGCCGACGTCGCCAAAGCCCGTACGGCCATTCCGGTCCAGCTGATGCTGTTCGATCTCCTGTTCCACACCGGAGAGGACCTCCGGCGGCTGCCCCTCAGCACCCGGAGGCAGCGGCTGGAGGACTTTTTTGCGCCCTCCGGCTGCCCGGTGGACCTGTCCATGGTGCTCGAGGAATCCGTGGACCTCCTCCTCGACAGCGCCCGGGAGCTTGGCCTTGAAGGGGTGATGGCCAAGCGGACGGACAGCCGCTACGCGAGCGGGCAGCGGACCAGGACCTGGATCAAGCTCAAGACGGAGCAAACCCAGGAGGTGGTGGTGGGTGGCTGGCGGCCGGGAAAGGGCGGCCGCCAGGACACCGTGGGGTCGCTGCTGGTGGGAATTCCCGACGGCGGCAAGCTGCAGTACGTGGGCCGCGTGGGTTCTGGTTTCAGCAGCCGGGAGCTTACGGAACTGCGGCAGACGGTGGAACGCCTTGGCCGGAAGACGTCGCCCTTCCACGACGTGCCCCGCCCGGATTCCGCCGATGCCCACTGGGTGTCACCGGAGCTGGTAGGCGAAGTAACCTACAGCGAATGGACGGGGCCCGGCAGGCTTCGGCATCCTCGCTGGCGGGGCTGGCGCGTGGACAAGGACCCGTCGGACGTGGTGCGGGAAAGCTGACCCGGGTTTTCGACGCGCCAACCATCCCACGACGCGCAAATTACCTGGCGCCCGCCGAATTTCGGGGGCGCCAGGTAATTTGCGTGTCGAGAGTGGTTCCAGGTGTCGCCTACGAGGAGTGCGGCATCTGCGGCCGGCCGGTCCGGTGGACCGCCACCACGGCGGCCTCGTGGCCCATCCGCCCATGCCCCGCGTTGCGGTCCTTCGGGTGCTGCCGCTTCCCGTAGCCGTCCGGCCAACCGCCCTGCCCTGCCAAGGGGATGCCCGCCCCGGTTGCTGCGGGTCCGGGGGCCACAGGTGCGTCCATGGCTGCGGCAAGGTGGTCCGCGACCTCAGGCTTGATGTGGAACTGGCTGGATTCTTCCATGGTCTACTTTCCTTCTTTCCCTCGTTCTTCCTTGAAACGAAACGCCAACCAAAGCGCCCGGGCGCGTGGACTACCGCCCGGAAAGAAGTGTGTTCATCGCTCTACCATAGGCACGTCAAACGCTCCTGTGAACCCCCTCCACAGGCGGTGGCGGCGGTCACTTTTAGTGCGGCATCACCGGCCAAAACAGCCCCGGAACCGGCTGTCGACGAAAAAATTCGGTAACAATCCGCTTCGTCAGCCTGCTTCCCAATGATCACGCGGGAAAACCGCCGGAAAAATCTTCGGATCACCCCCCGATCCAGGGGTTCAAACGGGCGTATCCTAGGCCATCCGGCGAGCCAACGGTACTGATTTCCCGTAAAATTGAAGGCCTGCCCGGAGCGGGGCAGCTACAAGTCGCAAGCAAATGACCTCCACAGGAGTTGCCCAAATGCCCACAGACCGAAGCAGTATCCACTCTCCAGCCGGCGTTGGGAACGCCCGCGGAACCGACCCGGCAGCCCCCACGGCTGCCAAGAAGCCCAGGCTGCTGCCGCGGCGCCGGCTTAAGGAATCCGATGTCAACGTGGTTGACCAGCCGATGCTGAAAAAAGCACTCGGCGGAACCATTGTTGGCAACACCATGGAATGGTACGACGTAGGCGTTTTCGGCTACCTCATCACCACCATGGGCCCGGTCTTCCTCCCCGAATCCGATCCCACCACCCAGACGCTGTTCCTGCTGGGAACCTTTGCCGCCACCTTCATCGCCCGTCCGCTGGGCGGCGTGATCTTCGGCTGGCTGGGCGACAAGATCGGCCGCCAAAAGATCCTGGCCACCACGCTGATGATCATGGCGGCCAGCACGTTCGCCGTCGGCCTCCTTCCCGGATACGCCCAGATCGGCCTCTGGGCTGCGGCGCTCCTGGTCCTCCTCAAGGTCATCCAGGGCTTCTCCACCGGCGGCGAGTACGCCGGCGCCACCACGTTCGTCAGTGAATATGCCGCCGACAAACGCCGCGGCTTCTTTGCCAGCTTCCTGGACCTGGGCAGCTACCTGGGCTTCGCCATCGGCGCCGCCCTGGTATCAGTCCTGCAGCTGACCCTGGGCCAGGGCACCATGGAGGAGTGGGGATGGCGCATCCCGTTCCTCGTGGCCGGCCCGCTGGGCATCATCGCCGTGTACTTCCGGAGCAAGATCGAGGAATCGCCGCAGTTCCAGGCCACCCTTGATGCCCAGGAAGAGCATGCCCGGACCGCGTCCGAAGGTGAGACCGCACAGGCCAAGGGCCCCGTCGGCATCATCAAGGCCCACTGGCGCCCCATCATCGTCGCCATGGTGGTTGTTGCCGCCGCCAACACGGCAGGTTACGCGCTGACGTCCTACATGCCCACGTACCTGACGGACTCCAAGGGCTACGACGAAGTTCACGGCACGCTGCTGACCATCCCCGTGCTGGTGGTCATGAGCCTCTGCATCCCGCTGACCGGCAAGCTCTCCGACCGGATCGGCCGCCGGCCCGTGCTCTGGATCGGCGCGGTCAGCACCATCGTCCTGGCCATTCCGGCCTTCATGCTGATCGGTATTGGACAGATCTGGTCCACCCTTGCCGGACTGGCGCTCATTGCGTTCCCCGTGACCTTCTACGTGGCCAACCTGGCCTCGGCACTGCCGGCCCAGTTCCCCACGTCCAGCCGGTACGGTGCCATGGGCATCGCCTACAACTTCGCGGTAGCCATCTTCGGCGGCACTACCCCGTTCATCGTGGCTGCGCTGATCGGCGCCACCGGCAACGACATGATGCCCGCCTACTACCTGATGGCCACGTCCCTGGCCGGTGCCATCGCCATCTACTTCCTGAAGGAATCCGCCAACCGCC
Source organism: Pseudarthrobacter niigatensis (assembly GCF_030812615.1). Taxonomy (NCBI): domain Bacteria; kingdom Bacillati; phylum Actinomycetota; class Actinomycetes; order Micrococcales; family Micrococcaceae; genus Pseudarthrobacter; species Pseudarthrobacter niigatensis. The sequence goes on along the minus strand of NZ_JAUSTB010000004.1, from coordinate 328,755 downwards.
CGCTCCCGGGATCGATGCCCAGCGTCGACACCCAGGCCGAGGCGAAGGAACTGGTGGCCACCCAGGACGAGAACCCGCTGATCAACCTGGACGAGCTGCCGTTCGACACCCATGACGGCACCGACCCCCACTCCCACCGCGGGGTCCCGGCCGGGGCGTAGTCCCGCCGGCCGGCCGGGCATTCTTGTAGCCCACGCTCACAGGCCCGTCCCGCGTGGTTCCTTGGGGGAACCACGCGGGACGGGCCTTTGCGTGCCCGCCTGATGTCCCCTTATGACTGACCGCATATGACGGTGCCCGCGGCGCGGTGGTACTTTCACAAGGGCCCCCGGGCTGCTGTGCCCCCACCAAAACAGGACAGGTCGACCATGAAGCGCGTCAAGGAGCAGGTGCGCGCACTGCACCGGCTCGAACCCGCCAACGGAGACCACCTTGCCGCCCTCCGCGTGGCCATCAGCGTGGCTGTCCCCTCGTTGCTCCTGCTGGCCCTGGGCCGCGCGGACCTCATCATCTACGCCGTCTTCGGCGCGCTGACCGGCATGTACGGCCGGCAGGAACCGCACCAGCTGCGGCTCCGCCACCAGGGCCAAGGTGCCCTGGTACTGCTCACCGGCGTGGCCGTGGGCGTAACCCTGTCCATCAACCACATCCATTCCTGGTGGCTGGTGGCCGTGGAAGCCACACTGGCCGGCGTAGGCTCGGTCTACGCGGACAGGGTGCGGCTGAAACCTAACGGGCCCTTCTTCGGGATCCTCGCCCTGGGTGCCTGCGCTTCCGTTCCCACCGCGGTCCCCTGGTACGCCGCCCTGCTTATCGCAGCGGGATCGTCGGTGTTTTCCATCCTGGTTGGATTCAGCGGCTGGGTGCGGCGGCGGTCCTGGGAGCCAGGGGCCACCCGGAGCGTTCCGCGCCGTTCGGCGGCGGGGCGCCGGGAGTTGTCGGTGCACGCCGCCCGGTACGTCCTGGCGGTGGGTGCTGCCGGGACGGTGGGCGTCATCAGCGGCAGCGGCCACCCGCACTGGGCCATGGCCGCAGCCGCCGTACCGCTCGCCGGTGCAGACCTCCCCAGCAGCGTCCGGCGGGGTGTCCACCGCATCGTGGGGACGTTCATTGGGCTGGGCGTCACCGCCGTCGTCCTCATTCCCGGGCCGTGGACCCTGTCCGCGCTGTACCCGGCCCTGCAGGAGCCGGTGCACCGGGGTGTGGTGCTGGCCCTGCTGGTGATCCTCTTCCAGTTCGCCACTGAACTGTTCATGACCCGGCACTACGGCCTGGCCATGGTCTGGTTCACCCCTGTCATCCTGCTGATGACCCAGCTGGCCTCCCCCATTGAACCGAGGGTCCTGATCCTTGAGCGGGCCGTGGAGACGCTGGTGGGCGCGCTGCTGGGGATCCTGGTGGTGGTGGCCGTCCGCAGGTCCGGTTCGAGGCCGCAGAAGGGGATTCCCCGGCTTCGAGGCAGGACCTCCGGCCTACTTCGGCTTCCGCGCCGGCCCGGCCATTAGCCGCGCCGGAGCCACCTTGGCCACCGCTGCCACCACTTTGTAGCGCTTGGACGGGATGGACACCGCCTTGCCGCGCTCGTTGTCCGCCAGGCCTTCCCGGACCACCCGCTCCGCCCGCAGCCACGTCCAGGACGGGGCCACCGATTTGTCCATCCCCATCCGGTCGTGGAATTCGGTGTGGGTGAACCCAGGGCAGACAGCGGTGACCTTGACGCCGCGCTTGCGGTAGGCCAGGTTTGCCCACCGGCTGAAACTCACCAGCCACGCCTTCGCAGCCGAGTAGGTGCCGCGCGGCAGGAATGCCGCCACGCTGGCCACATTGATGATCCTGCCGTCCCCGCGTTCCAGCATGCCCTTGAGGGCCGCGTGGGTAAGTACCATGGACGTTTCCGCGTGCAGCTTGAGGTGGCTCGCCTCCTCCGCCGGGTGGTTGTCCTCGAAGTTGTGCAGCAGGCCGATCCCGGCGTTGTTCACCAGGATCCCCACCGGCCGCGCAGGGTCCTTCAGGCGTTCGACGACGGCGGCGACGTCGCCATCCTTCGTCAGGTCCGCGGCGAGCACCTCAGCTGAGATGCCATAGCTGCGCTGGAATTCCTCCGCCGTTGCCGCAAGCCGGGAGGCGTTGCGCGCCACCAGCACCACGTCATGCCCCTGCGCGGCGAGTTGCTTTGCGAATTCGTGGCCCAGGCCGGCGCTGGCGCCGGTGACGAGTGCTGTGGTTCGGGTGCTGGTTGGCGTCATGCTGCAAGCCTAGCCAGCGGGAGCATGTTGTGGGCCGCTAGGCTGGTACCGCCGGCAGCCGGCCGGGCTGCTGCCTGAGGGGGAAACATGGAACAGCAACACTCCGGGGCGCTCGGATTCCGCGAAGCGGACACACACGGACAACCCGTAGCGCCTGAAGCAGACGGTGCTGAGCCGGCAGGGACGCCAAGGTCATGGCCGGCGCCCAACCCGTTCATCGTGGCGCTGTGGCTGCTGTGCGCCGCAATGATTGCCGGCGGAGCGTCGGCGCTGCTGAACAACCCCATGTCCGTGTCCATGGGAGACCGGGCCACGTTCGACTATCTCGTGTTCGCCTTTGCCCCGCAGGGGATTTCCGGCGGGATTGCCGTCCTGATTGCCCTGCTGTTCTGGCACGCCTGGACTTGGCAGCGCCGGCGGGGCTGGAACCGGAGATGAGGCCCTGACTTGTGCACCAAATAATAAGCATGCTTTGCTTATGGTGACAGATGAACCTCCGCAAGCAGTTCGCGGCGGGGCTGCCACCGCCGGCGGTTCCGTGAAGAAGCCCAAGGAAGAACATAATGACCACCGCAATGGAACACCAGCTGACGGCGTCCGGGGAAGGCACCCAAACAGCTGGCCCGACCTTGTCCACCACCGTACCCGTGGACGCCGGCCTGCTGATGACCTTGAACTCGCGCATGCACTGCCGTACACCGATGCAGCGCGTCGATCCGGACGAATTTCCGGTCCGGCAGCCCGTCTACGTGGACGGCAACACCGTCGTTGCCCTGCGTCCCGGCTCCGTGCCGGAGAGCATCGTCACCTACCGTTGCGCGTGCGGCTTCACCATTGACGATCCGGGAACCGTAGCGGCAGTCAGCGACCAGGCCCTGGCCAGCTGACCACCGCCGGCACTCATGCCGGCGTCCTGGGATCATCCCTCCGGCCAGTCGACAAACTGCTCGTAGCCTTCGTGCTTGCGAAGGTAGCTGGAAATAAACGGGCAGTGCGGGATGATCCGCTTGCCCGTGGCCACCACGTCATCCAGGGCAAAGTGCGCCAGGACCTTTCCCAGCCCCTGGCCCTCAAAATCCCGGCCGGTTTCGGTGTGGGTGAAGTCGATGTGCCCGGGAAGGTCGTGGAAGAAGGCCTGCACCGCGAGCTGGCCGTCCACCAGGAGCTCGTACCAATGCTGCTCGTCGTTGCGCCTCAGCGAGACGTTGGCGGTGAACTTGTCCTCCGCGGACGTGGTGTACTCGGTCATGGTTCGACACTGGCACTACTTCAGTCCGCTGGCAATGGTCCATCGGCCATGGCGGCGCCGGAATGCCTGCCGGCGGCCCAGCGGTGAACCCCGCAGCAACAGGAGGGCCACCGAGAAACACACTGTTCCGGCTGCCAGCAGTCCCAGCGACAGTCCGCTGAGTGCGGCATCGGCCACCGGGATGAAGACCACCACGACGGCGGCCCCCGCCATGGCGGGCCGGCAGCGGATGGTGGCGGCCGGCGTCGTCCGGTCCTCCAGGCGGCCGAAGGCTGCGGCCACCGGCAGGAGCAGGATGACCAGCGCCAGCACCACCAGGGGCCGTGACCACCACCATGCGGCGGTGCCGGCGCCGGGCTTGGGAAACGGCACCAGGAGCAGCAGTCCCGACATTGCGCCCAGCAACGGCAGGTGCCACAAGTACACCGTCAGGGACCGGCGGCCCGCCATGGCCACGAGGCGGCCAATCCAGCGGACCTCGGCGAGCGCCGCCAGGACAGGCCGTGCCAGTTCCATCACGGCCAGCTGGGAAACGCCCAAAAGGACCAGGGTGAGGTTGGGTGGATTGAGGTTCACCAGCATGTTGCCGGTGTACAGCCCCAGCCCCGTCACTAAGCCCAACGCAAGGTTTGCTGCCAGCGCGATGGCCAGCAGGCCGGAACGGGAAAGCCGGGCCGTCCAGCCGTCGGCCGCCAGGAAGCCCATTTGCTGCACTGCGCACCAGACGAACACCAGGTTCGCGTAGGCAAGGTTCGGCATCGCCTCCCGGAGGCAATCCACGGCAACCACGAGGCCGAGGAGCAGACCGAGCGCCAGCCAGGGGGAACGCGCATGGAGCGCCGCCAGGACCGGAATGTTCAACTGCGCCGCGAGGTACGCCGCCAGGAACCACAGCGGCATGCCGGCGCCGGTGGCCATGAGCTGGACCACCTGCTGGTCCACCCCGAGGGCACGGGCCAAGGACAGTCCCAGGACCATCGCCGCGAGCAACGCAGTGGCCGGACGGACCAGGCGCAGGAGCCGCGCACGGAGGAACTGGGCCGCCGTGCCGCCCCGCGCCTTAAGCCGGCGCCAGGACTGCAGCCCGGTCACACCCCCGGTAACGAAGAACAGGGGCATCACCATGAAGATCCAGATGACCGGGACAAACCAGTCCTGGTCGCCAAGGGTGTTCTCCGTTGTCACGGTCCCGTCCGGGTGGAGGACCGGACTGACCATCATGGAATGCCCCACCACCACCAATGCCAGGCAGACGAAGCGGACAAGGTCGATCGCCGGATCACGGTCCGCCGTGTCCGCCCCGGTTCCTGTCCCCCGCCCTACGGTGCTGCGCATGGGACCTGCAACGATGCGACGCTGCCCACGGCTCTATTGTGCCCCCGTTACCTGCCCGGTTTGAGGACTTCCGTCCCTTCTGCCGCTATTGCAGCACTGCCAGCAGTCCGAGTACGACGGCGAGCAGCGGCGTGGTGCCTTGGGTTGCGGCCGCGCGGAGGTACTTGCGTCCGGTGAGCGCCAGGACGGCGGCCGCCAGCAGCATGGAGCCGCAGCAGCTGAAGATGAGGGTCCAGCCTGCCACGGCCTGCGCCGATCCGGCACCGGCGAAAGCCACAAGGCCCACGCCGGTCAAGGCCCCAATGGCCAGGAACAGGTTGTAGAAGCCCTGGTTGTAGGCCAGTGACTTGGTGGTTTCGGCGTCCGGCTGGGAGGCGACCCCGAACCGTTTCCACGTGGCGGGCCGGGTCCAGGTGAGGGATTCCATGGTGAAGATGAAGACGTGCAGCGCGCCGGCGAGGAAGGCAAAAAGAAGGGAGGCCAGGATCATGGCTCGATCCTAGCCTCCCCCCTCACCGCGGCTGTCCTATCGCGCCAGCGTGGCCAGCGTGGTGCCGGCAAACCCCTTCGCCGACTGGTTCCACAGCGCCAGCAGGCCCTGGAGGTTTTCACCGTCGGCGCGGTGGGCGGGAAGCTGGTCCTGGAGGGTGGCCAGCACGCCGGTCCGCAGTTCGGTGTTGAAGTTGACCTTGCCCACGTTCATGGCCGCGGCTTTGACCAGTTCTTCGGCCGGGATGCCGGAGGCGCCGTGCAGCACCAGCGGGATATGGATCCGCGCCGCGATGTCCTGCAGCACGTCCCAGCGCAGCCTGGGCTCGCCCTTGTACTTGCCGTGGACGTTGCCCACGGCGACGGCCAGCAGTTCCGCGCCGGTGCGGGACACGAAGTCCTCCACCTGCGCGGAGTCGGTCAGGCCCGCCACGTCGACGCCGGACTGGCCGGGCTCGAAAGCACGGTCCTCGTCCCCTGCCAGGCCGCCCAGCTCCGCCTCGAGCACCACGTCTGCGCCCAGGAGGGCCCGGGCCGCGCGGACCAGCGCAATGTTGTCCTCATACGGGAGGGACGAACCGTCGGCGAGGACGGAGTCCGCCCCTGCCGCGACGGCTTCGGCCATGACTTTCAGGTCTGAAGCGTGGTCCAGCTGCAAGGCGACCGGCACGGCGGCAGAATCCGCCAGGCCCCGGAGGGCGGCAATAAGGCGGAGTCCGTTGGGGGTGGCGGCGGTCTTGGGGGCCACCAGCAGGATCACGCCCCGGCCGGATTCCTCGGCGGCCGCCACCACTGCCAGCGCGGTGGTGAAGTCGTAGCAGGTGAAGGCCGGCACGGCGGAGCCCTGCTGGAGGGCGGAGGTGACCAAGTGGTCCAGTGGGGTATGCATCAGGCGCCCAGGCCTCCCACCAGGATCCAGGCCACGAAGGTCAGCGCGAAGCCGGCCAGGCCCAGGATGGTGGTCAGGACGGTCCAGGTCTTGAGGCCGTCGGACACCGTCAGGCCGTAGTACCGGACTACAACCCAGAAGCCGGCGTCCGTCACATGGGACAGGCCAAGGGCACCGAAACCGATGGCGATGACGATCACGGCGATCTGGGCCGGGCTGTAGCCGCCGCCGCTGACCGCGGCGGACAGCAGGCCGGTGGTGGTCACGATGGCCACGGTGGCTGAACCCTGGGCAGCGCGAAGTGCCAGCGAGATGATGAAGCCAAGGAGCAGCAGCGGCACACCGAGGGTGTCCAGGGTCTTGGAGAGGGCGCCGCCGATGCCGGAAACCTGCAGGACGTTGCCGAACACGCCGCCGGCGGCCACCACCATCAGGATCGAGGCGATGGGAGGCAGGGAGCCCTCGAAGATTTCGCCGGTTTCCTTGAAGGACCAGCCGCGGCGGACAGCCAGCAGGAAGAAGGACAGCGCCACGGCCACCAGCAGGGCCAGGAAGGGGTTGCCGATGAAGGAAGCGAGGCCGTACAGCGGATCGGACTTGGGGATGACGAGTGTGCCCACGGTGCCAAGCAGGATCTGCACGATGGGCGCTGCGATCAGGAAGATAATCAGGCCGGGGCGCGGCGGTGCGATGGCGGCGGCGCCGGGACCGTCGTGGCCTACCTTGACCAGTGACTTGGAACCGAACTCTTCAACCTGGGTCTTCACCGCGGGCAGCAGTTCGTAGTCCTTGCGGTTCATGATGGAAGCCACCCAGTAGGACAGGAAGCCCAGCGGCACGCAGATCAGGAGCGAGATCAGCGCGATCAGTCCGATGTCGGCGCCGAGGACGCCCGCGCCGGCAACGATTCCCGGGTGCGGCGGGACAGCCACGTGGATGGAGAGCATGATGCCGGCCATGGGCAGCCCAAACTTGACCGGGTGCACCTTGGCGATCTTGGCGAAGGCGTACACGATGGGCACCAGCACGATGATGCCCACCTCGAAGAAGACGGGAATGGCCACCAGGAAGCCGACGGCGGTCAGCGCCACGGCCACGCGGCGGGCCCCGAGCTTGCGGGTGAAATGGTCGGCGAGGGACTGGACGCCGCCGGACACCTCGATCATGCGGCCCAGTACTGCGCCGAGCGCAATCAGGATGGCGACCTTGCCCATGGTGCTGCCCACACCGCTGGAGACCACGGTGAAGATGTCCTGCAGCGGAATGGTGGCGGCGACGGCCACCAGGATGCTGACCGTCAGCAGGGCCACGAAGGCCTGGATCTTGAAGCGGATGATCATCACCAGCAGGATGGCGATGCCCACCGCTGCGATGGTGAGCAGTACCGGGGTGCCCAGCTCAACGGCGGGCTTGATGGCCGGGGCATCGGCCGCCCGCTGCAGCAGCGGGTTCATCAGGTGGTTCACAGGGGGATGTCTCCTTTGACGTGCCGGTCCCGGGGCAGGGCGGCATCACGGAATGGTGGGGTGGGGATAAACGTTGCGGGACTGCGCCGGCAGCGCTGGGAGGGACGACGACGGCGGAGGGGGGACCGCCGTCGTCGTACCTTTTGCCGCAAGGGCAGGAGGGTGGCTTATCAGGTGCGCTGGGCTACTTGGTGCGCTTTGCCGGCGCGACCACCTTGATGACGGCGGAGTCATCGGCGGCGGCGAGGCCCTGGGCCTGGCCCAGCAGGTAGAGCTGTTCGGCGGCGGCGGCGACGGGGGCTGCCAGGCCTGCGGCGCGGGTGGCCTTGCCCACGATGCCCATGTCCTTGACGAAGATGTCCAGGCGGGACAGCACCTCGGCGCCTTCCTCGTCGTAGGCCTCGAGGATGCGCGGGCCGCGGTTGGAGAGCATGAAGGAACCTGCCGCGCCTGCTTCCAGGGCGGCGAGGGTCTTGGCCTGGTCCAGCCCCAGGGCGTCGGCAAGGGCCAGGGCCTCGGCAGCGGCGGCAATGTGGACGCCGCACAGGAGCTGGTTGACCGTCTTAAGCGCTTGGCCGTCGCCGGGGTTGTCGCCCACCACGGTAAGCGTGGAGGCGAGCAGGTCCAGGGCGGGGGCGGCCTTTTCGCGGGCTTCGGGGGAAGCACCCACAACGATCAGCAGGTCGCCTTCACCGGCGCGCTTGGGACCGCCGGAGAGCGGGGCATCCACCAGGTCCACGCCGTATTCGGCCAGCTTGGCCACGGTGGCGGGGATGGCGTCGGTGCCCACCGTGCTGCCAAGGATCACCACGGCGCCGGGCTCCAGCACGGAGGCCACGCCGTTCTCGCCGAAGAGGACGTCGTTGAGCTGCTCGCCGTTGCGGACTGCCAGGAGGACGGCGTCGGCACCCTTGGCGGCTTCCCGGGCCGTGGTGAAGGTGGCAATCCCGGCTTCCCGGGCCAGCTCCAGGCGGGGCTCGGCGATGTCGAAGCCGTGGACGGTCAGCTGGGAAGCCAGGCGGGTGGCCATGGGCAGGCCCATGGCCCCGAGGCCCAGGACGGTGACGGTGTAGTTGCTGGTCATGGTGTTCTCCTTGAAATTTGCTGGGCCCACGCCGGCGAGGGCCCCGGCCCGAGCCTGCGGGGGTTGGGAGCCGGTGGGGACTAGAACTTGTTGCTGAGCTTGCGGGTGACCTGGGCCAGGGAATCGTCGTCGCCCACGTTGCCGGCGAAGACGATGTACGGGATGCCCTTGGCGGGACCGTCCACGGGCTCCCAGAGGCTGACGATGCCGGGCAGCATGGGTCCGCGCACGATCGCGTGGCGGATTTCCAGTCCGTGGGCTGCGACGTCCGAGGACGTGATGCCGCCCTTGGCGATGACGAACCGCGGCGGGAAGGTCTTCAGGGTCCGGTTGACCACGGCGACGACGGCGGCGGACACCGTACGGGCGATCCGCAGGCTTTCGGCGGGGTCATCGGTCTTGATCAGCAGGCGGCTGGTGTGGACGATGACGTCCCCGGCGTGGAGGGCCTCGACGACGGCGTCCACGGTCTGGTCCAGGTGGGCTTTAGCGTCCGGTTCGGCACCGAGGAGCTTCTCGACGTCGATCTCAATGATCCGCGCGGAGCCGTGCTCCGCGGTGAGGACGTTGAGCTGGCGCGTGGTGACGCCGACGTGCGAGCCCACCACGATCAGGCCGCCGGCCCCGGACGGGGTGTTGCCGGCGTAGGCCTCCCCGGCGGTGAGTGCGGTGCGTACTTCCTGGCCGATGCGGCCGCGGACGAACGGCGGGCCAACGCGGTACAGGAGCTTCTTCCCGCGGCGCTCGGCTTCTTCCAGGCCCAGGGCCAGCGCGCGGAAGTCGTTCTCGGTGACAATGTCCGCGACGATGGGGGTGGAATCGGTGGCCGGCTCGATGGCATCGGCGATCGCCGTGGCGGAGATGGCCGGGTCCTCCGCGGAGGCACCTGCACGGATGATGTTCAGGTCCAGGACGATCACGGAGTCTGCCGGGAACCGGCCCTGTGACTTCTCTGCGATGTAGTCGGCCATGACGGACGTACTGAAGCCGAAGGAGGCGTCCTTGGCGAACTCCGTCTCGGAGACGGGGACCAGGGTTCCCGCCGCGTCACCGGTGCCGCGCATGTAATGGACGCCGCCAATGGTGAGCCGGCCGGCGTCGGGGAAGGCGGGGACCAGGACGACGCCGTCGGTCTTTTCGCCGCTGACTTCGGCAACCGTGGCTGCGATGACGTCCGGCTCCAGGGGGAAGTGGCCGCGGAGGGTGGAATCGCTCCGGCTGACGAATCCCAGCCGAAGACTGGAACCGGCAGACTCCGCCGAACCTGCCGCTTCAAGCGCGTTGCGGACCACTTCCTCGTTGCGGGCTGCAGCCTCGGCCGGGTCGAGGCTGCGGGTGTTGGTCAGGACATACACGGCGGGCTTGCCCTGGCCGAAGGCCCAGGTGAAGTCTTCCACGTCCCAGCGGGTGAGCACCGGCAGGTCAGCCACGGACTGCGTGCCGGTGGGGTCGTCGTCCAGCACTACCAGGACGCGGGGAACGTCCGCGTTGGAAGCGGCCAGCGTGGCAGCAACCAGCCCTGCGGGAATCTCGAGGTCTGCCGGATAGGCGGCCAGAACGTCTGCTTCATGCGTCACAGTGCACTCCGTTGTGTAGCGATCCGGGCTCGCGGATCCTGATGTAAAGAAAACTGTAAGATGTCAGACATCTTGCATTCAAAAATTAGTGTGGCACACGGCATACGGACGCGCAAGTACACTTGTCTGACATATCCGCCAGGAGTCGGCCGGACAGAGTGATCGGGGGGAACATGGCAAGGAAGTCGCTGGTGGGCGTGGTGGCCGATGAGCTGCTGGACCGCATCATCGAAGGCGAGTTTCCGCCCGGTTCCGTCGTTCCCGGCGAGCATGAGCTGAGCGCCCGCCACGAAGTCAGCCGCATGACCGTGCGCGAGGCCATGAAGACACTGCAGGCCCAGCGCATCCTCAGCGTGGAGCGGGGCAGGGGTACCTTCGTCAATCCCCTGAGCCGCTGGGCCTCGCTGGAAGCCGTACTCCGGGCCGCGTCGGAGGGCAAGAACGACGCCGATGCCTCCATCCAGCTCATCGAGCTGCGCAGGATGCTCGAAACGGGCGCCTGCGAACTGGCGGCCGGACGGATTGCCGAGGAGGACATCACGTCCCTCTTCAACTACATTGCGGCGATGAAAGCCGCCCATGGCATTAACGACGTCGCAGCCTTCGTGGAAGCAGACCTCGCCTTCCACGACGTCATCCTGCGCGCCTCCGGCAACGTGTTCGTCTCTGTCCTCTTCGAGCCGCTGCACCGCGTCCTGGAAAAGCGCAGGGCCGAGACCTCCGCCGTTCCGGCAATCCAGGAGCACGCAATCGGCCACCACCAGAACATCGCCGAAGCGCTGGAGTCCCGCGATGCCGCCCGCTCACGCCAGGCCATGGATGCGCACATGCAGCAAACGCTCGATGACCTGAAGCAGCTGGTCCTGGACGCCAAGTAGCCCCTGTGTCCGCGGTTCCGGTTGCCATGGGACCCTGTTCAACGCTCCCGCAGGCCCACTAGGCTTCAGGGACGGCCCGCAACCGGGAGCATCGACGATCACGAGGAGCGAAGTTGTCCAACCACACGTACAGCATTTCTGAAATTGTTGGCACCTCTACCCAGGGAGTGGACGACGCCGTCCGCAACGGGATTGCCCAAGCCTCCAAGACCCTGCGGAACCTCGACTGGTTCGAGGTGAAGGAGGTCCGCGGCCACCTTGAGGACGGGAAGATCGCGGACTGGCAGGTGACCATCAAGATCGGTTTCCGGCTGGAAGAACACTAGGCCACGCAAACTGACCCGCAGCCGGCACCTTTCCAGCGCCGGCTGCGGGTCAGTCCTGTTTTAGGCGCCCCTAGTTCGCGGTGCCCGGGCTGCGCCGCCGCCATACGGTGGGCACGCCGTCGAACGCCGGAAAGACATGGCCTTCGAAGAAGGACAGGACGGTGTGTGGGTCCAGGTCCGGGCTCCATAGACCCGAAGCCGGGCAGTGCGAACCGGTAGCGGTGGACGCGGCGCCGGCGGATGCCTGGCGTTCCTTCAGCAGGGCGATGCGTTTCATCGTTGAGACCATCCTGGGTGTCGAAAATGGGCGTGGGTAAGCATGTACCTCCACCCTAGGAAAGGGCCGGCCGCCGACCAATGGGCGGCTGGCCAGAATCACCCCACTTCGATGGACGAATGTACAGTGGCCCACACCCGGGTCCCGCCCGGACCGACCGCTCAGCCCGCGGCTTCGGCCGGGGTGGAGGCAGCGGCGTCCCGTTCCGGGTCCACGTCCGGCCCGGCGCCGAGGCTTCCCAGCAGGGCCAGCGCGTCCGACGACGGCGACCCCGGCCGGGCGGAATACACCCTCAGCGTCTGGTCGGGATCCTCCGGCAGGACCAGGTTTTCAAAGTTCAGTTCCAGGTCCCCCACGGACGGATGATGCAGCCGGATGGTCCCGGCAGCCCGCGTGGCCACACGGTGCCCCGCCCACCACTGGCGGAAGTGTTCGCTGTGGACAGCCAGTTCGCCCACCAGATGGCTGGCCTGGGGATCATTGGGGTGCCGGCCCACGTCCAGCCGCAGGGATCCTGCCGCTTCGGCGGCAACCGTCTTCCAGTCCCTGAACAGCTCCCGCGCCGCGGGGTCCAGGATGGTCCAGCGGGTCAGGTTGCGCTCTGCGGGGGGCAACGAAGGGAAGTCAGTGAACAGGAGGAAGGCCATCCGGTTGCCGGCCAGGACATCGTTCCGGCGGCCCAGCACCATGGCGGGAACCTCCCCCACCGCGTCCAGGAGCTGGCGCAGCGCCGGCCGGACACCCTGGGCAGCGTTGGCACCGGGCTCGCGGGGAGCACCGGCGCAGTTCTCGAGCAGGTCCAGCATGTGCGCGTGCTCGCTGCTGTCCAGCCGGAGGGCCCTGGCTACGGCGTCCAGGACCGTGCGGGACGGGTGGATATTACGGCCCTGCTCCAGCCGGACGTAGTAGTCCGTGCTCACGCCGGCCAGCCGCGCCACTTCCTCCCGCCGCAGGCCCGGAACCCTGCGTGCCCCTGTGGTGGGTCCCGTCCCGGCGACATCCGGGCTCAGCCGGGACCGCATGGCTTTGAGGAATTTTCCGAACTCGGCGCTTTGACCCATGCAGACCATTGTGCCTGCGTGGGACGGCGCGCTCTACCACGAAGGTAGGACTGGCAGTCCTAGGAAAAACAGGAACAGCCTTGCCTGCTGACTTGCTGGACCGAAATGCATAGGCTCAGGAGTGAGCCAGTGGAAACCGATTTCTCTTCCGCGGGGCAGCCGGCAGCAAACTCCGGCACCACCTTCCAAAAGGAGCACTCCCATGTCAGAGCTGACACTCAACAACGGCGTCACCATCCCCCAGCTTGGCTTCGGTGTTTTCCAGGTCCCGCCGGAAGAGACCCAGCGGACCGTGGAGGACGCCCTGGAAGCGGGCTACCGCCACATCGATACCGCAGCCGCCTACCGTAATGAAGCAGGAGTCGGGGCAGCCCTCGCCGCCACAGGCATCGCACGCGAGGACATCTTCGTCACCACCAAGTTGCGCAACGGCGAGCAGGGCAGGGCGCAGGAGGCATTCCAGAACAGCCGCAAGGCTCTGGGCCTGGACTTCATCGACCTCTACCTGATCCACTGGCCGGTTCCGTCGCAGGGCCTCTTCGTCCAGGCATGGAAGGAGATGGAACGGCTTTACGAGAACAAGGAAATCCGCGCCATCGGAGTCTCCAACTTCCTCTCCGACCACCTGGACACCCTGCTGCAATCCACCGAAACCGTGCCCGCCGTCAACCAATTCGAGCTGCACCCCAGCTACCAGCAGGCAGACCTTGCCGCCAAATGCCGCAGCCTGGGAATTGCCGTCGAGGCGTACAGCCCCCTGGGGCAGGGCGGGGACCTCAATGGAAACGCCGTCACCTCGATCGCCGCCGCCCACGATGCCACCACCGCCCAGGTGGTGCTCGCCTGGCACCTGGCCAACGGCAACATCGTCATTCCCAAGTCTGCGAACCCGGGCCGCATCCGGGAAAACTTCGCGGCTTCGTCCCTGAAGCTGTCCGGGGACGAAATCTCCGCCATCACCGCACTGGAGTCCGGCGCGCGCATTGGCTCCGATCCCGCCGTCGCCTCCTTCACCCAGATGTAGGTTCCGGCCTGCCCAACGACCGGCTTGGCAGGCTTACCCGTTGAAAGGATTCTCCATGCAGTACACCCATCTGGGCCGCTCCGGCCTGAAAGTCTCCCGCCTCTGCCTGGGCACCATGAACTTCGGACCGCAGACCGAGGAAGCGGACGCCCACAGCATCATGGACTCGGCCCATGAAGCCGGCATCAACTTCTTCGACACCGCCAACGTCTACGGCGGAGCCGACCACCGCGGCTGGACCGAAGAAATCATCGGGCGGTGGTTCGCCAAGGGCGGCGAGCGCCGGGAGCACACCGTCCTGGCCACTAAGCTCTACGGCACCATGACGGACCGCCCCAACGAGTCGAAGCTCTCGGCGCTGAACATCCGCCGCGCCCTCGATGCCAGCCTCAAGCGCCTGCAGACCGACTACATCGATGTCTACCAGTTCCACCACATTGACCGCGACACCCCGTGGGATGAGATCTGGCAAGCCATCGAGGTGGCAGTGCAGCAGGGCAAGATCCTGTACTCGGGCAGCAGCAACTTTGCCGGCTGGCACATCGCCCAGGCCCAGGAAGCAGCGCGCCGACGTAACTACACCGGCCTGGTCAGCGAGCAGTCCATCTACAACCTGTTCATGCGCCAGGTGGAACTGGAAGTCATCCCGGCGGCACAGCAGTACGGGCTGGGCCTCATTCCCTGGTCGCCGCTGCAGGGCGGACTGCTGGGCGGGGTGCTGAAGAAGGAACGCCAGGGCGTCCGCCGCACCGAAGGACGGGCCGCGGAAACGCTGAAGAAGCATGAGGGCCAGATCCGCGAGTACGAGGACTTCGCGGACGAACTGGGCCACGAACCCGGCGACGTGGCCCTGGCGTGGCTCCTGCACCAACCCGCGGTGACGGCGCCGATCGTGGGCCCACGCACGCAGGAACAGCTGGACGCCGCCATCCGCGCACTGGATGTCACCCTTGACGCCGACGCCCTCAAGCGGTTGGACGACATCTTCCCCGGGCACCGTACGGCACCGGAAGACTACGCGTGGTGAGCCCAACCGCCACGGAGACGGTGGCGCCGAGGAGCATCCTCTTCATCGGCGGCACCGGGGTCATCAGCGCGGCGGCGGCAGAACGCACCGCCGCGCTGGGCCACCGGCTGACCATTTTGAACCGCGGCCAGTCAGGCAGGCCTGCCCCTGAAGGCACGGAAGTGCTGCACGCGGACGTCCGTGACGCAGCGGCTGTGCGGGAGGTGCTGGGCGGGAGGGAGTTCGACGCCGTGGCGGACTTCATCTCCTACACTCCGGACCAGGCGCAAACCAGCATGGAGTTGTTCCGGGAGCGGACGGGCCAGTACGTGTTCATCAGTTCGGCCTCCGCATACCAGAAGCCGCCCACCAGGCTCCCGATCCTCGAATCCACGCCTTTGAAGAACCCCTTCTGGCAATACTCCCGGGACAAGATCGCGTCCGAGGAGCTCCTCTTCAGGGCCTACCGGGAGGACGACTTTCCGCTGACGGTGGTGCGTCCGTCGCACACCTACGACCGCACCAAGATCGCCATGGTGGGCGGCTGGACTGACATTCACCGGATGCGCGCCGGGCTGCCGGTCATGGTCCACGGCGACGGTACTTCCCTGTGGACGCTGACGCACAGCAGGGACTTCGCCAAGGCGTTCGTGGGCCTGCTCGGCCGGCCGCAGGCAGTCGGTGAAAGCTACACCATCACCTCCGACGAATACCTGCCCTGGAACCAGATCTACCGGCTCTTCGCGAGGGCGGCCGGCGCCAAGGAACCCGAACTGGTCCACGTGGCGTCCGAAACCATCGCCGCCCACGACTCCGAACTGGGTTCCAACCTCCTGGGCGACCGGTCCCATTCGGTGGTCTTCGACAACGCCAAGATCAAGTCCCTGGTCCCGGACTACACGGCCACGATCCCGTTCGCGGACGGTGCACGGGAGATTGTTGAGTGGTACGACAGCCACCCGGAGCTGCAGCAGGTCAACGAGGCCTTCATGCAGCTCTCGGACAAGCTCACCGGCTGGGCGCGGCAGGGCGCCTGAGCCTGCGCTGCAGTCACCGCTGGGTCCTCCCGCATCCAGCGGTGGCCCGGCGGCGCCTGCCGGCTGTGCTAATTTCGGCGCATGACGTTGCCCCCTTCAGAACAGCCCGTCGACAAACCTGTCGCCGCCGCCATCGCGCTCCTGGCCGGCCAGGGTTTCGATGCAACGTCCGTTGAGGAACTTGCCGAAGCCTCGGGCATGAGCCGCAGCACGTTCTTCCGACGCTTCGGGTCAAAGGAGGACGTGGTCTTCGCCGACCACGAACGGATCCTGCGCCAGGTGAATGACCGGCTCGCGGAATCCAGGCTCGAGCCCCTGGCCGCCGTCGCGGACGCGGCACTGCTGGTCTTCGAACACCATGTGCGGAACCGCGATACGTCCCGGGCCCGGTATGGGCTCCTGCAGGCGGTTCCGGCCCTCAGGGACCGGGAACTGGTCACGTCGCACCGGTACGAGCGGGCATTCCTGCAATACCTGAACGAGCGGCTGCCGCAGGACGGGCGGAGCGGGTACAAGGCCGTGGCCTTCGCCGCAGCCGTGGTAGCCGTGCATAATGCCTTCCTCCGGCAATGGCTCCGCGCCTCGCCCGACCCCGCGGATGCTGGGGATGGGGACCAGAAAAGGGCCGCAGCCCTCGCCGCCGAACTTCGTACCCTGGCAGAAACCTTCCGGCCCGCACTCCTTGGTGCCGCCGCCACCGCACAACCCGCGCCGACCGTCGTCGTCACCGTTCTCCCGGGCCAGGCCGGCAGGGAAGCGATCGCCCAGGCCGTCCTCGACGCCCTTCCCTAGCTCGCTGCCGCCTCCTTGATACTCAGTTTCTTGACGTGGAACTGCATATCATAGCATCCTTGAACCGTGTGGTGCACGCCACACGGCCCCGGCCCCAGCGCCGCCGCTGATTCAAAGGATGCAGATACATGACGACGTCGTCACCCAGCCTCGCGCCCACCGGCACCGGAGACCCTGCCGGCTTCCCGTCCGGGACGGTAGAGCCGGAGTATGTCCTGACCGAAGCCCTCGGGACGGACCCCGCATCCATCCTGGCCGGCGTCAGCGACGAGGACCGCAGGTACTGGGACCGAGCCCGCAACTTCGTCCAGGATGAGGTCCTCCCTGTCATTGACGGCTACTGGGAGCGCGGGGAATACCCGCTGCACCTCCTCCGCCGCCTGGGCGAACTGGACCTGCTCCGCGATGGCATCACGGTGGAGGGCTTCGCGCCCATGAGCAGCATGGCCGCCGGCTTGGTGAACATGGAAATCAGCCGGGGCGACGGTTCCGTAGCCACCATGATTGCGGTCCAGGGCGGCCTGGCCCTTCGGTCGGTTGCCGAGTGCGGATCCGCGGCACAGCAGGAGCGTTGGCTGCCCGCGATCGCCAAAGGCACGGAATACGCGGCGTTCGCCCTCACGGAACCAACCCATGGCTCCGACTCGGTGGCCCTGGAAACCACTGCCACCCGCACGGAGGGCGGCTTCCTGCTCAACGGCGAAAAGAAATGGATCGGCAATGGTTCCGTGGGCGGCGTCAGCGTCGTCTGGGCCCGGGGCGACGACGGCCAGGTCCACGGCTACCTGGTTCCACAGGACTCCCCCGGCTACACGGCCAGGAAGATCGAGGGCAAACTTGCCCTCCGCGCCATCTGGCAGGCTCACATCCGTCTGGAGGACGTCTTCGTCCCGGAAGAAAACGTCCTGCCGGGCGCACGTACCTTCAAGGACACAGCCCGGGTCCTGCTGGCGACCCGCCTGGGCGTTGCCTGGTCCGCCGTCGGCCACGCCACGGCCTGCTACGAAACGGCCGTCCAGTACGCCAGGCAGCGCAAGCAGTTCGGCCGTCCGCTGGCCGCGTCCCAGATCGTCCAGGAACGGCTGGCCCGGATGCTCAGCGAACTGGCCACCATGCAGCTGATGGTGGTGCAGATGACGCGCCTGGATGAGGCCGGGACGCTCACGCCCGAGCAGGCATCGCTGGTGAAGTACACCTGCACCCGGACCGCGCGCGGTATCGCTTCCAACGCCCGTGACCTGCTGGGCGGCAACGGCATCCTGCTGGAAAACCGGGTTGCCAGGCACCTTGCCGACATTGAAGCCATCCACACCTACGAAGGCACCGAAACCATGCAGGCGCTCATCATCGGCCGCGGCATCACCGGTACCTCCGCCTTCGCCTGAGCCTTGACCACCCGGCTCCGCCACCCGCCATCCCCCCGAAAGGACTGTTCTTGAACCAGAACGCCAACACCCCCGTCATCCTGGGCGGCGCCCGCACCCCGTTCGGCAGGTTCCGCGGCGGCCTCACGCCCTTTTCCTCCAGCGAACTGGGCGCCCATGCCATCCGCGCTGCGCTGGAACGCACGGGCGTGGCGCCGGAGCAGATCGGGGCCGTCATCGTCGGCCAGGTGATCCAGGCCGGAGCGGGCCAGGGTCCCGCACGCCAAGCCAGCCTGGCCGCCGGGATCGGCTGGGACGTCCCCACCATCACCATCAACAAGCTCTGCCTGTCCGGACTCACCGCCGTCATCGACGCTGCCCGGATGATCCGCACGGGGGAAGCCGACTTCATCGTGGCCGCCGGCCAGGAATCGATGACCAACGCACCGCACCTGGTCCCCGGGCTGCGCGCCGGCGTCGTCATCGGCGATGCCCCCATGCTTGATTCCCTGAACCATGACGGACTGCAGGACCCGGTCAGCGGGAAGCTGATGGGTGAGGCCACCGATTCCGGCAACGCCGAACGCGGAATCACGCGCGAAGAGCAGGACGCCGTGGCGGCCCGGTCCCACCAGCGCGCCGAAGCCGCCCGCGCGGCCGGGATCATGGCGGAGGAGATCGCACCAATCGACATCCCGCAGCGCAAGGGACCCGCCGTGACGCTTGAACACGACGAGGGCATCCGTCCGGACACCACAGCGGAATCCCTGGCCCAACTCCGCCCGGCGTTCTCCAAGGCGGACACCGCCACCATCACGGCAGGGTCGTCCTCGCCCCTTTCCGACGGCGCCGCGGCGCTGGTCATTGCCAGCAAGGCAGCCGCGGAAGCAGCAGGCCTGGAGTGGATTGCCGAGATCGGCGCCCACGGCCAGACCGCAGGCCCCGACGGATCCCTGCACTCCCAGCCGGCCCGGGCCATCGAACGCGCGCTCAAGGACCAGGGGCTGACCGTCCAGGAGCTGGACCTGGTGGAAATCAACGAGGCCTTCGCGTCAGTCCTCATCCAGTCCGCCAACGATCTCGGCATCGACGCCGAAACCGTCAACGCCGAAGGGGGCGCCATCGCGCTGGGCCACCCCGTGGGCGCCTCGGGCGCGCGCCTGGTGCTGCACCAGGCGCTGGCGCTGAAACGCCGCGGCGGAGGCACCGGCGTCGTGGCCCTCTGCGGGGGCGGCGGCCAAGGTGACGCCCTCATCCTCACCGCGTAACCATCCCAACGAAGAAGCAGGACATGACCAACACCAACTCCGCCGACGGCTTCGCCACCATCTCCGTCGCAGCGATCCTCGCTGAATCAGCCAAGAGGACTCCCGGCAGCATCGCCCTGGTCGTCGGTGAAGACCAGGTCAGCTACGGCGACCTCTGGCGCCAGACCCGCGCCTACGCCGGTGCGCTGCGCGCCCGCGGCGTTGGTCCGGGAGACGCCGTCGCCGTCCTGATCCCCAATGTGCCGGACTTCGCGCGGGTGTATTACGCCATCCTCTCGCTCGGCGCGATCGTCGTCCCGGTGCACGCCCTGCTGAAGGCCCGCGAAATCGAATACGTCCTGCAGGACAGTGGCGCCCGGCTGCTCGTCTGCGCCGCTCCCTTGCTCACGGAGGGCGCTGCCGGTGCTTCGGCCAGCGGGGTCGATGTGCTGACGGTCATGGCGCCCGACGACGGCGGGTTTCCACGGCTGGAAGCGGAGGCGGCCGCCGCGGAGCCGATCCGGACGTACGAACCCTGCCGCCCATCGGACACGGCCACCATCCTGTACACGTCCGGCACTACCGGCAAGCCGAAGGGTGCGCTGGGGACGCACTTCGCCCTGGTGGAGCAGACGTCGGTCCTGCTGACCAGCGTGATGGACTTCCGGCCGGGCGACACCCTCTTCGGCGGGCTGCCGCTCTTCCACACCTTCGGCCAGACTGTGGTGCTGAACACGGGCCTGCGCGCCGGGGCCACCATCGTCCTGATGCCCCGGTTCACGGGCCCGGATGCCCTGAAGCTGCTGGCACGGCACAACGTCAACATTTTCCTTGGCGTGCCCACCATGTATGTGGCGCTCCTGGAAGCTGCCAAGACCGTGGCAGAACGGCCCACCGCGCTGCGGTACGGCATCTCCGGCGGCGCATCCCTTCCGCTCGCCGTGATGGACCGTTTCCGCGACGTCTTCGGCGTGGAAATCCATGAAGGGTATGGCCTGACGGAAACTTCGCCGGTGGCGGCCTTCAACCACGTGGGCATGCAGCCGAGGCCCGGCACCATCGGGATTCCCATTTGGGGCGTCGACATCGAGATCGCCCGTCCCGAGGTGACCGAGCGGATCGAACTGCTGCCCAACGGGGAGCTCGGCGAGCTGGTAATCCGGGGGCACCTGCTGATGAAGGGCTACCTCAACCGGCCCGATGCCACCGCCGAGGCCGTGGTGGACGGCTGGTTCCGCAGCGGCGACCTTGGCACCAAGGACGATGAAGGCTACCTCACCATCGTGGACCGCAAGAAGGACATGATCATCCGGAACGGCTACAACGTGTACCCGCGGGAGGTGGAGGAAGTCCTGCTGACCCATCCGGCCGTGGTCAGCGCGGCCGTGTACGGCGTCCCGCACGACGTCCACGGCCAGGAAATCGCGGCCGCCATCGTCCTGGACGCGGGGGCGACAGTCACCGAGACCGAGCTGATGGACTTCGCCAGCGCCCGGCTCGCGGCCTACAAGTACCCGCGCGTGGTCAGGATACTTTCCGAACTCCCGCTGGGGCCCAGCGGCAAGATCCTGAAGCGGAAACTGGCGGAGGAACCGGCCTAGGCTCCACCGGCAGTAAGCTGCGGGCCGTCCCGAATCGCGGGCACCGGGAGCCGGGACGACCCGCAGGGGGCAGACTGGTCGCATGACACTTGCACCGCTCATCCACCTCAATGACGGCAACAGGATTCCGCAGCTGGGGCTTGGCACCTGGCCGCTGGACGACGAACAGGCGGCCGCCGCCGTCGTGCAGGCTGTTGAAGCCGGGTACCGGCACATCGACACGGCCGTGAAGTACGGCAACGAGCGCGGCGTCGGGAACGGCATCCGGGCCTGCGGCGTGGATCGCGGCGAGCTCTTCATCACCACCAAGCTCGACGGCGAGTTCCAGGGCCTCGACCGCGCGGTGGCCGGCCTGGAAGGGTCACTGGGGCGCCTGGGCCTGGATTACGTGGACCTGTTGTTGATTCACTGGCCGCTTCCCGGCAGGGACCAGTACGTTTCCACGTGGCAGACGTTCGAACGCCTGCAGGCTGAGGGGAAGGTCCGGTCTATAGGCGTGTCCAACTTCAAGCCGGCGCACCTGGAACGACTGATGGCGGAGACTGACGTTGTGCCGGCGGTGAACCAGATCCAGCTGAGCCCGGCTATCACGCGGCGCGCAGAGCGGGAATTCCATGACCGGCATGGCATTGTGACAGAGTCCTACAGTCCGTTGGGCGGGTCGGGGGCAGGTTTGTTGGCCGCTCCCCTCCTCTCCCGGCTGGCGGAAAAGCATGGCAAAACCGCTGGCCAAGTGGTTCTGCGGTGGCACGTACAAAACGGATTGGTAACGATTCCCAAGACGGCTTCCCCCACCCGGATGGCCGACAATCTGGACGTGTTCGATTTCGTCCTTGACCCGCAGGATCTCGCTGATTTAACGGCCCTGGCCAAGGCCCAAGGGCAGGCAATGACTCGGACACGACGGGGCACTAAAACCGTCCTGAACTGCACTTTTTTCCAGAAACGGGGTTGGCAAAAAGATAGTAAGCATGATTACTATTGAGCCAGAAGGATGAAGTGCCTCCGGGACCCGGAGGCCTCCTTTACTTAGGAAGAGAGCTTCAAATGGGATTTATTGCATTTCTGATTCTCGGACTTATTGCCGGTGCGATCGCTAAGGCGATCCTCCCGGGACGCCAGGGTGGCGGCTGGATCATCACCATGGTGCTGGGCGTCGTCGGCGCTTTCCTCGGTGGCTGGCTGGGCGGGATGATCTTCGGCAGTGGACTGCAGGAGTTCTTCTCGATCCAGACGTGGCTGCTGGCGATCGTCGGCTCGCTGATCGTCCTTGCCATTTACGGCATGGTCACCAAGCGCAGCGCCCGCGGATAACTGCACGGGCACGCCAGGAAGCCGGCCTGGGGACATCATCCCCGGGCCGGCTTTCATTTTCCCCGGCAACTGGCGTCACGCCCCTAGCCGGGACTGACAACCTTCTCGCAGAGCAGGAGATCATCGTGAAAAACAAGCTTCTTTTGGGTGTAGGCGTTGCCGTGGGCTACGTCCTCGGATCGCGGTCAGGCCGTGCTGCCTACGACAAGCTGAAGGCCCGCGCGGCCGGCATCTGGGACAGCAAGCCGGTGCAGGACAAAGTCTCGGTGGCGACGGAAACCATCAAGGAAAAAGCGCCTGAAGTGGCCGACCAGCTTGGGGAAGCCGCACGCAGGGCAGGCACAGTGATCGGCTCTGCAATGCACCGCGACACTTCTGCGGGTCATGCTGCAGCAGGCACTTCTGCTTGGCCTTCAACGGGTACCGGCCCCGCCGACGCCCTGGGTGAGGACCACATCCCCGCCCACAGCACCCACCCGGAGACCACCAACTTTGGTACCTCCGATGGGACCGCCACGAAGTCCTAATCGACGCTTCACCGGTCATCCATGACGCTGGTCCCGCCGCATGACATGGGAATGACCAGCCTTTGTGCTACAACTGAATCGCCTTGCCGGCCGTCGCGATCCTTGGGGGACGCGGCGGCCGGCGGTTTTTAACTGGCACACCCATCGCAGTTTCCCCGTTTTCCACATAGGGGTTGTGGGGTCTCTTCATTGTCAGTGGCGGCTGGCAGAGTGTGGTCATGGAGGCAGTTGGGGAGCAGCTGGATGAGTCGTTCGGTGTGTTGTACGGCGGGCTGTTCAGCGGGAACGCGGACGACGCCGGCAGCCGGCGGACGGGTCCGGCCCGCCTTCGCGCCGTCCCCGGCGGGGAGGGATCCGGCCCTGCCATCCTCGGGGCGCTTGCCGAAGAACTCGCCACCGCCGCCCTGGCCGCCCCCGGCCTGCTGGCCATCGCCACCTACAGCGAGGCGGCCGATTACGCCGGCCACGCCGAGGAACTGGCCCGCACCGTGGAGTATCTTCAGCTCCTGGCCGCCGGTGCCGTGGAGCGGACCCGTACCCAGGCCATCACCCAGGCCGCGGCCCGGACCACCCACGCTACCGTGCCCTCACCGGCCGATGACGGGTGCCGGAACACCGCAGAGTTCCTCCGCCTCCGGCTTCGGATCCCCATCCGCGAAGCCCGCCGCCGACTCACCCTCGCACAGCACACCCTCCCCGGCACCACACTGACCGGCGAACCACTCCCACCACCCCGGCCCCACCTCGCCGCCGCCCTCACACCCGGCACGGACTCCATCGACCCTTCCCGGATGATTCAGGGCACCGCCGTGTCCTCCCACGCCGCGACCCTCATCACCGCCACCCTGGACCGGCTCCAACACCACACCACCCCAGAGACCCTGGACCGGATCGAAGAGCACCTCACCACCGCAGCCACCACCACCGACCCCGACTTCCTCACCCGCCTGGCCCAACGCTGGACCGACACCATCGACGCCGACGGCACCGAACCCACCGAAGAAACCCTCCGCAACACCCAAGGCGCCTTCATCCGCAAACCCCGCCACGGCCTGCACCACCTCGAAATCTTCGCCACCACCGACCAATACGAACACCTCCTCACCGTCATGAACACCGCCACCAACCCCCGCACCACCACCGGCACGGCAAGAGGGAACACCGAACTCCCCGACCTGGACCGGCGAACCCGCGCCCAACAACAACTCGACGGCCTCATCACCGCCGCCAAAACCGCCCTCACCACCAACACCCTGCCCACCACCGGCGGCAACCGACCCCAAATCATCGCCACCATCCACTACCGGGACCTCTTCCCCACCAATGCCGCCACCTCCGCAAGAAAAGACCACAGCGCGGAAGCAGGGACAGGAACCTTCGCGTTCACCGGCCCCGTCGCCGCGGCCACCCTGCGCAAAATCGCCTGCGACGCCGACATCATCCCCGCCCTCCTGGGCACCCGCGGCGAAATCCTCGACCTCGGCCGCAAGACTCGGCTCTTCACCCCCGCCCAACGCACCGCCCTCACCACCCGCGACCAAGGCTGCGCCTTCCCCAGCTGCACCATCCCCGCACCCTGGTGCGAAGCCCACCACATCACCTACTGGTCACACGGCGGACCCACCACCACCAACAACGGCGTCCTGCTCTGCAGCCACCACCACCACCTCATCCACAAAGAACAATGGACCATCACCACCACCACCGGCACACCCGCCTTCATCCCCCCACGCCACCTCGACCCCACCCAAAAACCCCAACAAAACCACTACTTCAAACCCCCACCACCACCCCATCAACACGAATAGGGAACGCAGCCTGGCGTACTGGGGTTTCCGGACGGTTTAGAAGGATCGTTACGTGCGGTCCACGGCTGCTGGGCTGGTTGGCTCGATCCTCCAGGCGGCAGGCCGGATACTGGGGAGGGGGAGGACGGTGTCAGTGGGTTCCTGCCGCCACGCGCCCGACGACCACGGTGCCGTCCACTTCCTCCGAATGGACTGTCCGTGTGCCGAACCCGGCGGCGGCCAGGATGTCGGAGGTGGCGGCTGCCTGCTGCTCGCTGGTCTCGATAAAAAGATGACCGTCGGGCGCCAGCCAGTGAACACCCTCAGTGGCAACCTGCCTGTGGAAGTCCAGTCCGTCAGGACCGCCATCGAGGGATGCCGCAGGTTCGTACAACCGCGCTTCGGGGGGCATGGTTCGGATTGCCTCCGTGGGCACGTAGGGAGCATTGACCACGAGCACCCGGATTCGGCCACGCAGTTCACGCGGCAGGGCTGCGAACAGGTCACCCGCATGAACCTGGCCACCCAGGGGCTCCAGGTTCCGCCGGGCGCACCTTACGGCAGCAGGCTCGATATCCGCTGCATGCAGTTCCACGTGCGGGGCGCTTCGCAGGATGGCCGTTCCCACGGCCCCGGATCCACAACAGAGATCCACCACTACCGGAGGCGCCGGCAGTGCGGCGTCCGGCGGCAGGCCCAAGGCCTCGCCAAGCAGCAGATCCAGGGCCTCGCTGACCAGAAGTTCCGTGCGTCGCCGCGGCACGAAAACGCCGGGCTCAACCACAACACGGCCGCCGGCAAACCCAGCCCATCCAAGGATGTGCTCCAAGGGGACGCCTTCCACCCGCCGCTGGACACTGAGTGAAAGTTCCGCGGGGCCGGCGCGCCCAGCGAGGAGGAGCCGGGCCTCATCTTCGGCGAACACACAGCCGGCAGACCGCAACCGGGACACGATCTGGTTGAAGCCCAGCGGCGCGGACTGGCCATGGACAGCGCGCGAGCCGGGAGGAGGCTGAACACCGCCCTCCGGGCAGCCCATGGTCACCTCCACGCCGGTCAGGCCCAGGGCTCCGGAGAGCGCCCGGTGCGGACAATCGACGTCAATTCAGCCCTGACCACGCCCGCCTCCGTTCTTCCACTGCCGGAAACCCCATGCTAATCGGCGCCCCGGGGTACGGGAATAGGGGGTGAAACCTTGGCAGGATTGGACCATGACCAACGGCGCAGCCAACAACAGTCCAGCCACCAATATCCTGTGGATCGGCACGTATACGCCCGACGGCGGCGGCCGCGCGGACGGTATCGGCGCCGTCCGCGCGCACCTGGACGGCAGCCTGGAATGGTTGGGAACGGCCGTCGAAGCACAATCGCCGTCGTTCGTTGCTGTACACCCAACCCTGCCGGCGGTGTACGCGGCGGCCGAACAGCGCGGGAAAGTCCAGGCGTACCGCCGGCACGGCGAAGCCGCTTTGGAGGCCCACGGGGAACCGCAGCTTGCCGGCGAGGCGACCTGCCATGTTGCCGTTGACCCGCACGGCCGCTTTGTTACTGCCGCCTGCTGGGGCGACGGGCAGGTCCTCCTCTACGAGTTGGATTCCGACGGCGGCATGACCCGGCGGTTTCCCGCCGCACCATCGGTTGATCCCCACGCCGCCCTCCCGCCCGGAAGCCCCAGGCAAAGCCGTGCCCACGCCAGCCTGATGCTGTTGGACGGACGCATCATGACCACCGACCTGGGCCACGACACCCTCCGTATCTGGACCTACCAGGCAGGCGCCGGGCTGGTGGCGGACCACGAGGTCGTCCTCCCCTATGGCAGTGGCCCGCGGCACCTGGTGCAGCACCAGAACGGGAACGTCTTCATAGTTTCGGAGTACTCCGTGGAAGTCTTCGTAGTCCGCCCCGAGGCCGGCACCTACGAGCTGGTATTCCGCGGACCCGCGACGGCCGGCGGAAGCCAGCAAGGCGACTCCGCAGCCGAGATCTGCCTGGGCCCGCAAGGAAACTTCGCCTATGCCGGCGTTCGCGGGTCCAACCTCATCAGTGTCCTGGAAGTCTCCGGGGACGGCACCGAACTGATTCCCGTCAAGGACTTTGACAGCGGCGGGAACTGGCCGCGCCACCACATGGTCCGCGGGAACTTGCTCCACGTGGCGCATGAACGCTCACACAACATCGCCACGTTTGAGCTGGATCCCATCACCGGCCTCCCCGGACCAATCAGGCACACCGTCAACGTCCCGTCGCCCACCGCAGTGGTAGCCGCGGGATAGCGCTGCTGCCCCGGCGGATCCACCCGAAGGTCCCCTTCCCTAAACACTGGAGTAATTCAGTGCAAGCGCTTACAGTTGTGACTCGGTTCACAAGGCAGCATGCTGTCCTTCGAACCCTCCTGCCGCATCCCCATGTCAACGGCAAGCCTGTACAGCAGCGCTGCTTCCCAGGAAGGTCTCACCCTTGCTATTCCGCACCCCTCCCGGCGCTCCCCCACGCGCCCACCAGCCGGCCAGTCCAGCCGTAACAATTCGCCCCTCAACAACCAAGCCAACCCGGAAACGCGTTGCAGCCCGCTCCGCGGCCGGTCTTCTTGCGGCCGCCGTCGCCGTCTCCGCCGCAGTCCTCCCCGCCCATGCCGCCCCTAACGGCCCGGGTTCCAAGGACCCCGGCACCAAGAACCAAGGCTCTGCGGAAGCCCTGCATTCGCTCCGCGGTCCCGTTACCGACGAAAACTTCTACTTCGTCATGGCGGACCGCTTCAGCAACGGCAGCACCGCAAACGACCAGGGCGGCCTCGGACCCGACCCCATGGTCTCCGGTTTCGATCCCACGAAGAAGGGCTTCTACAACGGCGGCGACCTGGTCGGCCTCCGCAATAAGATCGACTACATCCAGGGCCTGGGCACCACATCGATCTGGCTGACCCCCAGCTTCAAGAACAAGGCAGTCCAGCCGGAGGACAAGTCAGCCGGCTACCACGGCTACTGGGTCACCGACTTCACCCAGATCGATCCGCACCTGGGAACCAATGACGAACTGAAGGGCCTCATCGACGAGGCCCATGCACGCGGCATGAAGGTGTACTTCGACATCATCACCAACCACACCGCTGACGTCATCGGCTACCAGGAAGGCGACCGCAAGGGCTACGTGTCCAAGGACACCGTCCCCTACAAAACAGCTTCCGGCGAACCCTTCGACGACCGCGATTACGCCGGCACCGGCACCTTCCCCCAACTGGACGCGAACACCTCGTTCCCCTACAAGCCCGTCCTGGCACCGGGCGAAGAAAACCTCAAAGTCCCGGCCTGGCTGAACGACACCACCCTGTACCACAACCGTGGCGACACCACCTTTACCGGCGAGGACTCCATGTACGGGGACTTCTTCGGCCTCGATGACCTGTTCACCGAAAACCCCAAAGTGGTGCACGGCATGGAGGACATCTACAAGTCCTGGATCGGCGATTTCGGCGTGGACGGCTTCCGCATCGACACCATGAAGCATGTGAACAACGAGTTCTGGCAGGAATTCGGCCCCAATGTCCTCACCTACGCCAAAGAGCACGGCAAGGACGATTTCTTCATGTTCGGCGAGGTCTTCGATACCAGCAAGAGCTTCACCTCGCAGTTCACCACCCGCAACAAGATGCAGGCAGTCCTGGATTTCCCCTTCCAGGACGCGGCCCGCAACTTCGCATCCAAGAGCCAGGACGCCAGGGCCCTGCAAACCTTCTTCGCCGGCGACGACTGGTACACCGACGCCGACTCCAACGTCTACGAGCTCCCCACCTTCCTGGGCAACCACGACATGGGCCGCATCGGCAGCTTCATCAGCCAGGACAACCCGGCGGCCGGCGACGCCGAGAAGGTGGCCCGCGACGAACTGGCCCACGAGCTGATGTACTTCTCCCGCGGCAACCCGGTGGTCTACTACGGCGACGAGCAGGGCTTCACCGGCCCCGGCGGGGACCAGGACGCCCGCCAGACGCTCTTCGCCAGCAAGGTGCCGGAGTACCTTGACGACGACCTGCTGGGCACCGATGCCACGCACGCCACAGACAACTTCAACCCGAGCCACCCGCTGTACGCCAAAATCCGTGAGCTGGCTGCCCTGACCAAGGAGCATCCCGCACTGCGGAACGGCGCCCACCAGCACCGCTACGCCTCGGATGGCCCCGGCATCTACGCCTTCTCCCGCACGGACGCCCAGGACCAGCGCGAATACGTGGTCGCGCTGAACAACAGCGCCCAGCCGCAGACAGCCCCCATCCCCACCTACATCGCCAAGCGCAGCTACACGCGGATCTACGGCGAAGGACCCGACGAGGCCAAAACCTCGGAGGATGCCAAGCTGACGGTCACCGTGCCGCCGCTCTCCGCCGTCGTCTACGAATCCGCAGGCCGGATCCCGCACTCGAAGGCTGCGCCCGCCGTCGCCCTCCAGCAGCCGGCCGCAGCCCCGGGCGACAACGGGCGCATCAACGTGACGGCCGACGTCGACGGTTCTTCGTTCAATGAGGTCACCTTCGAAGCCCGGACGGCCGGCGGCCAATGGCAGCCGATCGGCACGGATGACACCGCCCCGTACCAGGTGTTCCACGACGTCGCGGACCTGGACGCCGGCACAGCCCTGGAGTACCGCGCCACCGTGCTGGACAACGGCGGCCATACCGCCGCCAGCCAGAGCCGTCAGGCAAGCGTCCCCGCGCCGGTCCTGACCCTGCAGAAGCCCGCCGAAGGCAGCAGTGTGGAGGGAAAGGTGGAACTTAGCGCCACTGCCGATCCCGAGAAGGCGAGCAACGTTGTGTCTTTTGAGCGCAGCGTCAACGGCGGGAACTGGACCGCGGTGGGCACCGATTCCTCGTCCCCGGTGTATTCGGCAACCGATGATGTTTCCACGCTGGCTGACGGCACGAAGGTCCAATACCGTGCCGTCATGGCCGGCACGGGCTTCAACGTCACCAGCGGCACCCGGACCGTCACCGTGGGCCAGGCCCCGCAACCCGATTCGGTCTCTGTGGCCGGATCACTGAACCAGGCCATGGGCTGTACGGCGCAGTGGGATCCCACATGCCAGCAGGCAAAGATGGTCCTGGACCCGGCGGACCGCATCTGGCGGCTGACCGCCGACCTGCCGGCCGGGAAGTACGAATACAAGGCAGCGCTCAACGGCGGCTGGGACGAAAACTACGGTGCCGACGGCCAGTTCAATGGCCAGAACATCGTGCTGGACCATCCCGGCGGACCAGTCACCTTCCGCTACGACAACAGCACGCACCTGCTCAGCGCCGTCTACGCCTCACAGCAGCCGTCCGCCGTGGCGGCGGCGGGAAGCATGGACAGCGAGCTGGGCTGCGCCACCGACTGGGAGCCGGCCTGCCAGCAAGCCCAGCTGGCCCTGGACCCGGCAGACCTCGTCTGGAAGCTCACCGTGCCGGACCTGCCGGCAGGGAGCTACGAGTTCAAGGCGGCCCTCAACAAGTCCTGGGACGCCAGTTACGGGGCCGGCGGCGCAACGCCCGGGGCCAACATCGTGTTTGAGCACGACGGCGGCCCGGTCACCTTCCGGTACGACCACGTCACCCACGTGATCACCGCAGGCTAGGCCAGCGGAGAAGGCACCATGGCCCCGCCGCTTGAGGAAGTGGCGGGGCCATCGTTCTTTGACCAGCTGCTCAGGATCCGTGCAGGGATCCCTCCACCGCGGCGAGCAGCGCGTTGAACCGCTTGTTGCCGGGAAGGTCGTCAAGGTAAACCGGCCTGCCGTCCGGGCCGCCCAGCGGAACCTGCCAGTTGGGATACAGGGCTTCCGTGGTACCGGGCTGGTTCTGGAGCCGCCGCTCCCCCACCGCGTCCACCAACGCCACGCCCAGCAACACCGACGGCGACTGGGCCAGCAGGAGGTGCAGCGCCTCGATGGTGTGCTCCTCCGCGGACTGCTGGCCGGCCCCGGCAGCAGTCCCCTCGGAGAGGTAGCCCCGTTCACGCAGCAGGGCGAACATTTTCTCCAGGGATGCGTTGTGCTCGGCCCGCTCTTCCGCTTCGGACCGCTCGAGCAGGCCAAGACGGCTCCGCAGGCCCACATGGTCGCCGGCAAGGTAGCCGGCCGTGGGCGGAAGATCATGGGTATTTACGCTGGCGAGCGCCTGTGTACGGTACTTTTCCGGTGCAAGGGGCGAATCGCCGTCGTACTCGAACCACAGGATGGACGTGCCCAGGATGCCGCGGTCCGCGAGGTAGTCACGCACCCAGGGCTCGAAGGTGCCCAGGTCCTCCCCGATCACCACGGCACCGGCACGGTGCGCCTCAAGGGCCAGGATGCCGATCAGGGCCTCGTGGTCGTACCGGACGTAGGCACCGTCCCCCGGCGCATTCCCGATGGGGATCCACCACAGCCGGAACAGGCCCAGGATGTGGTCCACGCGGATGCCGCCGGCGTGGCGCAGCACGTTGGACAGCATGTTGCGGAACGGTTCGTAGCCGGCTTCGGCCAGGCGGGCCGGGTGCCACGGCGGCTGGCCCCAGTCCTGGCCCTGTTGGTTGTACATGTCCGGCGGCGCACCCACGCTGGTGTTTGGGGCCAGTACACGGCCCAGTGTCCACGCGTCGGCACTGTTGTGGTCCACGCCCACTGCGAGGTCGTGCACCACGCCCAGCCGCATGCCGGAGCGGAGCGCCGCCTGCTGCGCGCTTTCCAGCTGCTCGTCGCAGATCCACTGCAGCCAGCGGTGGAACCCGATCCGGTCCGCCAATTGCTCCCGCAATGCCTCCGCGGCCGGTGTTCCGATGGCGCACTCCGGATCCGTCCACAACGGATCGGCGGGAGCAAGGTCTTCGCGGATGGCGGACCAGAGCGCAAAATCGTCCAGGCCGGGGCCGGAGACGCGGCAAAACTCCTCGAAGGCGGCCTGCCGGGAGGGCGAACGCCGGGTGTGGTAGAGCATCTCCAGTGCCTGCAGCTTGGCCGCGTAGACGGCGTCACGGTCCAGCCGGGTGCCGTCCCTGTTCAGGCCGGCCACTTCCTCGTGCAGCTTTTCCAGGGCCGCGCGCTTCCGTGGCCGGAGGTATGCCAGCTCGGGGATAGCCTCGATCCGGATATAGAGGGGGTTGAAGAACCGGCGGGTGGACGGCGAGTAGGGCGAGGGCTGGACGGGCGGGACGGGCTCCGCGGCGTGCAGCGGGTTGACCAGCACATAGTCGGCCCCGCGTGCGCCGCTGACGGCCGCCAGGTCCGCAAGATCCGCAAAGTCGCCGATGCCCCATGACCGCTTGGACCGGACCGAATAAAGCTGCGTGGCCAGCCCCCAGCCGCGGCGGTCCTCAAGGGGCTTGGTCGTGTCCAGCCTGGCAGGCGTGACCACCAGCGCGGCAGTGGCCGCGGCACCCTCCGACTCCGCGTGCAGGGTGTGCCACCCCAAAGGCAGGTCCTCGGGCAGGGAGAACGTGGCACGCCCGGTGGAAACGCCGTCCACCTCCCGGGGCTGGATCCAGATGTCCTGCTGGAGCGCCTCCCGCGATCCGGTTCCCCCTTCAAGGGTGATGGTGAGGCTCGCGGTGGCACCGTCCCGCACGTGGACCGGAACCTGGGCCGGTTCGCCCTGCTTGATGACGACGGCGGCCGGCAGCATCCGCCGCCAGGGCGCCAGTTCCACCTCGGCGAGGGCGGCTTCGATGTGCTGGTTGGTGTGGGCCTCCACCCCCAGCGCGGCAAGTACCTTGATCAGCGTGCCCTCGGCGACGGAGTGCGGCAGGCCGTCCCAGCCCTGGAAGGACGTACCCACGCCATGCGCGTCGGCCAGCTGCTGCAGCAGGTGCGGATCCACCGTCCCGGGGGCAGCGGCAGGAGGATCTTCGGGCGTCGTTGGCCGTGCTGCGTGCTGCTGGTCTGCTTCCGTCATGGGTGTCCGCCTCGTCTGTGATGGTCCCGGAACTTACAGTGCTGCCTGTCGTGCCGGGCGCTCACACCCCCGTGCACAACCGTTGGTTCAGATTATTGCAGGGCAGCGCAGGGGCGAAAGCCACGCAGCATGCAGCGGGGCGGGAAAAGCTTGAGGGCGGATCCGGCCGGCTACGGATCGAAGTGCGTGGTCACCGGCCCGTCGCTCACCCGGCCAAGGACTTCAGCGGCCAGGTCCCGCAGCTTCTGGTTCCGGTGGCTGGACGCCTTGGTGAGCAGGGCCATGGCTTCATCCTGGGTACACCGGTTCTGCGCCATGATCACCCCGCACGCCAGGTCGATCGTGGTGCGGTTCGCCATGGCGGCCTTCAGGTCATCCGCCAGGTTTTGGGCGTCGGCGATCCGCAGTGCCAGCCTCAACGCCCTGCCGGCGAGGTCGGCAAACCCCTCCGCCGTGCGGAGGACGTTGGGGGCAAAGACGCCGGGTTCCGCGGCAAAGAAGTTCAGCGCGGCGGCCTGGTCGGCATCCAGCGCCAGGGGAACGCCCAGCACGCTGCGGCACCCGTTGTCAGCCAGCACTTTCTGGTACTCGGGCCACCGGGTATCGGTCTCAACGTCGGACAGGATCATTGGCTGCATGGCGTCCAGGGATGCGATGCACGGCCCCTCCCCGAGGACCTGCTCAAGTTTGTCCAGCACGGCTGCCCGTTCACTGCTGCCGGCAATGGTGGCGCTGCGCTTGCGGCGGCGGAGCGTAACCCCGCATTCGATAAAGACGCCTGCGGCATCGCTGAGCGTTGACGCGGCAACAGCCGAAAGTTCGGACAGGAAGTCAGCAACGTTGCTGCTGCCGATGATGAGGTCGTGCAACTGGACGAACGGTTCATCGTTATTGAGGGTGCCCATGCCTCAATATAAGCGCTGTTTCCGGCTGTTTGGGCGCCACAATTCGTCATCCCCGCTGCTCTGGTTACTCCGTGCGACGAAAAGAGAAGGACTAAAACGGAAATCTGTGCCGGCCTGCCGAATCTGTGTAGCGTCGTGACGATCCAGGGCATGGCCACTGAATGGAGGAGACCGGAGATGAGCCTGAGTGAACTGCGCGTGTTCGGGCGGTCGGGAACCCCCATCAGCCCCCTCACTTTGGGGACCATGAACTTCGGCGAGGGGACCGGCAACGGCCAGGGCGCCCCTACCGGCGCGGAGGAAAGCATCCGGATCATCCATGCGGCGCTGGACGCCGGCATCACCGCGGTTGATACCGCCGACGTCTACTCGCAGGGCGAATCGGAGCAGGTGGTGGGGCGGGCACTCCGGGGACGCAGGGACGACGTCTTCCTGGCCACCAAGTTCCATGGCCAGATGAGCCCCAACCCGGCCCACTCCGGCAACTCGCGGCGCTGGATCACCCAGGCCGTGGAAGGCAGCCTCCGCCGGCTGCAGACAGACCGGATCGACCTCTACCAGGCACACCGGCCGGACTACAACACCGACGTCCTGGAAACCATCACCACCTTGAACGACCTGATCCGCCAGGGCAAGATCCTGTACTACGGCACCTCGGTGTTCACGCCGGCCCAACTGGTGGAAGCACAGTGGCTGGCCACCACCAACCACCTGATCCCGCCGATGGGCAACCAGGTTCCGTATTCCATGCTGGTCCGCGGCAACGAGCGCGACGTACTGCCGATTGCCCAACAGTATGGCGTGGGTGTCCTCGCCTACGGACCCCTGGCAGGCGGCTGGCTTTCCGGCAGCTTCGTCCTGGAATCCGGCCAGCCCGCCACCCGGGTGCACACGCTTCCCGGCCGGTACGACATGTCCGGGCCCACCAGCGAGCGCAAGCTGCTGGCCAAGGATTCGCTGGCCCGCCTGGCAGACAAGCTGGAGCTGTCCCTGGTGGACCTGGCCGTAGGGTTTGCCCTGACGCATCCCGCCATCAGCAGCGTGATCATCGGTCCGCGGAGCGAAGAACACCTCCAGGCGTACCTTCGCGCCGCCGACGTCCAACTGGCCGAGACGGTACTCGACGCCATCGACGACCTGGTGCCCCCGGGCACCAACTTCGTGGAGCGGGACGCGGGCGCCATCGTGCCATCCATCGAGTTCGCGGAGTTACGACGACGGTAGCCGGCTTCCCGGAGCCAGGCGCCCGCCACGCGGCGGCGCCAGATACGGCGGCGCCAGATACGGCGGCGCCGCACCTGCCTATGATGGCCGGGATGGAGACGCTGTTCACGATCGGCCACGGCACTGGATCCCAAGAGGACTTCACAGCGCTGCTGCAGACCGCCGGCGTGACGTCCCTGGTAGATGTCCGGATAGGCCCGGGCAGCCGCAAGTATCCGCATTTCGGAAAGGACCGCCTGTCGGTGTGGCTTCCGGAGGCGGGGATCGGCTACCGCTGGGAGAAACGGCTGGGCGGCTTCCGCAAACTGCTCCCGGACTCCCCGGACACGGCCCTCCGGAATAACTCTTTCCGGGCCTATGCAGGCTACATGCGCAGTGAAGACTTCCTGGCGGCAGCCGCAGAACTGGCGGCCGGATCCCAGGTGGCCCGGACCGCGATCATGTGCAGCGAAACCCTCTGGTGGCGCTGCCACCGCCGCCTCATCGCCGATCATTGCGTGCTGCTGGCCGGGCTGCCCGTTGAACACCTCATGCCACCCGGCAAGGCCGTACCCCACGTACCCACCCATGGAGTCCGGGTTGTGGGCGATGAGCTGCGCTACGACGTCCCGGGATGAGGGCAGCCCGGGGGGCGGCTGAAACTATTGACTAAGTGGTAGAAGGCTCCTACGGTTTGATACCGAAACCGCCTCCCAGGGAAGCAGGGGCCTGCCATGCCAATGTCCGACGAGGAGCGACGCCTGCTCAAGGAGCTGGAAATGGGGTTGATCGTGGATGATCCCCACCTGGCCATGGAACTGCTCTCCGGCTATCCGGCACGTCGTCTTCCTGCAGGCCTGTTCCCGGGCATGGCGGCGGCCCTGATCGGCGCGGTGCTCATCCTCGCCGGGGCCGGGATCCCCGCGCCGGGGGCAGTGGTGCTAGGGATTTTGCTGCTGGGGCTGGGGGCATGCCTGCTGCTGGGGCCCACGGTACTGGCCCGGAGCGCCCGGCGGCAGCACACCGGTTGATTCTGCCGCCGGAGGTTCTGCTGCACGCGGCTGCCCCGCTGGAACTGTTGCCGGGCGGGGGCGCGGCGCCAGGATGAACAGGCTGGCCAGGACGACGGCGGCGCCAAGCCACCCGGAGGCCGGGAGCCTTTCGCCCACCACCAGCACGGCCAGGACGGCTGCCACCACGGTTTCAAGCAGGGAGATGCCGGTGGCGGTGCTGGCCCCCACCCGGGCCAAGCCCCAGCCGAACAGGAGGTACCCGGCAAACATGGGGACCACAGCCATGTAGGCACCCACACTGACGTTGCCCCAGGACTCCAGCAGCGGGCCGCCCGTCACCGCAAGGACGGGCATCAGCAGGAGTCCGCCCAGCCCGAAAATGCTCCCCATCGCAGCCCTGGACGTGACCCCGGTGGCCGCCAGGCGGTGCGCCGTCCAGGAGTACAGTGCGTAGGTTGTGCCGGCCAGCAGGCCAAGGAGGATTCCCGCCGTCGGACTCCAATCCGCGGCTGCTTCCGCAGCAGCCGGTGCCGCTGCTGCTGGGGCAGGCCCTGCCGGCGTGTGCCCGGCGAAGGAGAGCAGCGCAGCGCCGCCGACTCCCAGCAGTGCCCCAAGGATCCATCGCCGGCCCAGCCGTTTCCTGTCCGCGAAACGTTCAATCAGGGCTGCCGCCACAGGGGCGGAACCGATTGAGACGACCGTTCCCACTGCAACGCCGGAGAGGTGCATGGAGCTGTAGAAGGCCAAGGGGTAGACGGCCACGGCCACGGCACCGAGAGTCGCAAGGCGCCACCGGCCGAGCAGGCTGCCCGCCTGGGCCGCGATGTGCCGTGCGGCGAAGAGTGCCTGCAGCAGGCCGCCCAATCCCATGGCCACGGCGCCAATGGCGAGCGGGCTCACGCCGGGGGCGAAGGTGGCCGCGGTCCCGGTGGTGCCCCAAAGGACGGAGGCCGCCACCACGCACATTGCTCCCCGGAGATGGGCTTTGGGGTGGTGCCTGACGTTCACAGGGCGTCCAGCAGGTGCCCGGCAATGCTCCTGGCTTCCTTCAGCGGACCGTCATCGCCTTCCAGCCCGGCCCTGGCCATGGCACCCTCGAGCAGGAAAGCCAGGTGCGCCGCGGTGGCGGGGGCCAGCTCTTCCCGTCCCGGCAACAACCCCGCCACATGCGCGGCCAGGAGCCCCTGGACCTCCTCCTTGTGGCGGCGCACAGCGTCCCTCCCGGGATCGCCGGCCGGCAGTTCCGCGGCGGCGTTGAGCAGGCCGCATCCCCGGAAGCCGTGCCGGTAGGCAAAGTTGGCGTGGTCCAGGTAGGCATCAAAGACCGCCAGGGCCTGGTCCCGCGGCGTTTTCGCCGTCTCCAGCCGCCGGCGGTACAGGCCCAGCCATTCCTCATGCCTGGCCTCCAGGTAGGCGGCCACCAACTCCGCTTTGGAACTGAAGTTGTTGTAGAGGCTCTTTTTGGCCACTCCGGCCTCGGCCGTGATGGTGTCGATCCCGGTGGCTGCGACGCCGTTGGCATAGAAAAGCCGTGCGGCAGCTTCCAGCAGCAGCTCGCGGGCCGGGCGCCGTGCCGGGGCCGGGAGGCCTTGGGTTGGGAGGCCTGCTGCAGCCATGGTTCACTCCTCGCACATTGGTAGGTAGACCAGTCTACCTACCAACGTGCGTGCGTGAAAGCCCTGGGTGGCCCGGCTCGCCGGCGGGGGACTTGCCGCAACCCGGGACTCCCACCACGACCAGGGGTGGCAGTTGCCCGCTTATTGGGCCTGCCCGGCGTTGCCGAAGGAGAGGAGCACCTTGCCGGAGCGGGTGGAGTCCTTGGCTACCTCGAAGGCGCGGAGGGCATCGGCCAGCGGGAATTCGTGCGTGATGACTGGCTCGATGTGCAGGGACCCCTCGGCGAGGGCCGCGATGACGTCATCAATCTCGTCGTTGAAACGGAACGAGCCGAGCAGTTGCAGTTCGCGGGTGATCGCCAACGAGATGGGCACCGGCTGCATGCCGGTGGGCAGCAGCCCCACCATCACCACGGTGCCCCCGCGCACCGCGCCGCGGATGGCAGAGGCCAGCCCATGGTGGTTGCCGGAGGATTCAATCACGACGTCGGCCTCCACGGCGGCGATGGCTTCGGCGTCCGCGGCGTTGATCACCTGGTCCGCACCCACGGCCTTGGCGATTTCCAGCGGTTTGGGATGGAGGTCGACGGCGGTGATATGGGCTGCGCCCGCGCGCTTGAGGACGGCGACGGCGAGGGCGCCGATGGGGCCGGAGCCGATGACCAGCGCGGTTTTTCCGCGGACGTCCCCGGCCCTGGACACGGCATGCCAGGCGACGGATGCGGGTTCGATCAGTGCTGCAGTGCGCAGGTTGAGGCTGTCCGGGAGCGGGCGGAGCATCCGGACGGGCAGCGTGACGTAGCGGCTGAAGGCGCCGTCCTTGTGCGGGTAGCGGGCGGCGCTGCCCAGGTACGTGCATCCCGGGGAGAGGTTGGGACGGTCCGCGGGATACCTGGCGGTGCCTGGACCGGGCGTTGCGGGGTGGACGGCGACGGCGGTTCCTGGCTGCGGCCCTGAGCCGTCCGCGGCCTGGCGCACCACCGTGCCGGAGATCTCGTGGCCCAGGACCAGAGGCGCTTTGAGGATGGACTCCCCCGCCGCTCCGTGCAGCCAGTAGTGCAGGTCTGAGCCGCAGATGCCGCCGTAGAGGACCTCGACCACCGCTTCGTCGGGTGCGGGCTGGGGCACCGGGACCTCGTCGATCCGCAGGTCGCCGGCGGCGTGGGCCACCAGCGCAGGACCCGTGGCGGGCAATGTATCAAGGGGCGTTGCCATCAGACCACCACCGTCATTCCGCCATCGATGAAAATGGTCTGTCCGTTCACGAAGTTGGAGCCGTCCGAGGCCAGCCACACCACGGGACCGGCGAGGTCCTCCACGGTGCCCCAGCGGTGGGCGGGTGTCCGGCCGAGGATCCAGGAGTTGAACTCCTCGTCGTCCACCAGGTTCTGGGTCATCTCGGTGTGGATGTAGCCGGGTGCGACGGCGTTGATCTGCAGCCCGGAGGCCGCCCATTCGGCGGTCATGGCGCGGGTGAGGTTCCGCAGCCCGCCCTTGGCCGCGATGTACGGGGCGATGGTGGGGCGGGCCAGGTCGGTCTGCACAGAGCAGATGTTGATGATCTTTCCGCGGCCCCGGCCGATCATGTGGCGGGCGGCCTCGCGGCCCACCAGGAAGGCACTGGTGAGGTCCGTTGAGAGGACGCGTTCCCAGTCCGCCACATCAAGATCCAGCATGGGGACCCGGTGCTGGATGCCGGCGTTGTTCACCAGGATTTCCAGCGGGCCCACGTTGTCCTCGATCCAGCGGATGCTGCGGGCGGCGGCGTCGTCGTCGGTGACGTCGAAGGCCACACTGTGGATCCGGCCGGGCGGGAAGCCTGCCGCCATGGCCGTCTCGGCGTCCTTGAGCCGCTCCGGGTTGACGCCGTTGAGCACTACTGTGGCACCGGCGTCGGCCAATGCCTTGGCAAGGGCCGAACCGATGCCCCTGCTCGAACCCGTGACCAGGGCTACGCGCCCCGTGAGATCAAAAAGCCCTGTCATGTCCTGGTTACTTCCTCTTCATTGTTGTGTCGTGCCGCCGTATGCATTAAATCCCGGCAGCCGTTTAGACCGAGCCCTGCTCGAAGGGTCCCTGCTGAACCAGGTTGGCCGGGGTTTGCCCGGCCGCCAGGGCCTCGAGCTGCTGTTTAAGGAGTTTCAGGATCCGGGGCTCAAAGGCCGAGGCGTTTCCGCCCACGTGCGGGGTGATGAGGGCGTTCTCCGACGACCAGAGCGGGTGGCCGGCGGGAAGCGGTTCGGGATCGACGACGTCGATGGCGCACTGGAGGCGGCCGGAGACCACTTCGCGGGTCAGGGCCTCCGTGCTGATGACGGCGCCGCGGCCTACGTTCACTACCAGGGCACCATCGGGCAGGGCGGCCAGGACGTCCCGGCCCACCAGGTGGTGGGTGTTGCCGTTCAGGGGCAGGACGGAGACCAGGATGTCGTGGTCGGCGGCGAGGGCCACCAGTTCGTCCGGGCCGTGGACCTGCCCTTCGGCGTCCGTGCGGGCCGTGCTTCCCACCCGGGTGATGGTGACTTCGAAGGGTGCCAGGCGGCGGGCCAGTTCCTTGCCGATTCCGCCGATGCCCAGCAGCAGGACCTTGCGGTCGGCCAGGGACTGGCGGCGCTGCGGCTTCCAGCTTTCAACCTGCTGGTCCCTGACGGCCTGGTCGATGCCGCGCAGCTTGGCGAGGATGAGGCCAACGGCCAGCTCTGCGGTGGCAGCTGCATGGACGCCCGAGGCGTTTGCCACTGCGGCGCCCGGACCGGCGGCCTCGCAGACGCCGTCGTACCCTGTTGACTGCGTCTGCACGAACTTGAGGTCCGGGACCTTGCCCAGGGAGCCCAGCACTGCCCCGGCGTTGAGGTAGGGCAGGATGACGCCGTCGATGCCGCCCAGGTCCACGCCGGGTGCCTCCTTCATGTCCCAGACCACCCCGCGCAGGCTGCCGGGAAGCGGCGACAGGTCGGCCAGGAGCTGGGAATCGGGAAAGCTGACGGTGTGCACGTGCTGCATTGGTGGTGGCCTATCGGGTAGTGGTGGTTGAAGTGCCGGGCGGGCGCCAGGCGGTGGGCTCGCGGCGGTCGAAGGTCAGGCCGCCCGGGACCTGGAACGTGGGCATAAGCTCAAGCATGCCAACATTCACGTGCCGCGGGGTCTCAATGGCGTAATCAAGGGCGTTGACAATGTCGTCGGTAGTGAGCGACTCGTAGCCTTCGTAGAACGTCTTCCAGGCTTCTTCCATGGCTTCGGGGCTGCCACCCATGTTGCGGCCGAAGATTTCGGTTTCCACCCGGCCGGGGCAGATTTCGGTGACGCGGATACGCTTGCCCACGGTGTCGTTGCGGAGCTGGCGCGAGATCTGGTGCACCGCGGCCTTGGTGGCGTGGTACACGGTGTGGCCGTAGAAGTTGTACACGCCCGCGATCGAGCTGATGTTCACCACGTGGCCCAGGTCCCGCTCCACCATTCCGGGCAGCACCAGCCGGGTGAGCTGCAGCAGCCCGCGGAGGTTCACATCCACCAGTTCGTCGATGTCCTGTTCGGAGGAGTCCAGGATGTTGCCGGGCCGGGACACGCCGGCGCAGTTCACCAGGACGTCCACCTTGAGGTCGCGGACGACGGCGGCGAGCGCAGCAGTGTCTGTCAGGTCCACCACGTACGGGACTGCTCCCGTGCGGTCGGCCAGTTCGGCGAGGCGTTCCTCGTTGCGGGCCACCGCGTGGACGGTGAGGCCCCGCTTGGCAAGCCGTTCGGCGATGGCGGCGCCCATGCCGGTGGAGGCTCCGGTGACCAGGGCCGTGGTGTAGTCGGAAAAAGGCATTTGATACTCCAAAGTGGGAATGGACGGGCTCTTGCGTCCGGCAAGAGGCTGGACGCAGTGGTGGGCAGGGGGTTAGGGATCGCGCAGCACTTTGTGGGTGCGGTCCTGGGCGGTGGTCCGGGCATTCATGACGTTCAGGCTCCTGACGCCGGGCTGAGTTCGTACCAGCGCTCGCCGGCGC
This sequence comes from Pseudarthrobacter niigatensis, assembly GCF_030812615.1. Taxonomy (NCBI): domain Bacteria; kingdom Bacillati; phylum Actinomycetota; class Actinomycetes; order Micrococcales; family Micrococcaceae; genus Pseudarthrobacter; species Pseudarthrobacter niigatensis. Next base: position 287,553 of record NZ_JAUSTB010000004.1, on the reverse strand, counting down.
CGACCCCGAGGAGTCCGAAGACTGTGTCGATCGTCTTCCGGAGTCTGTCCAGCTCCTGGCAGGCAGTGCGGTGCATGGCTGTTGCTTCAGCCACGGTTGTCTTTCTGAAGGTGACGGTGTGTCCAGGCCTGGACTGTGCCAGGACATCCAGGGAGCGGCTCGTAACGACTCCCAGGACCGGATAGCCCGCGGTAACGCCGCGTCCCCGGTGCAGGACCAGCAGTTCGTCCCGGGACGGAACCTCGATGGCCCCCACCGGGACACCGCGGGACAGGACCTCGGAGGTGAGCTGGCGTTCGGGCAGTGCGCCGCCGAGCCGGAGTCCGATGTGGTTGCTTCGGGGGCTCACGGTGTACTGCGAGGTGAAAAGCAGGCCTGCGGTGTCGCCGAATTCGGCTACGTCCGGCCCGTCGGTGACGTCGATGACCGGGTGGGTGGTGAATTCCGGCTTTGCCAGCCCCAGCCGGAACAGGGGCAGGCCGAAGTATGGCTGGGTGAGGGGTGCGGTGGTCTTTTGCGTTGCAAGCCGGGTGCCCTCAACAAGTTTCAGTCCGAAGCCCACCACCGTGTCCGGTGCGCAACTGCCCAGCAGCGTGGGGACAGTGAAGGATCCGCGGACGGCGATGTAGGCGCGGAGACCGGTGCGGATTCCGCGGACCGTCACTGTTTCGCCGGCCCGGACGGAGACGGGCTCCCACTGGGGGCAGCCGCGGCCGCCCACCGAGAGGTCCAGCGGCGCGCCGGTCACGGCGATCAGCAGGTCCGTGGTGGCGCGCATCCTGAAGTCCAGGGCGGTGAGTTCCAGCAGCGGATCGTTGTCGCCGTTGCCGGCCAGGATGTTCGCGGCCTTGGCCGAAAACTGGTCCAGGGCGCCGTTGACGGGAAGTCCGAATGCAGGACCCTTCGTCCGGCCAAGGTCGGTGACGACGGAGTGTCCGGGCTGAAGGACGATGAGTGACCCGGTCATGGCCGGGCCTCCAGGAACTGCCCCTCGTACTTTCCGAAGTCCTCCGGAGGAATGCGGTAGAAGCGCAGTTCATCGCCGGGGACGTAGGGCACCAGGGGTTCGCGTGCTGCGTCCAGGACCGTCAGGGGGGTCTGGCCGATGACGCACCAGCCTCCCGGTGCGACTGCGGGCGCGATCACGGCTTGGCGTCCGGCCACGGATACTGCACCGGCGGGTACGGACAGCCGCGGGTCCTTGAGCCTGGGGACGGGGACCGGGAAGTCTGGTCCGTCCATCATGGGCGAGCCTGCCGGCGCTCCGAGGCAGCGGATGACGTAGGTCTTGGCCGTGTGCCGGGTGATCACGTCCTGGACATCCAGGCCCTGGTGTTCTGCCACGCTTTCCAGGTCCGGCCCGTAGCTGCCCCCGTAGACGACGGGTACTTCGAAGCGGCGCGGCTCGCGCAGGGTGGTGCCCACGAAGTCCAGCTGGCGCATCCCCAGGAGGATGAACGCCCTGACCTGGCGGGCGGAGGTGAGGTAGGGGTCGTATTCGACCAGGACGGAGTCGTAGGTGGGAACGGCGCCGTGGATGCCTTCGACACCGACGGTCGCCAGCCAGCCGGCCAGGGCGTGGACCGTGGCCCAGTTGGCTTCTGCGTCACCGGACTGTGCCACCACGCGCAGGGCGGCGTCGCCCGACTCGTAGATGTCCAGCATTGTCCGGCTGGTTGTCGTTGGGGCGGCCATGGTCAGGAAACCTTTTGCTTTGCGGCGAGCACTTGCGCCAGCGGGGCAATGGTGACGCCCGCGGCGACCAGTTCGCTGCGAACCAGGCGGGCAAGTTCGACGGCGCCCGGATTGTCGCCGTGGAGCAGCACCGTGTCGGCATGGACGGCGATGTCGCTGCCGGAGACTGTTTCGATGAGTCCTTCGGTCACCATCCGCACAGTGCGCCGGACAATGACGGAGGGGTCGTGGATCACGGCGCCGGGCCGGCTGCGCGGCACCAGGGTCCCGTCATCCTGGTAGGCGCGGTCCGCGATGCCAACGATGGCCACCCGCAGGCCGCGCTCCGCCGCCGCAGTGGCGAGTTCACCGTCCTGCGCCAGGATGATCAGTTTCGGGTCCACCCGGGCGGCGGCATCCGCTACGGCTCGGGCGTAGTCCGCGCGGGTGGCCACCAGGTTGCCCAGGCGGCCGTGGGGAGCCAGGTGGGAGACGGTACCGCCGTGGTAGGCGGCAAACGCCGACAGGGCACCCAGCTGGTAGATGACATCGTTGCGGACTTCGTCAGCCGTGAGGTCCATGGCCCGGCGGCCGAAGCCGCGAAGATCCGGGAAGCTCGGATGGGCGCCGATGCCAACTCCCGTCCTGACACATTCAGCCACGGTGGCGTCCATGATGTCAGGGTCCCCTGCGTGGAAGCCGCAGGCGATGTTGGCGCTGGACACGATGTCCAGGAGGGCGTTGTCGTCGCCGATCGAGTAGGCGCCAAAACCTTCACCAAGATCCGCTACGAGATCAACTGTGGGCATTGCGGGCCTTCCTCTGCTGGTGCTGCGGGTGTAAATCAGTGTGGCATCGGGATTGGAGCCACACAAAGACGAATGCGGTATCACGCTATAGGGAACAGTTATGACCTTTAGAGGCGCTATTGGTGACCCAAAAAATGCAAACGGCCCTTATTTCGTGACAACAAGACTGGCTTTTCCAATAAATTGTTTCCCTGCTTATACACAAAACATATGCCGGCATCAAAACCGGCGATGGCTTAGGTCGGGATAGAATGCTCTGGTCATTGGAAAGTCATCTGCAATTAACCTATGCCCGAGACTCGGATCACACAAAGACGTATTGCCTGTCCCGCCATAGCGCCAACGTATGACCCCGCAGGCTGTGCCGTCCCCGGCTGGAAAAGAGGAGCGCTATGGACACCCGGAAGCTGGCGTACTTCGTGAAGATCGTCGACTCAGGAAGCATCACGAAGGCGGCCGCCGCCCTCCACGTCGCCCAGCCGGCGCTGAGCCAGCAGGTGTCGGCGCTGGAAACGGACCTGAAGCAGCGGCTCCTGATCCGGAGCAAGCAGGGCGTGGAGCCCACTGCGGCGGGCCATACCCTCTACCGGCATGCCCAGACCATCCTGCGCCAAGTGGAGCAGGCAAGGATCGATGTGGCAGCTTCAGGAGCGGCACCTTCCGGGCGCGTCTCCATAGCAATCGCCCCCTACAGCATGGCCTCAAGCCTTACCCCTCGGATTATCCGCGAAGTAGGGCGGCGCTATCCCGACATCGTGCTGCACCTGACCGAGATTTACGGCGGCATACTCAGCGAGGCCATCAAGAACGGGCGGCTGGACATGGCCCTCATCTATGAACCGGGGCCCATTCGGGGTGTGCAATTCACCACCCTCATCGTCGAGGACCTGTACTTGGTGGTCAACGCCGCGCGGGAGCTTCCGGTGGACCCCGGGGCCGGCACCATCGCCCTGGAAGCGGCGGCCACGCTGGGCCTGTTCCTGCCAGAACGGATCCACACCCTGCGCCAGGTGGTGGAGGCGGGCTTCGACAGCAGGGGCCTCACGCTGCACCTGGTGGGGGAAGTGGAATCCGTGCCGTCCCTGACCAGGCTGCTGCGCAGCGACCTGGGTGCGACCATCCTGCCCAAGTCGGCCGCGGATGCCCTGTTCCATGAGGAGGACTTCCGGGTCCTCCGGATCACCGGACCTGCACTGCAGTGCAAGATCGCGCTGTGCACTCCGGACCACGAACCGCTCTCCGAGGCCGGTTCCGCCGTTCTGCTGGTACTGAAGGAAATGCTCCAGGAAATGCTGCGCAGCAAATACCAGCCGCTTTCCAGCGGAACACCCTCAGCTGGCGCGGATGCATCATAAGCGGGCCTTATCAGGTCACGCTCCATTAGTCTTATCCATAGATTTTGCTGCGTCCTAGGATAAAAGCCATAAAGGTTCGCCAACGGCGTTTACCCGGCACAAATGATTCCCTTGGAGCCCAGCATGAAAAAGATCACCAGCCTGCAATACCGGAAATCCTCGGAACGAAGGATCCAGCTTAAGGCCAGCACCGGTTCGCATTGCCCTACCAATGGTTTCTGGCGGGCCGAGGACGGCGCTGCCTCGGATCCGGTGTTTGTCTTCGAGGGCAGCATGATGCCGCCGGGCAAGCGGGGATCCACCATGTGGTACCTGGACGACTGCCAGGTGGGGCCGCCTGCGTACCTTCTTCCCGGGATGAACTGAGGTGGCTTGAACCACCGCACCGCCGGCGGCCAAAAGAAGGCCCGGAGTTCCAGAAGGAACGCCGGGCCTCTGTGGTTTAACCCCATCGGTGTGAAGCTACAGCGCGGGCTCCAATTCGGCATCTTCCACCAGCAGCCCCTTGGCCTTCAGGACCTCAGTCAGCTTGCACAGCTCGATGGTGGTGCCACCCTCCTTGTAGCGGCGGATGAGGTCGTCCTCAGCGTCCACGCGTGCCTGCGACAGCTTGATGACTTCCTCGATCTCATCCTTGCGGACCACCACCACACCGTCGGCATCACCCAGCAGGACATCGCCCGGGTAGACAATTTCGTCGCCGAACACCAGGGGATGGTTGACCGGGCCAATGGTTTCCTTGACGGTCCCCTTGATGCAGACACTGCCGGAGAACACCGGCAATCCGAGTTCAATCAGGTCCTTGGTGTCGCGGACCCCTGAATCCGTGACCATACCGGCCAGGCCTTTCGCCTTCATGGCGTTGCCCAGCACGTCGCCGAACGTCCCGGCTTCCTCGTACTCACCGGCTGCCACCAGGACAACGTCGCCCTTCCGGGCGTAGTGGATGGCCACCTGAAGCATCAGGTTGTCCCGCGGTGCACAGACCACTGTGACGGCGGGGCCGCAGAAGGACATGCTGCGGTCAATCGGCTTGATCTTCGAATTCAGGGCACCTTTGCGGCCCTGCGCTTCATGCACTGTGGCAGAGGAGAACTTGGAAAGTCGCTGAACGGCATCTTCGGAAGGCCGGTCGAATTTCGTTTTGACATGGATCATGAGGTGCTCCTGTTTTGTAGAACGCGTGGGCAACGTGGTGGTTTGGTCAGGCCAGCGCCCTGACGGCCTTTTCGATGGCAGCGATGGCATCCTCGATCACCGGCAGCCCGGTGGCATAGGAAATCCGGAAGTAGGGGCTTAATCCATACGCCGACCCCTGGATGACGGCAACAGACGCCGCTTCCAGCAGGTACAGCGTGAAGTCCTCGTCGTTGCTGATCTGCCTGCCATCGGGCGTCGTCTTGCCGATGACCCCGGCGCAGTTGACGTACGCGTAAAAGGCGCCTTCCGGCGTCGCGCACTGCAGGCCGTTGACCGCGTTCAGCCCGGACACTGCCGCGTCACGCCGCTCGCGGTACACGTCAACACTTTCGCGGACGAATGCTTGGTGTCCGGTGAGTGCCGCGGCGGCAGCTGCCTGGCTGATCGAGGACGGGCAGGAGGACATTTGGGACTGCAGCTTGTTGATGGCAGCCACCAGGGGGGCCGGTCCGCCGGCGTAACCCAGCCGCCATCCGGTCATCGCGTAGGCCTTGGAGACCCCGTTGGTGACCAGCACACGGTCCTTAAGCCCAGGGGCAACGGCCACGAGACCCGTTATGGGCTCTTCGCCGAAATGAATCCCGTCGTAGATCTCATCGGTGAGGACATAGACGGCAGGGTGGTCCTTGAGGACGGCGGCCAGGCCTGCCAGTTCTTCGCGGGAGTACACCGCTCCTGTGGGATTGGACGGCGTGTTGAGGATGACCCACTTGGTGCGCTCCGTCAGTGCGCCTGCGAGTGCCTCAGGGGTTAGCTTGAAACCGGTGTCCTCACCACAGGAAACGATGACGGGGGTGCCTTCGTTGGCGAGCACCATGTCCGGGTAGGAGACCCAGTACGGCGCGGGAATGACAACCTCGTCTCCCGGATCGAGGGTGGCCATGAACGCGGTGAAGATGACCTGCTTGCCGCCTCCCCCGATGGTGATTTCGCCGGCAGTGTATTGCTGGCCGGTTTTGCGGTGCAGCGTCTGCAGGATGGCTTTTTGCAGTTCGGGCGTCCCGGTGACCGATGTGTACTTGGTTTCACCACGGTCGATGGCCGCGACGGCAGCGTCCTTGATGTGCTGGGGCGTGTCGAAATCCGGCTCGCCGACTGTCAGGTCCAGGATCCGGCGGCCCTCGGCCTTGAGCTCCCGGACACGGGCCGCCGCGGCAACGCTGGGTGAGGATTTGATACGGGTTACGCGTGATGCGGGCACGAATTCAGGCATGGTGTCTTCCAGGCTTCCGGTACGGATGAGGGTGGTTCATTCGAGCCTAGGGAAGGAGCTTGCCCCTTGGATAAGACCTAAAGTGCGTGGACAGATAAGCAGCCCTTATGACGGAGCACATAGAACCTTTCGCCTATTGCTCCACGCACTTTTGGTATTGCCCTGCCGGCTTGCCTGAGGCGTAGCCTGCAGGGTGGATAACTGACCTCATGAAGGCACACCGCCGGCCCCCGCGGCGCCTCCAAGGCCGACGGGCCGGCCCGCAGGAGGGGTACGCCTGCCGGCGGGAAGCCGCGCGGGCAGTGAAACACCAATGGAGACAAGGAGCAGAGGTGCCCGGCAGAGAAATTCACGTTCGGATACCTCCGCGTTCAGCCAGCACCGGGACGGGCGCGGCCGGCGCGGCAGCGTACCGGTACCGCGGCGTCCCGAAGCCGGACCCCGCCACGGCCCGGGCCCAACAAGCCCTGGCCATGCTGGCCCAGCTGAGGACGACCCTGGCACTTCGGTCCAGCAGGGTACGTGCCCTCACCGCCGAGTTGGGTGATTGCCTTGCCCAGGCCGTGTGCGATGGCGTGAAGGTTGCCGCTGTCGCGAAGGCCGCCGGACAGCCGGCAGCCAGTATCCGGTCTGCCACACTGGCACGCGGCGAGCTGTACCCGTCCGGCCAAACCCGAAGCGGGCATCTTCACCTCATTGCGGGATTGGCTTCGGAGCTGGCGGCAGCAGAAGGCGCCCGGAGTGACGCGGAAGAACAACGAACGCAGGTACTGGCCCTGGCCAGGAAGTCCCGGCTCCTTGACGACTACCAACTTGCCGGGGCAAGCGGTCTCAAGTCCGACGAAATCCGCAAAATGACCAGGGGCGTCGGCTTGCGTGTGGCTCAGCCCAGTAATCGTCCCGCCTGATCCCTGCCGGCGGCCTTACGCTCTGCCATCCCCGTTCCAGGGCGAGCTTCCTGTTGTCCCAGGTACCCGGTTCTTCTACTCCAAGCCATAACAAATCGCTATGTAGGTACATAAAAGCGGACTTTGTGTGACCCACACCGCAAACGTTAACTTGATGTTTGAGGCCGGTCCGCAAAGCCGTAAACACGATTTGCGAGAGAGCTCACAGCAGGACCAACAGGACATTCCACTCAAGATCTCTTTCCGAGAGCCCGGGTTTAGCGGCAACCGGTGTTCACCCATCACCCACGGAGACGAAATGACAGAAACCACACTTCCCAGGAAGACCCCGGTCAAGGCCGCAATCGCGGCCTGGATCGGTACGACGTTGGAGTACTACGACTTCGCGGTGTACGGCACCTCGTCGGCGTTGGTTCTGAACGTGCTCTTCTTTTCACCCGAGCTTCCCCAGGGCCTCAGCGTACTGCTCGCCATGATCACCTTCGCGGTCGGCTACGCGGTGCGCCCCCTCGGCTCCCTCATCCTGGGGCCGCTGGGCGATCGTCGCGGCCGCAAGTTCGTCATGATGATCACACTGTTCGGCATCGGCGGCTGCACCTTCCTGATCGGGTGCCTGCCCACATACGCCCAAATCGGTCCTCTTGCTCCAGTCTTGCTCGTGCTGATCCGCGTCATCCAGGGACTGTGCCTTTCCGGTGAGCAGCCCAGTGCCATCACCATGAGCCTGGAGCATGCTTCCGAAGGCCGGCGCGGGTTCCTCGCGAGCTTCACCACCTTGGGTTCCTCCTCCGGCACGCTGCTTACCCTGTTGGTCTTCATCCCGATCGCCGCCATGCCCTCGGAGCAGTTGCTGAGCTGGGGTTGGCGGCTGCCGTTCTGGGCCTCCGCCCTCGTAGTCGTAGCTGCCTACCTGATCCGCCGCCACATCGAGGAGCCGCCGGAGTTCGTAAAGGCCCAGGCCGCCAAGGTGAACGTTGCTCCCCTCCGGCATCTTCTGCGCTTCCACTGGCGTGCGGTGCTGCGGATCGTGTTCTGTGCCCTCATCGCGGGCACGAGCTACATGATGCAGACCTTCTCGGTGGCATTCGGTACCGCCGGATACAAGCTGGATAAGCCGACCATGCTCCTGACGACCACGGTCTCGGCCGTAATCGCGCTCGGCATCACGCCCCTGGCAGGATTCCTTGTGGACAAGATCGGCCGCAAGACGATGTTCCTCATCGCAACAGGCGGCGTGGGCGTCACGATGGTCCCCTACCTGTGGTCAATCACGACCGGGAACTGGTCGCTGATCTTCCTGTTTGGCATCATCAACTACTCCCTCTTCTACTCAATGGTGAACGCGTCCTGGCCGTCATTCTTCGCGGAGATGTTCCCCGGCCGCCTGCGCGTCTCCGGGCTCGCTCTTGGCACCCAGGTCGGCTTCGCCATCTCGGGCGTCATCGGCCCCGTTCTCTCGACAGCACTCGCCGGCCCCGACCTGAAGGACTGGGTCGGACCGTCCATGGTCGCGCTCGGGTTCATGGTCCTGGCAGGAGCCTCAGCCCTCACCGCCAAGGAGACCAGGAAGTTCACCCTCAAGGAGCTCGACGAGGTGCAGCAGAGCGAGCGGGAAACGTCCGTGCTCACGGCCGCGGCCATGTCCCCAAGCCCAGCTGCCCGCGGCCTCGCTGGTTAGACCCAAGAGCGGGATGACGGGATATCGCTCTTGAAATGATCACGGACTCGCGGTACGTCCCACAACGTTGATTCCGTTGTGAACAAGTGAAGACCTCTTAGTGACGGCACCAACAGCCAACCACTAAGAGGTCTTCCTGTTGCCAGGGCCGCCGCACCACCAATACCCGCGTACCCTGGTTCCGGTCCGGAAGACCCTGGCCAGCCGCCCCGAACAGGTGCTGGGATAGTGTCGTCAACTGCTGGCGATGTGGAGGCGATGGCATGGCACGGCTGGACGGGCGTATTGCGTTGGTGACCGGTGCCACCGGTTGGATAGGGCGGGCAGTAGCTGCCGGCCTCGCCCGCGAAGGTGCAACGGTGGTGGTCGTGGGCCGGAGTGTGGCGCGGGCCCAGGCGGTGATGGCGGATATCCGTACCGACGTTCCGGGAGCGGACCTTGAGCCACTCGCCTGTGACCTGTCACTGCAGTCTTCGATTCGCTCTGCCGTGGACCAGTTCCGCTCCCGTCACGGCAGGCTGGATGTGCTGGTGAACGCGGCCGGCGTGTTCCGCAAAGAACGCCACGAAACTGCCGAAGGGCTGGAACTCACCTTCGCCACGAACGTGATGTCCTACTACCTGGTCACCGGGCTCCTGCTGGACGACCTCAGGAAGGAAGCGTCAGCCGCGCTGCCGTCACGCGTCATCAATATTGCGTCCAAGTACGGTAACGTCCGGATCCCCTTCGATGACCTGCAGACAGCGACGGGGAAATACAGCTTCCTGCGTTCCACGCCGCCCACCATGCTGGGCCGGGTCCTCCTGACCCAGGAATTCGCCGCCAGGCTGCGTGGAACTGGGGTGGTGGTCAACGCCGTCCATCCCGGACTGGTGAAGAACACGGGGCTGTTGCAGGACGTGGGCGGCCCGTTCCGGTGGATCACGAACACCTTGGGAAAGTCGGCAGAGAAAGCTGCCGACACGCCCCTCTGGCTGGCAACCTCGCCCGAAACGGCAGGGCTGACCGGCAAGCTGTGGGCAGGCCGGAAGGAGCTTCCCACCCCCGGCATGGGTTCTGACCCGGAGGCGCGGCGGCGGTTGTGGGACGCTTGTGCCGGGCTGGCAGGGAACGACTTCCGGTGACCAACGCCGTTCGCGCCCGCCTCAGGGGCCGGATGCCGGGGCACGGGAATTAGTTGCGCCCATCCGGCGTTGTCGATCTGTTCAGAACAATCTGGACAACTAAAGCTCGACAGGAGAAAAACCACATGTCAGTTGACTACGACGCTCCGCGGGTGGCTCCCGAGGAGGAGCCGAATGTCGCCCTGGAGGAGCTGAAGTCCGATAAGTCCGGCCGCCGGGAGGCCGCTCCCGACATGGATGAAACGGACCTCGCGGATAGCTTTGAGCTGCCCGGCGCCGATCTCTCCAACGAGGAACTCCTCATCCAGGTGGTTCCGGTGCAGGCCGACGAATTCACGTGCATGTCCTGCTTCCTGGTGCACCACCGCAGCCAGTTGGCCCGTGAGAAGGACGGCAAGAAGTACTGCAAGGAATGTGAAGGCTAGCAGGGGGACGATGGCGGCCAGGTTTGGATTTCAACTAATGGAATCCGGGCTCGTGGCCCGGGCGTGGGACGGCAATGCTGGAACTCACGCTCCGGCAAGGCCGGCCGACTGGAAAGAAGGAAACCATGTCCCTCAGCGTTGAGGAAATGAACAAGCAGCTCCCGGTGGCCAATGCGCTGCCCGGCGAGGCAGTCCCGTATTACATGGCGTCGGGCGAAGGCGCGCGCTACGAGATCAACGGCCAGTTGGTCACGGTCATCGCCCGCGCCGCCGACACCGGGGGCATCTTCAGCGCTGCCTACGTCTCCGGCGGCATGGGAGCCGAATCCCCGTTCGTCAGCCACAAGGTGGAGCACAAGACGCTCTACGTTTTCGACGGGATCCTGCATGTCTGGCTGCCGGGCGAGAGCCGCATCCTGGCCCCGGGCGATTCGGTGGTCATCCCGCCCAACACCCCGCACGCCTACCGGATGGCCAGCCACTACACCCGCTTCCTGAACTGGATGACCCCTGGCGGCGGCGAGGCCTACTACGAGCGGGTGGGCACGCCCATCGATTCGCACGTCCCGCCGGTGCGCGCCGGCCACAAGGCCAGCCTGCAGGAGCAGGCTGAGGTGGGCGCCGAGTTCGGCATCACGTTCCCCGACGTTGAGCGTGTGGCGCCGTCGTTCAAGCACGACGCCGGGCTGCCGCCCACACAGAGCCCGTACTTCCTCAGCGCCGGGGAGGGTGAGCGCATGGTCAGCTACCAGACCATGTTCACCTACCTGTCCCGGCCTGCCAACACCGGCTCCAATTACTTCGCCGTGCACACCAAGGGCGCCAAGACCCCCTATATCCCGCTGCACTTCCACTCCCAGCACACGGAGAACTTCCTCTGCACCGAGGGCCGGATGTGGCTCTACGCCAACGGCCGGGAGATGCTCCTGACCAAGGGCGACTTTGTGCATGCCCCCGCCGGAACCGTCCACTCGTTCGCGCTCGATGCCCACAACACCCAGATGGTGGGTTTCCTGACGCCGTCGGTGTTCAACGGGTTCTTTGAGTACTTCAACAAGCCCACGGAGGACTACATGTACACCGAGGGCGGCGAACCGTACATGGACATGGAGGGCTTCGGCCGTGCCCAGGCCGAGATGGACCTGACCGTCGTCGGCCCTCCGCCGCAGCGCCGCGCGGCCCTGGACATCCCCTAACCCCATCCAATACGTAAGGCCCGGACTTCCGAGAGGAAATCCGGGCCTTACGTATTTGTGGGAGGGTGGGTCAGGGGGTGGCTTGCCTGACGAGTTCGCGGCCGTAGTCGTTGCCGTTGGGGGTGCGGACCACGGTGTGCATGTGGAACGGGGCGGGCTCATCGTTGCTGAGGAACACGCCGGTGTGGTGGTCCAGTTCCAGCACCACCACCGGGCTCTGCACCCGGAAGTAGAAGGCCTCCTCCCCCTCCCAGCCGCCGATCCAGCTGAAGAACGTCTCTGAATAGTGTTCCTGGATCTCCCGGCGGCGCGCGGCCCGTGGACCGTCGGGCAGGTAGGCGATGAAGTCCTCCACCACCGCGTCCAGCAAGTCACGGACCCCGGCCGGCAGTTCCGCCACCCGGATGCCCTCGTACGGAATCACCCGGTTGTCCTGGAAACAGCCACCCAGGTGCCGTTCGTCGCCCGGGTGGAGGCGGCCTTCGGGCATGGCAGGATCCACCATCTCCGCATAAACAACAGCACGGTCCCGCAGGTCCACAGGCAGGGCGGCCATCAGCTGCCGGGCCAGGGTGATGCGCTCCTTGAACACTTTGACGCCCTTATGCGGGCCGGCGTCGATCATGTCCGGCTCTGCGCCCATGAACACCGGCGAGATCACCAGCTGCGTCCCGGCCACCAGGCAGTTCAGCGCCGCGTGGTGGCCGAACAGCTGCCACCCCCACGGCGCCGTCTCGGACGGCTCCCCATACAGGGCGAAGTTGTAGCTGAACTCGTTCATGAGCAGCGGCAGCTCCACCAGGTCACCCAGGAACCCGTTGATGCGCATCAGGTTCCGCACCAGCTCAAATCCGGAAGCGCTCAGGCTTGCTTCCACCACGCCCAGGGCGGCGTCGCGGACCGGTGGTTCCAGCTCGTCCAGCCGCAGCCCGGTGTCGTGCTGCATGAACTCAGGGTTGGCCCAGCTCTGCCACTCCGGCGCGTCCACGGCGTAGCGAAGCCTTCCGGCCTGGTCCGCGGCGGCGGCGCCAAGCAGCTTCCGCGCCGCAGCCACCATGTCCGCGGTGGGTGCTTCCTCCCCGGGGCGGGCAGGCACCAGCGGATAGAGGGCCTCCCGGCGGACGCCGTCGCTGGTGATGCCCGTGAACGGCTGCGGGTAGAGCTTCCGCCAGCCTTCGATCATGGGCCCGGCGAACGCATCGCCCTTGGCCGCTTCGGCGTATTCGCGGGCAGCCAGCCCCCGGATGTCCGCTACGCGGGGATGGTCCGGGGCAAAGAGGAAATCACGGAATGACGGCGTCGACACGGGCGCTCCTGGTTTCGATGGAAGGTGCAGATTCTTCGGGACGTGCGGGCGGGAAAGCCGGCGCCCAGCCCGCGGCGACGGAGAGCGCGGCGGCGGCCTCCACTGGGGAGTTGCCGCGCCAGGCCACGTGCTGGTCGGGACGGACCAGCACGGCGGCGGCACCCCACAGCTGGGACAGGGGGGTTCCGTCCTCGGAAGGCCCGACGGCGGCGACGGTCACCGGGACGCCCTGCCGGGCACCGGCGGCCAGGACCGGCCCGAAAACTCCGCCCGCGTCCAGCCCGCCCAGCGATCCGGCATCGGCCAGCAAAGTGAAGCCCGCACCAAGGGCGCTGTACAGGGAACGGGAATCTGCCAGCCAGGCGTGCGGCAGCAGGGCCCCCGGAGCAGCGGACGGAACGTAGCGGATGGGGTCCTCGTCGGGGAGGGCTGAACCGTCCGGCACCACGACGGGTGAGCCGCCGTAGTCGTAGCCCAGCACCAGGCCCAGGGAATCGAACTCGCTCTGCTTCACGGCGAGTGCCCGGTGCGCAGCCCGGCGGGCCGCTTCCCCGGCAGGGCCGGCCGCAACGAGCTCCGGGTCTGCGAAGTGGTAGGCCAGGGCCTTGCCGTTGGTGGCGGCGTCGCGGATGGTGCGCGCTGCCACCGGGCGGCGTTCTGTCCCGTAGCTGGCAAGCAGTCCGGGGCCGGCCCAGCCGTTGACGGTGGCGGCGAGCTTCCAGGCCAGGTTGGCAGCGTCGCCAATGCAGGTGTTGAACCCGTGGCCTCCCCAGGGCGGGTTGAGGTGGGCGGCGTCCCCCACCAGGAAGACGTTGCCGCGGCTGTATTCGGGCGCGAGCAGCATACGGGCCGTCCAGGGGTCGGTGGCCACCACCTCGATGTCCACGGCCGGCCCCACCAGGGAGCGGACCATGGCGGCTGCCTCCCCTGCGCTGGGGCTGACGGACGGATCCACGCCCTGGACGATAGCCCACCACATGCCGTCACGGTCCATGGGTCCCACCATGCCGGCGGTCTCCGAGCCCACTACCCAGTACTGCACGGCCGCGGCCAAGGACACAGCGGACGCCAAGGACGCCGAGCGGAAGAGGATGCTGATGTTGGACAGCTCGGCGGAGCCGCCTTCCAGCCGCAGCCCCAGGCTGCGCCGCACGGCGGAGGATCCGCCGTCGGCCCCGATGACGTACTCCGCGGCGGTGGTGCGTTCGGCCCCGTCAGGATCCCGGACGACGACGGCGCACGGTTCCGTGGCTGCCCCGCCTTCCGGGACGCTGACGCCAGTGACGGTCCAGCCGGCCAGGAACGTCACCAGCGGGTGGCTTTCGACGGCGGCCCGGAGCACCTCCTCGAGGACGGGCTGGGGCACCTGCTGGCCGCACTCCGGCTGCGGCCCGTACCGGCCTGGAACCAGTTGGAAGGCGCTGCGGAACCGCCGCAGCTCATGGGCGGAAGGGCCGGTGAGGCCGGTGCAGAAGATGACGTCCTGTGCGTACTCCACCGGCAGCGGCGCCGCGTCCCGGAGGACCTCGGCGAGGCCCAGCCGGCGCAGGTGCGTCATGGTGCGGGCATTGGTGGTCTTGGCACGCGGCCGGGTGTGGTCCAGCGCTGTCCGCGGTTCGATGACGGTACTGGGCACCCCCCGGGAGGCGAGGTCCAGGGCGAGGAAGAGTCCGCTGGGTCCTCCGCCGGCAACCAGGACCTGCACCTCCGACGGCAGGTCCGCGGCGGTATGGAAGCCGTTCATCAGGCACGGCTCCGCAGGGAGATGTCGCCCACCGGCGTGGTCAGGGTGCCGAGCGTCTCGATCTCCACTTCCACGGTGTCGCCGGGCTGGAGGAGCCACTGCGGGGTACGGGCGTAGCCCACGCCTTCGGGGGTGCCCGTGGCGATGACGTCGCCCGGGTGCAGGGTGAAGGTTTCGCTGATGAGCGAGATAATGGCCGGGACGGAGAAGATCATGTCCCGGGTGTTCCCGTTCTGGGCTTCGATCCCATTGACGCGGGTGCGGACCTGGAGCCCGTCGCGCAGGTCGCCCACCTCGTCGCGGCTCACCACGGGACCCAGGGGGCCGCTGAAATCGCCGTTCTTGCCCAGGGTCCACTGCGACGTGAGCTTCTGGGCCCTGCGGGAGGTGATGTCGTTGAACGTGGAGTAGCCAAAGACGGCATCGGCAGCGGTGTCCTCGCCGGCGGACTCCACGCGGCGGCCGATGTAGGCGGCAACTTCGCCTTCCCAGTCCAGCCCTGCCTCGCCCGCCGGAACCGGGACCGGGACATTGCCCACGGACAGGGAGGCTGTCCAGCGCGCGAACAGCGTGGGGTAGGGCGGGAGTTCCTGGTCCTTGAAGCTGCCCTCGGCTGCGTGCGCCTTGTAGTTCAGCCCCACGCAGATCACCCGCGCGGAGGCCGGGACCAGCGGGACTTCGGTGACGCTGCCGCGCTCCAGCCAGCCGTCGTCGTCGGAGGCTCCAGCATGTGCAGCGCCGGCAACCAGGGCTGCGGCCTTGTCCTGCCAGCCCTCGGCGTCGGCCCAGAATTCGTCGACCGATGTGAGCGGGAGGACGCGGGAGCCGGCGAGCGCCGCTGCCCAGGGTCCGCCGTGGTGGGTGATGCCGATGAACTGCATGGGAGGCCTTTCGGTCTGGTCCGGGGTGCGCGTATTGCCCCCGCATGGTGGTGGGAAATCAGTGCTGTTCCGACTGGCGGCGGAGGAAATCGATGGTGGCGGCAATGGCCCGTTCCGCGGCGCCGCTGTTGCCGTCCGGGCTGGCCCACATGTGGTCCGCACCATCCAGCAGGAGGAGTTCGACGGCGTTGCCCGCGCCTTCGAGCGCCGCGGCCAGCGAGGTGGACTGCTCCACGGGGACGAAGCGGTCCGCCGTTCCATGGATGAGGAGGAAGGGCGGGGCGCCTGCGTGGACGTAGCCGAGGGGGCTTGCGGCCCTGGCCTTGTCCGGGGCGTCGGCGGGCTGCGCGCCGATCAGCAGTGCTTCGCGGGAACCGGGGTCATCCGCCCGGGCTACGGCGTCCGGCCGTGCCTGTCCCCCCATCCGGAGCAGGTCAGTGGGCGGGTACCAGGCCACGACGCCGGCAACTGAGTCGTCACCGTCCGGCCCGTCGTTGCCGCCCCGGCCTGGAAAGTCCGGGGCCCCCGCGGTCAGGCCCACGAGGGCGGCGAGGTGGCCGCCGGCCGAGTCTCCCCAGGCGTAGATGCGGTGTGGGTCCACGCCGTATTCGGCCGCGTGGCTGCGGAGCCAGCGGACGGCCGCCTTGGCGTCCTCCAGCTGGGCAGGAAACGTGGCACCCGTGCTGAGGCGATAGTCGGCAGAGGCCACCACGAACCCGGCATCTGCCAGCTGCCCGATGGGGCTGAGCCCTAAACCGTCAACAGCGGGGCCCAGCGAAGACCGCTCCCCCGTCCGCCAACCGCCGCCGTGGAAGTGGACCACCGCCGGCCGGCCGCCCGGGTGCGTTTCTCCTGTGGGAAGGTAGAGGTCCAGCAGCAGCGGCTCCGCGTTCTGTGGCCGGGCAAACTCGATCCCCTTGAGGATCTGCCGTCCCGTCATCGTTGACTCCATGTGTGGCGCGCCGTTTCTGTGCTGTGTTGGCCGGACTGCTGAATGGGCTGGGCGGGCCCGCAACGGGACCCGCATCCATGGATTCAACTCTGTGGCATGGGCAGGGATGCACGCGCTGGCAGTTTCACTGATTGAAACTGGTTCGCCCGGAACAGGGCGCTGGGAAGATCCGGGTGCGCCGGCGGTTGCACGGGCAGGCGGCCCGGGAGCTGCTGAGGGTTCCCGCAGCTGGCGCTTAGCTGACCAGGACCTGCGTGGCGGATTCCTTCAGTTTGCCGTTGGCCCATTTCATCTGGCGGATGGTCTGCGGGTGGCACTTCTGTGCCAGGGCCAGCAGGTTCTTGTCCTTCATCCCCTGGGCGGCCTGGGCCAGCAGTTCCCAGTCGGCTGACACCCCGCAGGCCTTCAGGTAGAGCTCGCGGAGGTCGCGCAGCAGCAGCATCCCGGTTTCGGGGCGCCTGCCCACCATCTCGCTGCCCTTTTCCCTGATGGTTTCCATTAGCCCTGCCTCGCCGCGGGGCTCCGGGTCCAGGTTTTGGCCGTAGTTTTTGGCGATGTCCGCGATGTCCCGGACGTGCTGCTGCGACCAGCGTGCCAGGTCCCGGGCCAGGTGGTGGATCTCGTGGTCTACCTTGTGCCGCTCGGAGATGACCAGCAGGTGGTGCGCCAGGTCGTTCTCGGAGCGGTGCATTTCCTCCAGTACCAGCCCGAATTTCATCGTGCCCCTCCTGCCGTTTCGGTGGCCTCGCCAGTTTCGGTGGCCTCGTCCGCCAAAGCGGTGGGTATGCCCTTGGTCCTGGCGTCTTCCGGGAAGTACCCGGCAGGTGCCGATGCCGTGGTGGTGGGCGCCGGAGCGGGTCCGTCGCCGCCGGAAACGCGGGTGATGCGGGCGGCCGCCGTTTTGAAGATGGGCTGCTTGGACGCCGCGTCCCAGTCGGTGATGGTCAGTTCGTTCGCAGCCCTGCCGGCCCCGTCCGGCTGGTGTCCGCCATCGGTGTCCCAGTAGCCGTAATGGAAGGGCAGGAAGAGGACGCCGTTGCGGATGCCGCTGATCCGCACCTTGGCACGGACGGACCCGCGCGGTGTCTCCACCTCCGCAAGGTCGCCTTCGGCAATCCCGTACGCGCCGGCGTCGTCTGCTGACAACTCAACCCACACGTCGGGCGCGGCAGCCTGCAGCTCAGGTGCCCGCCCGGTCTTGGTGCGGGTGTGGAACTGGTAGAGCGTGCGGCCGGTGATGAGCTGGAGCGGGAAGTCCTGGCTGGGCAGCTCGTGCGGCGGCATGTATTCGGCGGCCTTGATGATGGCCTTGCCCTCGGGGTTCAGGGCCTTGTACTCCGTGGGTTCCACTGGCGCACCGGTGATGAGGTCGCGGCCGTAGGTTTCGCAGTACCCGGGGTGCGCCCAGAACTTCCCGTCAGCGTAGATGCGTTCCGTACCGTCCGGGTTCTCCTCGTTGCAGGGCCACTGGATGCCTGAGCCGCCGCGCAGTTTGTCGTAGGTGATGCCGGTGTAGTCGCAGGGCCTGCCGCGGGTGCATTCCTTCCAGGCTTCGAAGGCCGATTCGGGGTCGTGCCACTTGATCAGCGGCTGCCCGTCCTTGTCCTGCAGGCCCATGCGGTGGGCGTAGTCGATGAAGATCTCCAGGTCCGGCCGGGCCTCGCCCGGCGGGTCAACGGCTTTCTCGGAGAGGTGGACGGTGCGGTCCACGTTGGTGAAGGTCCCGGTCTTTTCGCCCCAGGTGGCGGCGGGAAGGACGACGTCGGCCAGCTGGGCCGTCTCGGAGAGGAAGATATCCTGCACCACCAGGAACAGGCGGTCCTGTTCCAGGATGCCGCGGATGCGTGCCAGCTCGGGCAGCGAGACGGCAGGGTTGGTCCCGCTGACCCACAGCATCCGGATGGAACCGTCCTCCGCGTACCGCATCATCTGCATAACGTGCGTGGGCGGGGAGTAATGCGGGATGGACATGGGATCGACGTTCCAGACCCGGGCCAGGTCCTGGATGTGCGCGTCGTTGGACCAGTTCCGGAAGGCGGCAAGGTCGCCGTCGGCCCCGCATTCGCGGGTGTTTTCGGCAGTGGGCTGGCCGTTCATTTGCAGGATGCCGCAACCGGGCCTGCCGAGCATTCCGCGAATGATGTTGACGTTGTTGACCTGGACCGCTGCTGCGGTGGCCTGGTTGGACTGGTAGAAGCCCTGCAGCACCGTGGACAGCAGCCGCTCCGCGTGGCCGATGATGCCGGCCGCCTCGGTGATCTGCTCTTCCGGGACACCGCAGATTTCCGCCACGAGTGCCGGCGGGTAGTTCTTGACCTCATTTTCGAGTTCGGAGTACCCCACGGTGTGCGCCTGGATGTACTCCTGGTCCACCCAGCCGTTGGTGATGATCTCGTGCAGGATGCCGTTCATCAGGGCCACGTTGGTGCCTGGCCGCGGCGCCAGGTGCACGGTGGCGGCCCTGGCCACGGGCGTCATGCGCGGGTCCACGCAGATGATCTTGGGCGGGTTGGCGCCGGCCAGCCGGTCGAGCATCCGGGTCCAGAGGACGGTCTGGGTTTCGGCGACGTTGTGCCCGTACAGGGCGATGACATCGGCGTGGTCCACGTCCGTGTAGGAGCCGGGCTGCCCGTCGCAGCCGAAGGATTCCTTCAGCGCCTCCCCCGCCGTCGCCGTGCACAGCCGGGTGTTGCCGTCCACGTGGTTGGTGCCGATGCCGCCGTGCGCCAGCGTGCCCAGGGTGTAGTACTCCTCGGAGAAGAGCTGGCCGGTGGTGTAGAAGCCGAGGGCGCTGGGGCCCTGTTCCGCCAGCAGTGCCTTGGACTTGTCCACGATGCGCTGCATGGCGGTGTCCCAGTCCGTTTCCACCAGCTTCCCGCCCTCGCGGATGAGGGGCTTGGTGAGCCGGTCCGGGGACGCGTTCGCCTGCCAGCCGTACAGGTCCTTGGGGCCCAGCCGGCCATGGTTGACGCGGTCTACGGCCCGTCCCCGCACGCCAACGATTCTGTTGTCCTTGACCGCGATGTCCATGGCGTCGCCGTTGGAGTGCAGGAGCGAGGCCGTCTGGACCCACCGGTCCACGTCCTCCGGAGCCACTCCTTCGGCCAGGTGGGTGTCCACCCTGACGGGCCAGTCACCGCCGCTGCCGTACGGTGTCCTTGTCCCCCATGGTTCAGCTATCCGGTCGATCCGAGCCATCTGTCCATCTCCTTACAGGAACTGGCGGACAGCGTCGAAACAGCGCTGTCCCTACCGGATCCTGTACCCGGAATGGCGGGCCGGAAACGCGCCCCTTAGGCCTGCGTATCCTGCAGCGGCCGCCGGGCGAGCCAGGCGGCCACAATGGCACCGGAGATGTTGTGCCAGAGCGAGAAGACCGCGGACGGCAGTGCAGCCAGCGGGGTGAAGTGCGCGGTGGCGAGCGTCGCCGCCAGGCCGGAGTTCTGCATGCCCACTTCGAAGGCGAGGGCGCGGCGGGCCTTGTCATCCAGGCGGCCCAGCTTGCCGGCCAGGTAGCCAAGGCCCAGCCCGAAGCCGTTGTGCAGCACCACGGCAAGGAACACGATGGCCCCGGCGTCGATGATCTTGTTGGCGCTGCCGGCCACCACGATGGCCACGATCAGGGAAATCACGACGGCGGACGCCCACGGCAGCGCGGGCAGCACCTTGGCGACGAGCTTCTTGAGGAAGACCCGGGCGAGGAGGCCGGCGACCACCGGCAGCAGCACGGTCTTGACGATGTCCAGGACCATGCCGGCGGCGTCGATCTGCAGGTAGGAGCCGGCCAGGAACAGGACCAGCAGCGGGGTGACAATCGGGGCGATCAGGGTGGAGACCGAGGCCACCGCCACGGAGAGGGCAACATCGCCCTTGGCCAGGAAGGCCATGACGTTCGAGGCTGTGCCGGAGGGGGCGCAGCCCACCAGGATCACGCCGACGGCCAGTTCGGGCGGAAGGTTGAGGGCTCCTGCGATCAGCCAGCCGGCGCCGGGCATGATGACGTAGTGCGCCACGATCCCCAGGGCCACGGCCCACGGCCGCTTGGCTACCGCGGCGAAGTCCGGCGGGGTCAGGGTCAGGCCCATGCAGAACATGATGATGCCGAGCAGGTAGGGCACGCTGGGGGCCATGGGCTTGAAAAGGCCGGGGAGCAGGAACCCGAGGATGCCTGCGACAACCACCAGGATGGGGAACACTGTCACCGCGATGCGGGCGATTTTGCTTTCCGCTTCGAGCGCGGGGTTGACGGGTGTCCCGTCCGAATTCTGGGGTTTAGTTGCCTCAAGCATCCAATCATGGTGGCACCGGCTGGTATGGTTCCGCCAATTGATGACCGTGAACGGTAACAACGGCGGAACCATACCGGCGGCAGTCCCGGAGGGGGTTCCGCCCTTAGAGCTGTTTCCGGAGCTCCATCTTTCGGATCTTGCCGCTGGCGGTACGCGGCATCTCCTCCACCACCACCATTGACTTGGGGATCTTGTAGCGGGCAAGCCTGCCGTCGAGGAAGCTGCGCAGCTGCTCCGCAGTCAGCGATTCCCCCTCCCGCAGCGTCACGATCGCTTGGGGGACCTCGCCCCATTTGTCATCCGGGACGCCGATGACGGCGACGCTGCCCACAGCGCTGTGCTCGGAGATGACCGCCTCCACCTCCGCCGGGTAGATGTTCTCCCCGCCGGAAATGATCATGTCCTTGAGCCGGTCAGAGACGAACAGGAAGCCTTCCTGGTCGCGGTAGCCCATGTCGCCCGAGCGGAACCAGGCGCCGTCCGCATAGCTGGCGGCTGTGGCCTCCGGCCGGTTCCAGTACTCCTTGATGACGTTGGGCCCGGAGATCTGGATTTCCCCCACCTCGCCCGGTTCCACCGTGCCGCCCATGGGATCGGCGATCCGGACGTCGGTGAAGAAGTGCGGCAGTCCGGCCGAACCCGCCTTTTCCCGCGACCGGTCCACGGGGAGCATGGTGACGCCGGGGGCTGTTTCGGTCATGCCGTAGCAGCTGGTGAAACCGATGCCGCGGTCCTCGTACGCGTCCAGGACCCGGCGGGGAATCGCTGAGCCACCGCAGGTCAGCTTGTCCAGGGAGCTGAGGTCGGCCGCCGCCCAGCCCGGATCTTCGCAGAGCAGCTGGAACGTGGTGGGCACTCCGTTGAGGGTGGTCACCTTGTGGTTCCGGATGAGTTCCAGGACCCGGGCGGGATCGAATTTCGCCTCAAGGACCACGGTGGCCCCCTTGAGGAGCATCGGCAGCAGCCCCATGTCCAGGGACGCCACGTGGAACAGCGGCGAAATCATCAGCGCCACGTCGTTGCGGTTCAAGTCCATGTCCACAATGGTGTTGATGCAGTTCCACGTGATGTTCCCGTGCGTCAGCAAGGCGCCCTTGGGTTTGCCCGTGGTGCCGGAGGTGTACAGGATCATGGCGCCGTCGTCGTGGCCCACCGGCACGTCGATGGGTTCGCCGGCTGCCCCCTGCAGCGCCTCCCCGTAAGACACAACCACTGCAGAATGTTCGACGGCGGCCGGTGACGTGGCGGCGGAAGGTTCCGCCCCGCCGTCGGCCGTTACGACCATGCGGTGGGTCACCGCCGTTCCTTGCACAGCAGCGGAGGCGGAGGCCTCCAATGCGCCGGCGTTGACCAGGAGCCGGGCTCCGGAATCCTGGAGCTGGAACTGCAGCTCCGGCGGTGCCAGCCGGGTGTTGAGCGGGACGAAGATGGCGCCGAGGAGGCCGCAGGCGAAGAACGTTTCCACGAACGAAGGGTGGTTCTCCCCCAGGTAGGCCACCCGGTCCCCCTTGGCCACTCCGCGGTCGCGGAGCGCGTTGGCCAGGCGGTCCGTCCGTTCGGCGAGCTCTTCGTAGCTCAGGGTGCCCGCTGCTGACAGCAGGGCCGTCTTGGCGCCCGACTTGCGGCGGCGGCGCTGCAGCCAGGAGCCAACTCCGTTGTTGTCCATGGTTCTCCTAACGGACCGTGGTGAGGTCGTTGTTCTTAGATTCCCGCGTCAGGGCGATGAAGACAATCGAGACCAGCGCCATGACGGACAGGAACACCACCACCGGGAGGATGCTTTGCCCGGAGTCCTTGTAGAGGCCGGCGATGATGCCCGGCGTGAAGCCGGCGCCGATGAGGGTGGCCAGCTGGTAGCCCACCGCGGCACCGGTGTAGCGGGAGGTGGTGCCGAACTGTTCGGACACGAACGCTGCCAGCGGCCCGTAGAGGGAGGAGTGCAGGATCAGCGCCACAGTGAAGGCCACGAACACCATGGCAACGTTGCCCGAGCCAAGCATCCCGAACATCGGGAAGAGGTACGCAATGAACAGCGCCAGGCCGGTGATCATCACCGGGCGGCGGCCGAAGCGGTCCGAAAGGCGGCCGCCCAGGAGGACGAAGACGATGGAAATGGCCGAGGCCCCGGCGAACGCGTAGAGCACGCCCTGCTGCGGTGCACCCTTGGACACGGCGTAGGTCACCGAGAAGGTGGGCAGCACCACCTGCAGGCCGAACCCGGCAGCCCCGGCGAACATGATCATGATCAGTGCCTTGGGCCGGCGGAGCACGTCCAGCAGCGGGATCTTGCGCTTGGCGCCCTGTGCTTCTTCCTTGGCCACGGCCTCGGCGAAGATGGGGCTTTCAGAAACGCGGAGGCGCACGAACATGCCCACGATCAGGAGCACGAAGGACAGCAGGAACGGCACCCGCCACCCCCAGGCCAGGAACGCGTCCTGCGGCAGGGCCGAGAAGGCACCCATCACCAGGGTGCCCAGCACGGCGCCGGTGGGCGCGCCGGCGTTGACGAACGACGCCGCGAAGCCGCGCCGTTTCGGGTCCGCGTGCTCCAGTGCCATGAGGGCGGCCCCGCCCCATTCACCGCCGACGGCGATGCCCTGGCAGACCCGCAGCAGCACCAGGATCACGGCGCCCCACGGCCCGATGACGCCGGCGCCGGGAATCAGGCCGATGAGGGTGGAGGCGATGCCCATCATGGCCATGGAGATGATCAGCATCCCCTTGCGGCCCACCTTGTCACCAAAGTGTCCGAAGATGATGCCGCCCAGCGGCCTGGCCACGTATCCGGCGGCAAAGGTGGCGTAGGCGGCCACGACGCCCACCCATTCGTCCGTGCCGGCGAAGAAGACCTTGGGGAAGGCCACCGCTGCGGCCGTGGCGTAGAGCAGGAAGTCGTAGAACTCGATGGTGCTGCCCAGATAGCTGGACAGGATGACCGTGCGCGCTTCCTTGCGCTTGGCGGCCGTGCCCGCAGGTGCGAGCGTGGTGTGTCCGGACATGGCTGTTCCTAAAGACGGAGGAATGTGGGGTTTTTGGGGTTGCCTGAGGCGGCGGCGCCGGGGGGCGCCGCCTGGGGTTGGAACTGCTGTTACTGGTGGAAGTGGCTTATTTGCGAAGCGGCTTACTTGTAGAAGCGGGCAAGGAATTCGGCGACGACGGCGGGGCGTTCCTGGCCTTCGATCTCGATGGTGGCGTTGACCTTGATCTGGGCGCCGCCCTTGACCTCGGTGACGTCGGCGATGGTGGCCTGCATGCGGACCTTGGAGCCGACCTTGACCGGGGAGGTGAAGCGGACCTTATCCAGGCCGTAGTTGACCTTGGTGGTGACGCCTTCCACGTCGAACAGCTCCCCCCAGAACGGGATGATCAGCGAGAGCGTGAGGAAGCCGTGGGCGATGGGGGCGCCGAACGGGCCGTCCTTGGCGCGTTCGGGGTCGGTGTGGATCCACTGCTGGTCGTCCGTGGCGTCCGCGAACTGGTTGATCTGGTCCTGGGTGATCTGGCGGTAGTCGGTGGTGCCGAGGTCCTTGCCGGACAGGGTGAGCAGGGTGTCGAAATCGACGACGAGATTGGGCATCGTTGCCTCCTGGCAGTTCTTTGTTGGTTGGGGAAGTAGTGGTTCAGCGGGTGAAGGCGCTTTCGCCGGTGAGGGCGCGGCCGATGATGAGGGCATTGATCTCGTGGGTGCCTTCGTAGGAGTAGACGGCTTCGGCGTCGGCGTGGAAGCGGGCGACGCCGGCGGCGAGCGTAATGCCGTTGCCGCCCACCACCTCCCGGGCCAGCGCTACGGTGTCGCGCATGAACAGGGATGTCTGCATCTTGGCCAGGGCCGAGTCCTGGTCCCGGTAGATGCCTTTGGCCTGCTGCTCGGTGAGCCTGACCACCAGGGACAGGCTGGCCGTGACGTTGCCGAGCATGCGGGCCAGTTTCTCCTGGACCAGCTGGAAGGAACCCAGGGGGCGTCCGAACTGACGGCGCTCGTTGACGTAGGCGAGGGCTGCCTCGAAGGCGCCGGTGGCGATGCCGGTGGCGATCCAGGCGACGTCCGAGCGCATGGCCCGGAGCATCGCCGCGACGTCCCTGAAGGAGCTCACGTTGTGCAGGCGCATGGCCTCGGGGACGCGGACACCGGTGAGGGTGATGTGGGCGTTCTGCATCATCCGCAGTGCCGTCTTCCCGTGGATCTTCTCCAGCGTGACACCGTCGGCTGTCCGGTCCACCAGGAAGGCCTTGACCTGCCCGTCCGCGGTGTCGCGGGCGAATACTGCGAGGACGTCCGCGGTGGCGGCGCCGCCGATCCAGCGTTTGGCCCCGTCAAGGATCCAGCTGCCGTCGGGCTGCCGCCGGGCGGTGGTGGACAGGCCGCCGGCGATGTCCGATCCGGATTCCGGTTCGGTCAGCGAGAACACGCCCTTGAGCGAGAAGTCGATGACTTTGGGCATCCATTCGGCCTGCTGTTCCGCCGAGGCGCCCACCCGGATGGCGGTGCGGAACAGGCCGGCCTGGGCGGTGTACCAGGTGGCCAGCGAGGCATCGGTGCGGGCAAGTTCGAAGATCCGGAAGCCCTGGTAAATTCCGCGGGCGGGCCCGTCTTTGGTGAGTTCCGCAGGTTCCATCAGGTCGAGGTCGATCAGCGGCCGGGCGAGCTGCTCCGGAAATTCGCCGCGTTCCCAGTACTCGGCCAGGAGGGGCCTGGCTTCCGCGTCCAGGAAGGACCGCAGCCGGGACAGGACCTGGCGTTCTTCCGGCGTGAGGAGGGACTCGGCGTCGTACCAGTCCGCTGCCTCATAGAGCCGGGCACCCGGGCCGGCCTCCGCCGTCGTCAGCGTGCCCATCTCAGGCCCCCAGCCCGAGGAGGCGGACCGCGTTGTCCTTAAGGATCTTTGGCCGGACCTCGTCCTTCAGGGGCAGGTCCGCGAAGGCACCGAGCCATTTCTGCGGGGTGATCAGCGGGAAGTCGGTGCCGAACAGCACCTTGTCCTGGAGATAGGAGTTGGAGGCCTTCACCAGCGATTCCGGGAAGTACTTGGGCGACCAGCCGGAGAGGTCGATGAAGACGTTGGCCTTGTGCGTGGCGATGGAGTTGGCCTCGTCCTGCCACGGCACCGAGGGGTGGGCCATGATGATCTGCAGGCCGGGGAAATCCGCGGCCACCGCGTCCAGCAGCAGGGGGTCGGAGTAGGCGAGCTTGATGCCGTACCCACCGGGAAGGCCTGCGCCCATGCCGTTTTGCCCGGTGTGGAAGATGGCGGGCAGGCCGAGTTCCTGGAGGGTTTCCCATAGTGGGTAGAAGCGTTCGCTGGACGGGTCGAAGCCCTGCAGGGACGGGTGGAACTTGAAGCCGCGGGCGCCGAGTTCTACGGCCTGGTGCTTGGCCCCGGCGATGGCGTCCTCGCCGGTGCGCGGGTCCACGCTGCCGAACGGGATCAGGACGTCGTTGTTCCGGGCGGCGCCGGCGATGAGTTCCGGGATGCTGTTGGGTTCGTGCTTGAGCTGGGTGCGGGCGTCGACCGTGAAGACGACGGCGGCCATGTTCAGTTCGCGGTAGATGTCCGCGATCCGATCCAGGGACGGGGTGCGGTCCTCGGCCTTGAAGTATTTTGCCGAGGCTTCGGTCAGTTCCTCCGGCAGGGAGCCGTGTCCGCAGCTGTCCACCTCAAGGTGGACGTGCATGTCGATGGCGTCGAGCTTGGCCGGGTCGACGCCCAGTTCGTAGCGGTCTGCCATGGTCAGCGGGCCTCGGCGGGCTGTGCGGGCTTCAGGTCCTCCGGCAGTGGGAGGAATTCCTCGCCGTAGCTCTGCAGCGTTTCCGCGGTGAACAGCTGGCCGGCGTTTTCCTGCAGCGCCTCGTAGCTCCAGCCGCCCTCGCGGTATTCGGTGGTGGCCGGTTCCGGGTGGGTCCAGACCTGGAGCCGGTCACCGCCGGCTCCGATCGCCTGGCCGGTGATGGTGGCTGCCTCGTCGGAGGCGAGGAAGGCAACCAGTCCGGAGACGTCGTCGGCCGTTCCAAAGCCCAGGTCGTGGCGGAAGAAGGACGGCATGGCCTCGCCGCGTTCGTCGGCCTCCACGGCTTTCTGGAAGTAGGGGACGGTCTTGGTCATGGCGGTGGCAGCCACGGGGATGACGCTGTTGACCGTGACGCCGGCCTTCTTCATTTCCAGCGCCCAGGTGCGGACCATGCCCACGATCCCGGCCTTCGCCGCAGCATAGTTGGTCTGGCCGAAGTTGCCGCGCTGGCCCGTGGGCGAACCGATGGTGATGATGCGGCCGGCGACGTTGTGTTCCTTGAAGTACGCGTAGGCCTCCCGGACGCAGGTGAAGGTGCCCTTGAGGTGGACGTTGATGACCAGGTCGAAGTCCTCGTCCGTCATCTTCAGCAGGGACTTGTCCCGCAGGATTCCGGCGTTGGTGACCAGGATGTCCAGGCGGCCGAACGTGTCGACGGCTCCGGCCACCAGCGCCTTGGCGGCGTCCGTCGTCCCTACCGGAACCACCACCGCGGTGGCCCGGCCGCCGTCGGCCTCGATCTGAGCGACGGCCTGCGCGGCCGTGTCGGCGTTCACGTCGTTGATGACGACGGCGGCACCCTGGCGTGCCAGTTCCCTTGCGTAGGCGAGCCCGAGGCCCTGCCCGCTGCCGGTGACGATTGCAACCTTGCCGTTCAAGCTCATGGCCTGCTCCTTCGCATGCGCCGGCCGAAGCCGTTGGGGTGGTCCCACTGCGGTGTGAGATCCTTGTTGAAATCAATGAAATTACGGATCATTGAAAAAGTCAACGATTGTTTTTTACACCGGAGTTGTGATGGCCACCTTGGGCACCGAAGTTCAGACCCCCCGCCTTGCGGCAGCCAGGATCGGCAGTGACGTGGGCCTGCTGCTCGCCAAGCTGCACTCCGCCGGCTCGGTGCTGAACAACAAAGCCCTGGCTGACTTTGGCCTGCGGGAGCGGTCCTTCTCCATCCTGACGCTGGCGTGCAGCGGGCTGGAGCCCACGCAGCGGGAACTGGCGGATTTCCTCAGCCTGGACCCCAGCCAGGTGGTCACCCTCGTGGACGACCTGGAACGCCGCGGCCTGGTGGAACGGGCGCAGGGCAAGCAGGACCGGCGCGCCAAGATCATCGTCTCCACGGCCGAGGGCCGCAGGATGCATGCGAAGGCCCGCACTGCCATGGACGAGGCCGAGCTGGCCCAGTTGGCCGGGCTTTCCGAGGAGGAGTCGCAGGAACTGAAGCGTCTGCTCCGGAAAGCGCTGTGGGGCGCGGCGGAGTAAGCGCCGGACTCCACGTGACGGCAGCCCCGTCACCGGGTCAGCGAACGATGAAGACGGCGATCTTCACCGAGTCCGGGTAGCGCTCGCCGGTGCCCACCGCGACGATATGGTTCAGCCACCCCCACGCCTCGGAGGCGGTGGAAAACCTCAACGAGCAGCGGAAGTAGATGGCGTCCGGATCCACTGCGTCACCCCGGTTCAGCCGGGCGATGTCCGCCGCGGAGCCGTAGCGGAGGGCGCTGTTGTGTACATGAATCAATGCCCCGTCCTCCGCCTCAACAACGTAGCGGGCATCGAGTTCGGTCAGTTCCGGGCTGTGGAGGGTCTGGAAATCCGCGCCGCCGGGCAGCACCGTGCCGCTGAGGGCGGGCCCCGTCATCAAACCGCCGGTGATCGGTATGATCCTGCGGTGTCCTGTGGGAGCCGGGCCGACGTCAATGGGTGTTTCCACCATGACACGCAGCTCCGTCAGGAACTCCAGGGGCGGCGGTACACGAGTGCTCACAGCAGGCCAACCGACAGGCGGCTGGGGTGGGAGGAACCAACATGGATGCGCTGGTTGGCGGTTACGGCAACTCCCGATTCGTAGGCGAGCTTGCCGGTGTTAAGGTTCCGGTCCCAGCGCGGGTGGCAGCTTGAGGTGACCTGTACGCGCAGCCGCTCCCCCGGAGCAAAAGTCAGCGCCGTCTCCCAGAGGGAGATGGTGTACTCGTAAACCCGGTCCGGCTCGATGGCAGAGGGCGGGCATCCCTCCTTGAACAGCCCGGTTTCCGCATAGGCATCGCGCCAGGACGCCCGGACAATGCCGTCGGCAATGCCCAGGGAAACACCGTCCGCCGACACCTTGCAGAGCCGGACAACCCAGTCCGTGTCCACGGCGCTGGATGATGCGAACAACGTTGCGGTGACGGCACCGAAAATGGTGGTGGCCTCGGTGAAGGGCTCCGTGGTGAAGACGGCGACGTCGGCCCGCGCCTCCACGGCGTCCTGCCGCGCCGGTCCCGCAGGAAAGGCGCCGGCCAGCATGGTGGCCCCCCCGGTGGTGGGGACCGCGTCCAGCGGATCGTAGGCGTACTGAACGTTTCCGTCCGCACCCGCCTGGTCCAGCAGCTCCCCGCCGGCGGAGAGGAACCACGACCTCTGCCCTGAGGGAACCGGAAGTTCATCAAAGCCGCGCCAGCGGTTCTCGCCCAGGAAGTACACCAGCACCGGGGGGACCGCAGCGATGGCCGCTTCGTCCTCCTTGAGGACGGCGTCGAACCAGGCCGTATGGAGGGACGACAGATCTCCTCGGCCATCGACGATGCCGGAGGACGCGGCCGCGCCGAAGTGGATGTCCGGGTACCCGCCGGTGAGGTTGGTGTGTGTCCACGGACCCAGGATGAGGCGGGGTTCCATACCGGGGAAGGTCTTGCTGAGGGCCGCCTGGCGGCGGTACTGGTCCAGCGTGTTGGGGGCGAAGATATCGAACCAGCCGCCGATGTGCAGCGTTGGCAGCGGCACCGCCGCATCGGAAGCGGCATCCCACAACCGGCAGAAATCACTCCCCGGCCCCTCCCCCGCCGACGGAATGACCTCGCTGCGAAGGAAGGTGCCCACTCTGGGCTCCAGGTCCCGCAGCGGCAGGACGCCGTAGCAGGAACCATCAGCAAATCCAGCGTCCAGGGCAAGCCATTCCTGGAGCTCTTTCGCGCGCCGCTCGGGATCGTCAGCATGTTCCCGCATCAGTTCATTGAGCGAAATCGAGGCATGGCCCCAGGCCAGGCGGCTGCCCAGCTCATGGGCGCCGCCCCGGTACAGCGCGCCGTTGTTGGCGTTGCCGCCCGCCGAGACCCCCGGGGCCAGGGCCTTTAGCCCGGCCGGGGCGTACCGGGCTGCACGCCACTGGGTTTCCGCGAAGTAGGACCGGCCCCACATGCCCACGCGGCCGTTGGACCACGGAAGGCGCGCGGCCCACTCCACCGTTGTGGCGCCGTCGGACGCTTCATTGACCGAGGGCTCAAACCTGCCGTCCGAGCCGAACCTGCCGCGGCAGTCCTGCATCACCACCACGTACCCGGCCGCCGCAACGGTCAACGGATTGAAGTAGGCCGAGTTGACCGCCAGGTCCCGCCCGTAGGGAGTGCGCGTGAGCAGCACCGGGAAGGTGCTGCCCGGCGCGTCCGGCCGGTAAACGGTGGACCGGAGGATGGTTCCGTCGGTCATGGTTGCTTCAACATCGCCGTCGACGACGACCGGGTAGCGCACGTGCGTGCCTTTCGTTTGGGTGGGGGGTGGCTTGGTGCTCAGGCGGCCTGGACGGGCCGCTTGCCGAGATCTTCGGTCCTGGTCCGGTAGGTCTCCTTAACCCACACGGCGGTCACGAGGGCGGAGACCAGGCAGCAGGCGGCCGTGAAGACGGCAACGGGCAGCCACCCGTCGGGGCCGGGCCGGACGATGGCGGCGGCAATGGCGGGAGCAAAGCCGGTGACGACGAGCCCCAGCTGGGAGGCAGTGGCTGCTCCCGTGTAGCGGATCCTGGTCTCGAACATTTCCGCGGTCATGGATGGGCCGAGCGGGTTGACCATGCCGTAGCCGACGGTCATGAAGAGGATGGCCGTGGCGAAGATCAGCGGGATGGAGCCGGCGCTGATCGACCAGAAGAAGGCAAAGACAGCCCCGGCGCAGACGATGTTGCCCGTGATGAACACCGGTTTACGTCCGATCCGGTCCGCCAGGATGCCGGCGTACGGCTGGACGATGATGCCCAGGGCCGCGGTGACGATGGTGACGGTGAGCATGACGGCCGCGGGGACTCCGAGCTTGCCGGCGTAGGCCAGCCCGAAGGCAGCGAACACCGAGGAGACCACGCTCCACAGGCCGAAGAGGATCACCTTGAGGATGGTGGCCCAGTGGTCGCGCAGGACCACCTTGATGGGCAGTTCGTGCTTGTGGTCCTCCTCCTTGGCGGCCTCGAACACTTCCGATTCCGGGAGGCGGAGACGGATGTACAGGCCCACCGCGACAACCAGGATGCTGGCAAGGAACGGCAGGCGCCATCCCCACGCGAGCAGGTCGTCCTGGGGCAGGAGCGAAACAGCAAGGAATGCCAGCGACGCCAGCATGATGCCTGCCACGGCTCCGGTGTTGACCCAGCTGGCGTAAAAGGCCCGTTTGTGGGTGGGGGCGTGTTCCATGGTCATGGTGACGGCACCGACTGATTCGCCGGCCGCCGAGGCTCCCTGCAGTGCGCGCAGGAGCACCAGCAGGACCGGCGCGGCGGCACCGATGGCGGACACCGGAGGAAGGCAGCCGATCAGGAACGTGGCCACTCCCATGAGGACCAGCGTCAGGACCAGCATCTGCCGGCGCCCGATCCGGTCGCCGAAGTGGCCAATCACGCCGGCAGCCAGGGGCCGCACCACGTAGCCGATACCAATGGTTGCCATGGACAAGACCATCCCGAGGGCGGGATCGATGCCCGGGAAGAAGATCTTGTTGAAGATCAGCGCCGAGGCTGAGCCGTAGATGAAGAAGTCGTAGTACTCGAGGGTGCTGCCGATGAAGCTGGCGACTGCTGCCCGGCGGGCATTCTGCGTGCCCTGTTCGGTGGATGCGGGAAGTGATATGGCGTCCGGGGACAACGGCGTCACCGGGCTGGGACCTGCGGTCATTGCGGATCTCCTGGAAATGATGGGTCAGCAGGCGCCTGCTGGGGACTGTGCGTGCCGGCGCGGGATGTGGCCCGGATCACTGGCTAAATGTTATGCGCTTATCAAGACGACCGTCAACAAATATGCAAAGTAAATTTGCTCCGCTTTGCCTGCCTGCGAAGATGGGGTGTGACTTCTGAGCCGCATCCAATCCCAGGCGGGCCCGCCGAACCCCGTGTTGCCGCCGAGGAAGTCAATTTCCCGCGCCCATCGAAAGGCTCGGCGACCCAGCACCTGGTGGTCACGATGCTGGCGGACTATTGGCGCGACTACACCGGGTGGCTGCCCTCCCGGCTGATTGTGTCCCTGGCTGCGGCCCTGGGCCTCAGCTCTTCCGCTGCCTCAACAGCCCTCAGCCGGCTCGCAGGGCGCGCCGTCCTGGAACAGTCGAGTGCGGGGCGCGCTTCCCGGTACAGGTTCACCCCGGAGGCGAGGGCACGCCTGGAGATCGGGGTGCGCCAGATCAGTGGCTTCGGCTCCGGGGAACGCCCCTGGGATGGCATGTGGACCGTGGTGGCCTTCAGTGTCCCGGAGCGCTCGCGCGAAGTGCGCGAGCTGCTGCGGAGCCGGCTCAAATGGTTGGGGTTCGCTCCGTTGTATGGGGCGGTGTGGGTTTCCGCGTGGGACACCGCCGACGACCTGGAGGATTCCTGCCGCCACCTGGGGGTGGAGAACTACGTCATCTTCCGCACCGCCGCGGAAGGGTTGCGCGGGCGGCCATTGTTGGAGGCCTGGGACCTGGACGAAGTACGCCGGCAGTACACCCACTTCATCAACGCCTACCGCCAGAAAACTGACGCCCTGGCCGGCGAACGCCTCCCGGGGGAAGAGGCCTTTCGGCTGAGGACCGAGGTGATGGACGCCTGGCGGGCGTTCCCTTGGGAGGACCCCGGGCTCCCCCCGGAGCTGCTGCCCCACGATTTCCCCCTGTTCGAGGCGCGCCGCATCCTCGTCGCGCTCTACAACCCGCTACTGGAGGATGCCCGTTCCTACGCGGAGGAGGCTGCGGAGAGGCTGGCACCCGAGGCTGCCGGGCACAGCAGGCCCTTCGTACTGGAGGGCTAAGGCTTCCCTGCCACCCCCTTCATGTCTGCCATGTTCCGTGGACCGAGACAAATAAGACAGACAAATACCCGGTCTCTCCGTCCCGCCATATGATTTATTCATGACCATCCCAAAGGCGGCGTTGTCCCCGGACCTGCATTCGTCGCTGGTCGACAACCTGGGGCTTGCCATTGCCGAGGGAACACTGGCACCGAACTCCATCCTGCGGCTGGACGAACTGGAAACCCAGCACAAGGTGTCCCGATCCGTGATCCGGGAGGCCACCCGCGTCCTGTCTTCCATGGGAATGCTCGAGTCCCGCCGGCGCCTGGGCACGGTGGTCCAGCCAGAGGCGAGCTGGAACCTCTACGACCCTCAGGTGATCCGGTGGCGGCTGGCGTCGGCCAAGCGGCTGGAGCAGCTGCGGGCCCTGAATGAATTGCGCGGCGCCATTGAACCGCAGGCCGCCCGCCTGGCCGCTGAACGGGCGTCACTCGATGCAGCCAGCGACCTTGTCTCCATGGCCGCCCGCCTGTGGGCCGTCGGGCAGCGCGGGGACCAGGACGAATTCCTCCGCCTGGACATCGAGTTCCACGCCGCGGTCCTGAACGCCTCGGGCAACCTGATGTTTTCGCAGCTGCACAACCTCGTGGCGGAAGTGCTGGCCGGGCGGACGCAGCACGGCCTGATGCCGCATCTGCCGGACCACGAGGCGCTGCAGCTGCACGTGGATGTGGCCAGTGCCATCCAGCACCGCGACCCGGGAGCCGCGCTCGCGGCCATGAGCAGGATCGTGGAGCAGTCCACCGAGGAAATGGGCGACATCTGGTCCAGCAGCCACCAGGAAGAAAGTTCCGGGCAGCCCTGATCCCTTGGCCGCGGCTAAGGCCGGCGCACCGCCGCCAGCTGGCCCGCCAGGAACTCCAGGGCCGCCTGCCCTTCCGGCAGCCCGGCCGTGTGGTTGAGGTGGCCGTGCACGGCGCCCTCGGCCAGGAAGTAGGACACCGGAACCCCTGCCCGCTCCAATGCCGAGGCAAACTGCTCGGTTGAGCCGCGGGCGTCGTCGTACTCGCAGGCAAGCAAGGCGGCGGGCGGAAGCCCGGCAGGATCCGCATAGCCGGGCATCGCATAGGACGGCGCCATGCTGACCGGGCCGCCCACGTAGTTCTCCGCCGTCCGGATGCAGTCCTCCAACGTGAACCGCAGGTGCCGCGGCAGCCCGGCCATGGCCTCATCGTCCAGTCCCCCGGCAGGCGCTGGGAGTTCGGCGTCCAGGAAGGGGTAGGCCAGCAGCAGTTTCGCGGGCAGCGGCTTGCCGGCGTCCACCAGGTACAGCGCGGCCCCCACTGCGAGGTTGCCCCCGGCGCCGGCCCCGCCCAGGCAGAGCAGGTCCGGATCCAGGCCGAGGGATCCGGCGTTCTTCCGGGCCCAGAACCACCCTGCCAGGGTGTCATCATGCGGAACGGGAAAGGACACGCCGTTGCGCGCCAGGCGGTAGTCCACGGACAACACCGGCGTCCCCCGGGCAGCGAGCACGCGTGACAGGTAATCCGATTCGGGGCTGTCAATGCTGCCGCTGACAAAGCCGCCGCCGTGCAGCCACACGAGGCCCGGGCTGCCCGGAGCTCCGGGTTCGCCGTAGATCCGTATGCCTACCGGCCCGTGCCGGCCGTCCGCGGCCACCGTGCGGATGGGCACCACGGGTCCGGGCGAGCGCACGGCGTCCGGGTTGAGGAACTGCGGGCCTTCCGGGGTTGCCAGGTACTCCGCGAACCCGGCGTCAGGCGCCTGGCGGTCGTGCCCCGTGCCGGCGGCCGGGGCGGAGTCTGCACGTTTGGTGGGGGTCATGGTGTGCCCAGCTTCCGTGAGAAGTAGTCGACGGCGGTGGCCAGGATGGTGTCCATCTGGTCCTCCGCACCGAAGAAGCAGTGGTCGCCGCCTTGGATGGTGACCACGTCATGCTCCACGCCGGCCTCCGCGAGTGCCGCGGCCAGCAGGTCGGTCTGCGAATGCGGCACCAGCCCGTCGGAGTCACCGTGGACCAGGAGGAACGGGGCGGCGCCGGCATCCACGTAGCTGACCGGGCTGGCCGCGGCCAGCAGCTCCGGATCATCCGAGCCGCCCACCAGCATGTGTTCGGGCTGCAGGGACATGCCCGGCGGCACGGCGGCGGTCAACGCGTCCGGAAACAGGCCGTCGGGCCGCTGCATGGGCGGGATGTCCACCAGGGAGGAAACACCGTAGAAGTCGACGACGGCGCTGACGCTGCTGGAGCGCCCCTGCACGCCGAGGCCGCCCTCCAGGTCCGGGCGGTTCCCGGTCAGCCCCAGGAGCGCCACCAGGTGCCCGCCGGCGGATTCGCCCCAGGCCCCGAACCGTTCCGGGTCGATGTTGAGGTCTGCGGCGAATTCGCGGAGGTACCGGACGGCGGCCTTGAGGTCGTGCAGCTGCGCCGGGAAGGGTGCTTCCAGGGAGTGCCGGTAGTCGGCCGTGGCGCAGGCGATGCCGGCCTGGTTGAGCAGCCGGAAAACGGAGTCCGGCACAAATGTGGGCGGCAGTTCCCGCCGGTCGCCCAGCTGGAACGCGCCGCCGTGCACCCACAGCACCAGCGGCGTGGGTCCGGCAGCGTTGCGGGGCAGCCAGATGTCCAGCTTCAGCGGCCGGAAGCCGAGTGCGCGGGCGTACGTCACTTCGCGGTGGGCCAGGGAACCGTCGCCCACCCGCTCCGGCCTGCCGGGGGCATCGTAGACCGGGAAGGCCGGAACAGTCCGGCCTCCGGGGCGGGAAACGTCAGGGCGGGACGGGTCGAGTACCCCGGTAGCGTCTTCCACTGTCATAGTGTGCTCCTCATCAGCTCAGGTTGGGTGCTGTCCCCGCCGGGTGCGGCCAGGAAAGTATGGTGTCCGGGCCCGACGACGGCTGCCGGCCGGCCGGGCAGCAGCACCTCGGCGGTGGTGCCGGCGGGGATCGTGGCAGTGAGCGTCAGCACGGCGCCGTCCGCCGGGTCCGTCGACACAGCCCAATGCACTTCGATCAGGCCGTGCGGCCCCTGGTGGGAGGTGGATGCGGAGGTGAGTCCGGCGCCGGGGCGGGGTTCGATGACCACCCGGTCCCAGCCTGCGCTTCCGGGTGCCTGGCGAAGCCCGGCCGTGTACCTGTGAAGGAAGGACACCACGGCGCCCTTGCTGTAATGGTTGAGCGACTGGTGCGGGATGCCGTCGCCGTCGATGCCGTTCCAGAGTTCCCATACTGTGGTGGCGCCGCGGTCCACCATGGCCAGCCACGACGGTTCGGAGTCCTGCATGAGCAGTTCGTAGGCGAGGTCCAGTTCGCCGTTGTCAGCCAGGACGGGCAGCAGATAGGGCGTGGCCAGGAAGCCGGTGCCGAGGTGGGTGCCGGCGCCACGGATCAGTTCCGCCAGCTGCGCGGTGACGGTGGTGCGGTGTACCGGGCTGACAAGGTGGAAGGCGAGGGCGCGGACGCAGTTGGCCTGGCTGGCGTGGGTGACATGCCCGGCGGCGTCGAGGTATTCCGTTTCCCAGGCGTCCCGGATGCTTGCCGAAAGTTCCGCCAGCGCGGCGGCCTCCCCGGCGAGCCCCAGGATCGAGGCGATGCGTGCCATCAGGTCCGTGGTGTGCCGGTAGTAGGCGGTGGCCACGATGCCGTTGTCCGCGGTGCGGGCGGCAAACAGGTCCGGTTCCGGGCCGTCCGGCTCCATCCATTCGCCGAAGTGGAAGCCCGTGTCCCACAGGTACTTCTCGTGGGCGGCCGGGAACGGCGCCTGCGCTGCGCGGGCAGCATGCCGCCGGGTTTCGGCGGCCGTGCGGACGAAACCGAGCCAGCGCTTCATCGCCTCCCAGTTCTCGGCGAGGATGGCGGCATCGCCGGTGGCCAGATAAGCCTCCCACGGCACCATCACGATCGCGTCGCCCCAGCCGGCCGAGCCGTTGGTGAAGGCCATGAATTCGGCCGAGGTGGCCTCCGGCCCGGGTGTCGGCGAGATGTTGGCGATGACGCCGTCCTCCCACTGGTCGGCGCGGACGTCGCGGAGCCACTTCCGGGTAAAGCCGGTGACGTCGTACAGGTACGCGGCGGTGGGGACGAACAGCTGCCAGTCCCCGGTCCAGCCGGCCTTCTCGCGCTGCGGGCAGTCGGTGGGGACGTCGCAGGTGTTCCCCAGGAAGCTCCACTCCACAATCCCGTGGAGCTTGTTCAGCCGCTCATCGCTGCAGCTGAAGGTGCCGATGCGCTCCATGTCCGTCCGGACCAGGCAGGCGGTGATGTCCGCCGGTGCCAGGTCCGCGGCGAGGCCCTGCAAGGAGACGTACCGGAAGCCGTGGGTGGTGTGCCGGGGCTCAAAGACTTCGCCCGGGGCCCCGGAAGCGGCGACCGTGTCCACCTGGCCGGCGGCGAGGAAGGCCCCCGGTGAGCGGAAATCATGCGGCCGCAGGTGGTCCCGGGTGACGTCACCGTCCGGCCCCAGGGCCTCGCCGTACTCCAGCGCGACGGTTTCGCCCGGCGCCCCCAGTTGGGTAAGGCGGATCCAGCCGTGGAGGTTCTGGCCGAAGTCCACCACCTGGTTGCCGTTTGGCAGGCGGGTGATGGAAACGGGAACCAGTTCCCCGGTCACGCGGGTGGGAGGGGCCAGGGGGCCGGCCAGCTGTGTGAAGCTGCCGGGGCGGACGACGGCGGCACGCACCCTGGGCGCCTTGCCTCCAGTAGGTGTGCTCCCGGCGTCGTGCGCCCGGAAGTCGACCCGCTGGCCCGCCATGAGGTCGGCGCCGGTGATCTCCGTGGCGGACACCAGCCAGGAGCTGTCGGTGCCGATGACCTGCGTGGCGGTCCCGGACCCCACCTCGAGCTGCGCAAGGAAAGCTGTTTGCGTACCGTACATGTCGGCGTCGCGCGTGTACCCGAAGCTGCCGCGGTACCAGCCGTCGGTGAGGATGGCCCGGATGGTGTTGGCACCCTCGCGGAGCAGGCCGGTGACGTCATAGGCCTGGACCTGGAGGGTGGTGTTGTAGCTGGTGGAACCGGGGGTGAGCTGCTGGTCCCCCACGCGGCGGCCGTTGATGAAGAGTTCGTAGATGCCGTGGGCGGTGGCGTAGGCGCGGGCCTTCTCCGGGGCGGCGTCCAGCGTGAAGGTCTTGGTGAAGGCGTAGCCGGGGCGCTCCCCCGCCCGCGCCATTGCCGGTTCGTCGGCGCCGATCCACTGCGCCGTCCAGTCGGTGGCGTGCAGGAGTCCCAGTTCCACAGGCATGGGCTGTGACCAGCCGGTAGGTGTTTCGTTGCCGGCTTCATCGGTGTTCCAGGTGCGGACGCGCCATTCGAAACGGCTGCGGGAGTCCAGCGCGGGGCCGGTGTACGGGGCGGCGCACGCGGCTGATTCCTGCCTGCCGGTGTCCCAGCCGTTGCTGGCGGTGATCCGGTACGCAGCCTGGGTGGTGCTGCCGGCGGGCGGCGTCCAGCTGAGCCGGGGTGCACTAACGGTCAAGCCCATGGCTTCCGGCAGGTGTTCGGCCCGAAGCCGGGTTGGGACGGTCATGCGGCAGGACTCCTGGATGCGGTTGCTGGGAGTTCCAGCTTCCTGTCCGGCCACTGGTCCTCTACACAGCTCTTTCAATGGTTGGAATAGTATTGTGGTTCAGCTCACTGCCTTCCCCGTGGGCCACAGGAACTGCCAACGGCGCTAGGAACCACTGCCATGATTGCCACTCCGGAAACGGACACCCCGCCTGCGCGCGGAAAGCGGCCCAAACAGGGCGAACCCGTCATCGACCGCGCGCTGAGCCTGCTCGCCGTCTTCTCGGACCGGCGCCGCGCGCTGACCCTGTCCGAGCTGGCCCGCCACGCGGACATGCCCGCGCCCACTGCGCTGCGCCTGATCGCCCGGTTGGTGGCGTGGGGCGCGTTGGAAAGGCTCGACGACGGCCGGTACGTGGTGGGGGTCCGGCTGTGGGAAGTGGCTTCCCTGTCTCCGCGCGGGCACGGTGTGCGGGAAATTGCGCTTCCCTACCTTGAGGACCTGTTCGAGGTCACCCGGCACCATGTCCTGCTCGCAGTCCGGGACAACGAGCAGGCGGTGCTGATTGAGCGGCTGTCCGGGAAGGACGCCACCGAGGTCGCCTACCGGGTGGGCGGCCGGGCGCCGCTGCGCTCAACGGCCATCGGTTTGGTGCTGCTCGCCGGAGCGGACCAGCAGTTCCAGGAGACCATCCTGAGACGCCCTCCGGAGAACGAGCCCGGCGTGCCCGAAATGCCGGAGGGGCAGCTGCGCCGGACACTGTCCGACGTGCGGCGGACCGGCATCGCCATGATCCGCCGGACCGTCCCGTCCCGGACGGTGTCCGTGGCCTCGCCCATCTTCGATGCGCAGGGCGCCGTGGTGGCCTCGCTGTCGATTGTGGTTCCGGACGGTGCCACGCCGCCCAACGTCCTTGCCCCGGCGGTCCGTGCCGCCGCCCGCGCGGTGTCCCGCAACATGGGCTTCCAGGCCCAGGCAAGCTCCGGCTTGTGGACCCACTCCCGGGGGTAGAGCGGGCTATTTAGCGGGCGCCGGGGCGTTCCGGGCGAAGGTGCGGGCAGCCCGTGAACCGGCCGCCGCACTTGCCCCGATGGTGATGAGCGCCCCCAGGATCAACGCCGAGGCTTCCCCCGGTTCCAGCAGGTCCAACTGGGAGCCGATGGTGGCAGCGGCAACGGGCACGCCCAGTTGGGATGCTGACAGCACGGCGAGCGGCAGCGGCTGGCCCAGCAGGCGCAGGCTGCCGTGGACCAGGAGGGTGCCGGCCCCGAGGCAGATCCCGAGGAGCACCATGCCCGGCGTGCCGGCCAGCGCACGGAGGTCCAGCGATGCGCCCAGCCACACAAAGAACACCGGCCCCAGGAAACCGTCGCTGACCGCGAAGAGCTGGTGCGCCAGGCGCCGGGGTTCACCCACCGCCGCCACCACCAGTCCGAAGGAGAATCCGGCAAGCATGATGGACACGTGCCCTGCGACGGCAAGCCCGGACAATGCGAAGAGCAGGGCAAGCTGGATCCGCAGTTCCAGGGCGAACTTCCGCTCCTCGGACACGTCGTGCACCCGCCCGCGGGTGCCGCTGCGCTCCAGCCAGCGCAGCAGGAAGAAGAGCAGCACGGAGCAGGCTGCGACGGCGGAGGCCC
Source organism: Pseudarthrobacter niigatensis (assembly GCF_030812615.1). Classification (NCBI taxonomy): domain Bacteria; kingdom Bacillati; phylum Actinomycetota; class Actinomycetes; order Micrococcales; family Micrococcaceae; genus Pseudarthrobacter; species Pseudarthrobacter niigatensis. The sequence goes on along the minus strand of NZ_JAUSTB010000004.1, from coordinate 247,630 downwards.
CCATCGCTGCCCTCGGCGCGTTGGGCGGGTCCACGGCGAGTGGAAGCGCCACGATGCAGGCGATGTCCGCCACCGCCACCTGCGCCGTCGTCGTAAGGACCTTTGGTCCCGTCAGCTGCAGGGAGTCGACGATGGGCAGGACAAGGGCCGCCGAGGAGGAGGCGAGCAGCACTATGTAGAGCGGTGCGTGCCCGGTGCCGAAGGCGAAGGCGATGAGGATTCCGGCGCCGGCCGCGAGGACCGCTGCGATGGCGGCCCGCAGGGCGCCGCCGCCCAGGGCAGGGCGGAGGGCCTTGTCCCGCACCGGCACATGCGTTCCGGCGACGAACATGATGAGGGCGAATCCGACGTCCGCAACGAACGTGAACGTCGGGTCCGAGGAGTCCACCAGGCCCAGGCCGGTTCGGCCGATGGCGATGCCCGCGAGCAGTTGCCCTAGCACCATGGGAAGGTGCCAGGTCCGGGGAAACGCCAGCAGGGGCCCGAGGAGCGCGACGGCGGCAATCAGCGAAAGCTGGAAGAACGACACCTGCCTCCTTTTGCCGGCGCGCCCGGATCACTGGCCGCCGCAGTCATCGGCAGCTCGCCGGCGCCGCGGACGGATTGTGCGCCCACAGTACTCATGCCCCCGCGGGCGGTCAACGGCACCGCAAGGCGCATCAGGACCGGTCAGGACGCGGACCGCGTGTCGAACGCCGCCGCTGATTCGCGCAGGAGCCGCGCAACGGTGTCCACCGGGGTGCTGGAACGCCGGCGCCCATCGAACCGCCGCAGGACGATGCGCCGCGTCCCCAGCCCGGGAACGTCAAGGATGTCCACCCCTTCATGCGCCACTCCGGCCAGGGCCAGGGTGGGCACAATGGCAACCCCCTCGCCGGCAGCGACGAGCGCGAGCGCCGTGAGGGTCTCCTGGTACTGATGGACCGTCTCTATGGTGGCGCCCGTCGAATGGCGCAGCCGCCCCAGGACCGCGGAGTTGGCGGCCGATGAGTTCACTCCGAGCCAGGGAACCGGCAGCCTGCCGAGGTCAACATTCTCCGTGGTGAGCAGGGCCCCGGAGGGGACCACCAGCCTCCACGGTTCATCCAGCAGTGGTTCCTCGATCATTCCGGCTCCGAGGGAAAGCTGGCCGGCGGTGGTGGAGTCATGTTCCACCACCACGGCGTCGAGCTGGCGCTGCCGGAGCAGCCGCATCAGCGCGGGAAAATCATCCTCCACGATGTGGATCTGGAGTTGTGGATACTGGCTCCGCCACTCGGGCAGCCGGGGAATCACCACGGTGCGGACAAAGCTGGTGAAGCCGCCCAGCCGCACCACGCCTGAAATGTTGGCCCCGCTCTCCATCCGGGTCCGGGCGACGCTGAGGGCGCGTTCAATCTCTTCGCCGGCTTCAGCCATGGCGAGGCCTGCGGGAGTCAGCACTGACCCTTTTGGCGTACGGACCATCAGCGAGTGCCCGGTTTCCCGCTCCAGCTTGGTGATTTGCTGGGACACCGCGGAGGGCGTCAGGCGCAGTTCGTCGGCGGCGGCCAGCACGCCGCCCGTCCGGGCAACAGCGAGAAGCACAAGCAGCCGGCGCGGATCCATATCCATATTAAGCATTTCTAAACCAGGCGTGCAGAAGAATGCAATTGATCTACATGTCTTCAGGCCCCCAGAATTGCCATCAGGCAACGATTCACGAAAGGACACCTATGGAACTCGTATGGGAAATCTCCGGTTGGGCCGGCGCCGCCATGATTCTGACGGCGTTCCTGTCGGTCTCCATGGGCTGGGTGAAGGCCGGCCGGGCGTTCCAAAGCGCAAACCTGCTCGGGGCCGCTGCCTTCATCCTCAACGGCGCCTTCCACGAAGCGTGGCCCTCAGTGGCCACCAACGCCGCGTGGCTCCTCATCTCCGCCGTTTCGCTCCTCCGCATGCGGGGCGCCCGGGGTACCGATGCCGGCGCCGTGGCCGCGTAGCGGGTCAGTCCTTGCCGCGGTAGGAAAGCCGGCGGACCAGGACCTCGCCGTCCACAGCGAAGACGCCGAAGGCCCGGCCGGTGAAGCCCTTGGCGGTCTCGAAAGCCCAATGCCTGCCATCGAGCTCGGTGAGCAACTCATCGTCCGGGTTGCGGCCGGGCCCGGAGGACCGGACCAGGAGGCGGATCCTGTCGCCGCCCACGGCACCGGCGCTGAAGTCCGACGGCGGCGGGCTGGCCACGATGGCAAGTTCAACGTCTCCGGACGGAACCGTTGTTTCCCAGGTGCGGTCAAAGCCTGCGACGACGGCGCGCGCCGTGATCCGGACGGATCCGCCGTCCTGGGCGGCTTCGATGCCGAACCAGTTGTCCTCGGCGTTCCGCACGGCGATGCCGCCCGCGCCGGCGGCGACGTCAAGCACGGCCCTGAATTCCATCCCGAGGTGGCGCTGGCGTTGGGCCAGGAAACAAGGCCGGGCCGAGCCCATGGTGCTGCCTTCGCCCGTGAGCAGGAGCCCCTTGGAGGTGGGGGCGGAGAACTCCGCCGGTACCCTGCGCACGCCGATCCATTGCGGGTCCTCCAGCCCGGCGCCGTTGCTGAAGTCATACTCACACTCCTCGGGCCGGCCCCCTGTCACACGGGGAAGCCGCGCATGCGGCCAGCCGTCGGCCCAGTCCACTGCGGTCAGGAAAGCCTCCCGGCCCAAGGGCGAGAAAGACTTCGCCAGCCCCAGCGGGCGGACGCCGAGCAGGACCATGGCCGTTCCGCCGCCGGGCAGGTCAACGAGGTCTGCGTGCCCGGTGTTCTGGACGGGCGAACCGGTTCCCGCGGCGGTAAGGATGGGATTATGCGGCGCGGATTCGAACGGGCCTTCCGGGTGCCGCGAGCGGGCCACTGTGACGGCGTGGCCGCGGTCCGTTCCGCCTTCCGCGGCCAGCAGGTACCACCAGTCACCGCGCCGGTAGAGGTGCGGCCCTTCGGGTGAGTAAAGTCCGCTGCCGGACCACAGTGCCCGCGGCTGTTCGAGGGCTTCCCCGGTCTCGAGGTCCACCCGGACCTGCTGGATCGCGTCCGGGTGGCGGGCAAAGGTCACGTACGCAGTTCCGTCGTCGTCCCAGGCGAGGTCGGGGTCGATGCCGTCCACCGCTTCGATGACGGTGCCGTCGCTCCACGGGCCGGCCGGGTCGGTGGCCGTGAACACCACGCAGCCCCGCCCGCCGAGGAAGACGGAGACGATCAGGTAGAACAGCCCATCCCGGTAGCGGAGGGTCGGCGCCCACACGCCTCCCGGCGTGGGAACCTTGGCGATCCGTACCTGCTCCTCCCTCGTGGCCACGTGGCCCACCAGTTGCCAGCGTTCCAAGTCCGGGCTGTGGTAGACCGGCAGGCCCGGCAGGTATTCGAAGGACGAAGTGACCACGTAGTAGCCCTCCGGGCTGGTGGCGATGCTCGGGTCAGGGTTGAAGCCCGAAAGGATGGGGTTGGAGTTCATTCCGCCATCGTGCCGTGCAGCAGCGTCCGGGGCAGGGCCCGGTTTCAATCGTTGGAAGGCGTTCTTCGGCGCTGCGGCCCTAGTTGTACTGGCCCTTGATCACGAAGTAGGAGCCACGGATGGTGCCGGCAAGCTTGGACTTCTGCCGGGCGAACTTGAAGCTGGAGGCCAGTTCTTCAGGCACCTCCATGCCGTCCGAAAGCTTGAAGCCAACCGCCCGCTTGCCACCTTCCTCGAGGCCGTACATGACGTTGATGGACAGCCCTGATTCGTAAAAGACATACGCCATCCGCAGGCCGTCCACCTCGAAGGATGACACCTCCAGGGGCTTGGACGCGATGACCAGGTTCCGCTCCGCGGACAGGATGTTGGTGATGTACTGCAGCGTCTCCGGATCATCTTCCGCCGGGGTGGTGGTGAAGTCGTGGTCGTACTTGTTCTTGTAGTAGCGCGCCTCGTTGGCGCGCAGCCCCGCCAGCGCGTCGGCAACCGGCGACGATTCCAAACCAACAGTCGAGACGTTCTTGAAATCCACGGTGTACGGCATGAGTCCTCCTGGTTTTGTCCTGTGGCACATCGTCGCAGATCAGCGCCCGTGTTGCATCCGGCACCGCAGGCCCGCGTCACAGGATCCGGATACCCGCCCCGCTGACGTCCACTTCGGTCAGCCGCACACGTTCGTCGGGCGTGCTGTTCGGCCAATGAAAGGCCAGGTAGTCACGGCCGCCGGACGCGCGAAGGACCATGCCGTGGCCGCCGTCGCTGGACCACAGGGGTTCAGGACGTTGGATCCAGGGCCCTGTGACGGTTCCGCTGGCCGATTCGGCGAGGCCCATGGCATACCCGTCCTCGCCGTGGCTGGACCACAGCATCAGCAGGGTGCCCCCGGCCCCGCCGACGAGGAACGGGCCATCGGTGAACAACGGGTCCTTGGCAAGGTTGAGCCCCTTTGGTGGTTCCACGCCCTCCGGGAAACGAAGTGGACGGGTCCAGTTGGCCGAGGACGCCGCGAACAGGAGGACCGGCTCTCCAACGGTGCAGCGCAGGTCCGCTGAGAGGTGGACCGCGTACAGTTCCCCGTCCCGGATTCCCGGTCCAGCCGGCGTCCCCTCGGTGCCGCGGCTGTAAACCAGCCAGCGGGCGCCGCCGTCGTCGACATGCAGGGTTCCGTCCAGGCACGGCTGGGTTGGCGGGGTGACCGGCCCGTCGCTCCACGGCTGGTAGGGGCCGGTGGGGTTGTCAGAGGCGAGGACCGTAACACCGCGCGGACGTGCACCGGAGGATGTCGCCAAGGTGGCGAGCATGAAGAACCGTCCGTCCAGGGCATACACCTCCGGCGCCCAGAACTGGGTGTCCGCCCAGAAGCCGGCCGGCGGCCGGAACGCCGCGATGGGGCCTTCCCAGTGCTCCAGGTCGCGGCTGGTGTAGCAGTCAAAGCCGGTGGCGGGGCCGCCCCACACGTTCTCATCGCTGGTTCCGAACAAGACGAACTCACCGGGAGGGGCCTCCAGGATGAACGGGTCCCGCATCCGGATCCCGTCGAGGCGAGGGTGCTGGACCGCCTGGTGGCCCATCAGCGGCTCGCCTGGTAATCGAGCACAGGTGCCGGTGCGCAGGCAAAGTGGTACTCGCCGCCCTCAACCGTGTGCCGCTCGCCGTCCGGAAGCACGACGTCGGCCGCCACCCCGGCAGGGACGGTCGCCTCCAGACGGAACGCACCGCCGTCGAGCGTCCATTCCACCCGGACCTCACCGTGCGGCGTCTTCAAGGACGTCCTGGCCCAGCTGATCCCCTCCCCCGGCTGCGGCTGGATCAGTACGCGCGCGTAGCCGGGTTCGGCCGGCCGGATGCCCCCAATGGCCTTGTGCATCCAGTCCGCCACCGCACCCAGGGCGTAGTGGTTGAAGCTGGTCATTTCGCCGGGGTTGATGGTGCCGTCCGGGAGCATGGAATCCCAGCGTTCCCAGACGGTGGTGGCACCCATGGTCACCGGGTACAACCAGGACGGGCAGCCCTCCTCCAGCAACAGGCGGTAGGCCTCGTCCACATGGCCGGTGTCGGTGAGCGCGTGGGTGATGAACGGCGTTCCCGCGAATCCGGTGGACACCCGGTAGTTGTTGTCCCGCACCAGTTCCGCCAGGCGGTTGCCCGCGAACCCGCGGAGTTCCGGCGTCTCCAGCACATCGAAGGCAATGGCCAGCGCGTACACGGTGGTGCAGTCGCTGCGGATGGTGCCGCTGGCCGCCACGTAGTGCTCGGCGAAGGCGTTCCGCACCCGGGCGGCGAGCGCCTCGAAGTGTGCCTCGTCGTCGTGCTTCCCCAGCAGTCCTGCGGCCTGGGCGGTGAGCCTGGCGGTCCGGTACATGCAGGCGGTGGCCACCACGCCGGTGTCCGCCTTGGCTGCCCACGGCTGGTCCGGTGCGGCGTCGGGGTCAAGCCAGTCGCCGAACTGGAAGCCCGAGTCCCACAGGCCCGCTGGTGAAAGCAGGCCCTCCACCCGGCGGGTATGGGCGGCCATGGATTCGTACTGGTTCGCCAGCACGCTGAGGTCCCCGTAGGCTTCCCAGAGCGCCCACGGCACCCAGACCGAGGCCTCGCTCCACAGCGCGGAGGATTCCGGTGCCGGGAATTCCGGCGGTTGCGGGCAGTACTTGAGGGCGTCCGGCACGGTGATGGGCACCAGGCCGTTTGCCGCCTTCTGCTCGGCGGCAAGGTCCAGGAGCCAGTCCTGCAGGAAGCCCTTGACGTCGTACAGATACGCCGCCGTGGGGGCGAACACCGCGATGTCCCCGGTCCAGCCGAGCCTTTCGTCGCGCTGCGGGCAGTCGGTGGGCAGGTCCAGGAAGTTGCCGCGCAGGCCCCAGACGATGTTGCGGTGCAGCTGGTTCACCAGCTCGTTGGAGCATTCGAAGGTGCCGGTGCGTTCCAGGTCGGAGTGGACCACCACGGCCTCAACGTCATCCGCGGTCAGTGTTCCCGGCCAGCCGGCGATCTCGGCGTAGCGGAAGCCATGGAAGGTCTTGGTGGGCTCGAAGGAGTCCAGGCCGCCGGAAAGGACGAAGGTGTCCGTGGCCTTGGCTGACCGCAGGGGTCGGACACCCAGTTCTCCGGCTTCCAGGACCTCGGCGTGCCGCACGGTGATGGCCTGCCCGGCCTCGCCCTGCACGGTAAACCGGAGCCAGCCCACCAGGTTCTGGCCGAAGTCCACCAGGGTACGGCCGGAGGGAGACGTGAAGATTTCCACGGGACGCACGACGCCGGCCCGAACCACGGGCGGGCCGACCGGCTCAGCAAGCCGGTCGGCGTCGAACGCCAGCTCCCGCACGCCGGTCCAGTCAGCGCCCGGCACATAGCCGGGCTCCGCCCACCCCTTGTGAAGGCGGCGGGCATCGATGGTCTGGCCGTCGTAGAGGTCGTTAGACGTGGTGGCGGACGGGCCTGCCTGCCAGGAGGCATCGGAGGCGATCGACTGCACGTGGCCGTCCGCGAACTCGATGTCCAACTGGCCGAAGAATCCCAGCTCACTGCCGTAGAGGTTGGCCATGCCGTGCCAGGCCAGCCGGCCGCGGTACCAGCCGTTGCCCAGTTCCACGCCCAGCACGCTGGTGGGCGTCACCAGGGTTGTGACGTCATAGCTGCGGTACCGGAGCCGCCACTCATAGGCGCTCCAACCCGGGCTCAGGACGTCGTCCCCCACTTGCGTGCCGTTGATGCAGGCCTCGTAGATGCCGAAGGCGGTGGCCCGCAGCATCGCCTTGACCACGCCGCCGTGGCCCTCCTCAAGCCGGAATTCCTTGCGGAGGCGCGGGGCACCGTCGAAGTCCTGCCCGGGCGAAATCATGGCAGCGAGCCAAGGAGTGGAAGTCATGGAATGAGGGGTCCGTTCTGTATAGCGGGTTACAGGCGTGCAGGCAGTGACAGCAGGGCGGTGGGCTAAAGGGGTATAACGTCCAGTGCATTCGGGGCGAAAATTTCCCCCTCGTAGCCCACGGCTTCGGCCGCGGGAACCGCCAGCGCAAGCCAGGTGGACGGCGGTTGCGCAACAGGCGTGTAGTGGCTGAAGACCAGCTTCTTGGCTTGCGCAGCAAGGGCTACGGCAGGCAGGTCGAGGACGCTGGAGTGTGCCTCGAACAGATGCTTCTTCAGCTCCTCTCCACGCGGGAAGGGAAGTTCGGCTGCGATACGTTCAATGGCGCTGTTGTCCTGCGTTTCGTGGACGAGCACATCACACCCCTTGGCGATGGCGGCAAGATTAGCGTCATGGGCGGCCGTGTCACCGGAAAACACCACCACCTTGCCGGTGCCCTTGACCGTAAACCGGTAGGCATAGGCGTTCGCCACTTCCGGGCCATGGAACACCCTGGTGGCATCTACACGGACGTTGGCGTCTTCCATGACGGGGACGACTGCCCTGTCCGGGGGCACCTCGATGTCATGGCCATCAGGTGCCATGAAGGCACCGAAACCGCCGCCGGACTCGAAAAGGGCAATCTCGTCCCCGAAGCCGGCGAGGAGATTCGTTGCTTTTTGCTTAGTCCCGGGTGGGCCCCAGATATCCACGGGCGGCAGGGGCGGGCGTGCTGTCCACCCGTGCAGCAGGAGTCCCGGCAGCCCGGAAGTGTGGTCCAGGTGGTGGTGCGTGATGAACACGTTGCGAATGCCGGCGAATCCCAGTCCGGCCCTGACGAGCTGTCTTGGCGTATCAAGCCCGCAGTCCACCAGATACACCGCGTCATTGACCACCAGCGCCAAGGCGGGTTTGGCTTCGTCAGGACCCACGACGGGACCGCCGTTGACTCCCAGCATGACGATCCTGTCGCTGGATCCAGCCGGCCACTGTAGTTGCTCTGTCATCAGGACTCCACTTCTGTGTTGAAGGCTGTCGTTGCAGCGATGGGGTGGCGTCCCCTTCGGTGACTGGAGGTTCAGGCGTAGTGGCAGGCGACGTCGGCCGTCCCCACCCGGCGCAGCGCCGGCCGTTCGGTGGCGCACAGGTCGGTGGCCAGCGGGCAGCGGAGCCGGAAGGGGCAGCCGCCGGGTGCGGGCACCGCAGCGGCCCCGGTACGGACGCCCAGTGATTCGCGGGCTTCCCGACGCGCCGCCTGCTCCGCCGGACGCGGCACCGGGGAGGCCGCCACCAGCGCCTGGGTGAACGGGTGCCTCGGGTTCCCGGTGACGGCGGCGGCGGGGCCGCTTTCCATCACCTGGCCGCGGTACAGCACCACCACGCGCTGGGCCAGGAATTGCACCACGGCGATGTCATGCGCGATGAACAGGTAGCTGAGGCCCCGCTCGTCGCGGAGGTCGGCCAGCAGGTTGAGCACCTGCGCCTGGGTGGAGAGGTCAAGGGCACTGACGGCTTCGTCGCAGACCACCAGCTGCGGATCGCAGATCAGGGCGCGGGCCACGGAGATGCGCTGGCGCTGGCCACCGGAGAACTGGCTGGGGTACCGGTCCACGGCCTCCCGGGGCAGGCCCACACGTTCCAGCATGTCCCCGGCCTTTACCCGGGCCTCCGCAGCGGCGATGCCGCGCAGGCGCAGGGGTTCGGCCAGGGAGGTGCCGATGGTGTTCCGGGGGTTCAGGGAGGAGTTGGGGTCCTGGAAGACGGCCCGCAGTTCCCCGCCCAGGTCCCGGCGCTGGGCCGCGGTGGCGGAGGTGATGTCCCGGCCCTGGTAGTTGATGGTGCCGCCGGAAACTTTCTGCAGGCCAAGGATTGCCTTGCCGATGGTGGACTTGCCGGAGCCGGATTCCCCCACCAGGCCCACCGTTTCACCGGGGGCGATACTGAAGCTGACGCGATCGACGGCGGCAGGTGCTGTGGCTGCCCGGCGGCCGCGGCCGTAGCGCACCACCAGGTCCTTCACTTCGAGCATGGGGACGGTGGTTGCCGGCGTGGGCCCTGGGCGCTCCGTGACTGCGGTGCTCATGCCATGTCCTTTTCGGTGAGTAGCGTCTGTTTGGAGGTGACCTCGAGCAGGCGGGAGGCCGGGATGTCGGTGGCCAGCCAGTCCATGCCTTCGACGGCGAGCTGGTCCGCTTTGACGCACCGCACCAGGCCCTCTGCTGCGCCGGAGGGCAGCAGGGGGACGGGTTCGAGGCAGGCGGAGCCGGCGAACTGGCAGCGGGCGGCGAACCGGCATCCGGTGGGCCAGTCCTTGGGCTGGGGTACCTGCCCTTGAATCGTGGCGAGGCGTTCCGGCATGTCGTTTGCATGGTTGGCGTGCGGGTCCGCGGCCAGCAGGGCCAGCGTGTACGGGTGTCGGGGGCTGTCCAGGATGGCTGCTGTCCTGCCGTTTTCCACCACCTGCCCGGCGTACATCACGGCCACCTGGTCGCAGATGTCCGCCACCACGCCGAGGTCGTGGGTGACCATGACCACGGACATGCCGGTGTCCTTCACCAGTGCACGGAGCAGGGAAAGGATTTCGGCCTGGACCGTGACGTCCAGGGCAGTGGTGGGTTCGTCCGCCACCAGCAGCCGGGGCTGTCCGGAGAGGGCAAGGGCGATCGCCACGCGCTGCGCCATGCCGCCGCTGATCTGGTGCGGATAGGTCTTCAGGATCCGGGCAGCATCAACGATGCCCACTTTTTCCAGCAGGCTGAGCGCTTCCTTGCGGGCCTCGGCGTTGCCCATTCCGCGGAGCCGGCGGATGGTGGCGGTGAGCTGGTAGCCGACGGTGAACATCGGGTCCAGGGCGCGCATGGGTTCCTGGCTGATCAGCGCGATCTCGCGGCCGCGGACGGATTCCATGTCCTTGTCCGTGGTCGCGGCAAGGTTCCTGCCGTTCCAGAGGATTTGTCCGCCGGTGATGGAAACGCCGGAGGGCAGCAACCCGAGCAGGGACAGTGCGGTCATCGTCTTGCCGCACCCGGACTCCCCCACCAGGCCCAGGACCGTGCCCTGTTCGACGTCGAAGGAGACGTCGGTGACGAGCCGGACGCCATTGTCGACGCCGACGGAGAGGTTGCGGACACTGAGAGTCCCCTTGGCCGTTTCCCGAACAAGGGCGCCGTCCTTCGCGGTAGGGACAGGGGCGGCGGCGATTGCGGCGACGGCCTTTGCGCGCTGCCTGCGTGCCGCGGCGGAGGGCAGGTGGGGTGCGGCGGCGTTGGGGGCCTTGCCCAGGGCGTTGCCGATGGCATTGGCCGACAGGACCGTGAGCGCCAGGACGGCACCGGTGGGGACCATCATCCACGGGGCATCGTAGACATGCTGGGAGGCACCCTGGATCATGCCGCCCCAGCTGGGCTGCGGGATGGGCGGCCCGAAGCCGATGAAAGCCAGGCCGGCCTGGATGAGCATGCCGACGGCGAAGATGAGTGCCGCCTGGACCACGATGGTGTTGGCCAGCCCGGGCAGGACGTGGCGGAGACTGATGCGCAGCGGGCTGGCACCGTCCACCTTGGCCGCGTCCACATAGAGCTGGGACTGCAGCGACTTGGCCTGGCCCAGGATCACCCGGTAGATACCGGCGGACATCAGGATGCCCAGGATGGCCATGACCACGGGGATGTTGGTTCCCACCGCGCCGATCACGGCCAGGATAATCACCGTGCCCGGCAGGGACATCATGACCTCGGTGACCCGGCTGATCACGCCTTCGGTCCGTTCACCGGCGCCGGCAGCAAGCATGGCCAGGATGGTGCCGAGCCCGACGCCGACAATCACCGTGAGCATGGACGTCCCCAGGGTGCCTGCCGCCGCGGCGAAGATGCGGCTGAGGATGTCACGGCCCAGTTCATCCGTTCCCAGCCAGTGCGCGCCGGTGGGGCCGGAGAGGACGGCAGTGAAGTCCTGGTCCTCGGTTTTGTAAGGCAACCACAACGGCGCGGTCAGTGACGCGGCGACCATCGCCACGAGCCAGACGAGACCGGCCACGGCGCCGGGCGACGTGAACAGCCGGTGCCGGGAAAATTTAGCGATGGCGGCCTTGCCGGCATTGCGCACGGGAGCCGTTGCCGGCGTCGGGGTTTCCAGCTGGTCTGCGGGGACCGGAGCCATTGAAGGGATCATGAGGCACGCAACTTCGGGTCGAGGAACTTGGTGGCCAACTCCAGCACCAGGTTGACGGCGACCACCACCACGGTGGCGATGACCACCACGCCCTGCACTGCGGGGGCGTCATGGGTGCTGACCGAGGTCTGGACGGCCTGGCCCAGGCCGGGCATGGCGAACAGCTGCTCAGCGATGACGGAGCCGCCGAACAGGCCGATGAACTGCAGGGCGATGCCGGCCACGATGGGCAGGCTGGCGTAGCGCAGGGCGTGGACGTAGAGGATTTTCCAGTTGGGGGTGGCCGTGGCGCGCAGCGTGCGGATGTGTTCCTGCTGCAGGGCCTCGAGCATGGAGGCCCTGGTCTGCCGGGCGATGAAGGCCGCACCGCCCACTGCCAGGGTGATCACCGGCAGCGCCAGGGACAGCGCCCAGTCCTGCGGGGAGACCTCGAACGGGACGTAGCCGGTGGCGGGAAAGATGGAGGACTGGACGGCAAAAAGGTAGACGAAGAGGACACCCACCCAGAACGCGGGCAGTGCCACCAGGAGGCCGACGAAGCCGCCGATGGCTTGGTCCAGCACTCCCCCGCGGACGGCCGCGGTGACGCCAAGGGCGATGCCCAGGACGGCACTGAGGATGGTGGCACCGGCGGCAAGGGAGGCGGTGACAGGCAACCGGCTCGCCAGGTCCGCGCTGACTGAGCGGCCATCGATGAGCGAGATGCCCAGGTCGCCCTGGACCGCGGAACCGAGCCAGGTGAAGAACTGCGCGGGGAGCGGGTCGTTCCAGCCCAGCCGCTGGTTGACCTCGTCGATGGCCTCCTGGGAGGCTCCGGCGCCGAGGGACACGGCCCCGGGGCTGCCCGGCATCGCGTGCACCAGCAGGAATGCCAGCACCGCAACCACCAGCACGGTGGCCAGCGCCATCAGTAGGCGCTTGGTGATGAATAGTGCCATGGTGACCTCCATCGGTCAGGCCGTCCTGCCGGGTGCTCCCGTGGCAGGGAGCACCCGGCAGGACGGTGCGGGTGTTAGCTGGCCGGGGTGTAGGACGAAAGGAGCGGGTAGGCGTTGGTGCCGGCGAACTTCACCGGAGCCACCTTCTTGGTGTTGTAGCCCTGGTTGGTGAGCGCCTCGTACAGCGGGATCATCCAGCCGGACTCCATCAGGCGGGTGTTCAGCTTCGTGGCGGCTGCCTTGGCGGCGGCGTCATCCTTGGCGGCGGCCAGTTCGCCGGTGGCGGCGCTGAGCTGGTCATCGGTGGCCTTCTGGACGTTGGTGAAGCCGTTGAGGACCACGCCGTACATCACGCCGACGGGGTTGTCCCAGTTCAGCGGCGCGTAGCCCAGGGGCGTGGTGGCGACGGCGGCGAAGGCTTCATCCGTTGACGCGGCCATCTTCACGTTCATGGTGATGCCGACGGCGGCGAGGTCCTTCTGGACGGCCTGCAGGTCCGTTTGGGTCTGGGCGCTGGCGATGATGGTGAACTCGAAGCCGTTGGGGTAGCCGGCCTCGGCCAGCAGGCTCTTGGCCTTGTCCGGGTTGTACGCGAATTCGGTTTCAAGGTCCTTGGTGAAGCCCGCTGAATCCTTGGGGAGGGCGTTCCAGGCCGGGACATCGCCCTTGTGCAGGGCGTCCACCAGGGCCTGGCGGTTGATGGCGTACTGGATGGCCTGCCGGACCTTCTCCTGGGCGAACGCCGGGGCGGTCTTGCCGATCTTGTCGAAGGAGATCATGGTGTTGACGGTGCCGCCGATCTGGGTGACCCCGACGCCCTTCGACTTGGCGAAGTCAACCGTGTTCGAGGTCAGCATGGCCACGTCCGCCTGGCCGGACACGAGGGCGTTGGCCCGGGCCTGCGGGTCCTGGACCACGCTGAAGACCACCTTCTTGTAGGCGTACTTGGACGCGTCGGCGCTCTTGTCGTTCTTCACCATCACGTACTTGTTGCCCTTCACGGTGGAGGGGTCCAGGGTGTACGGACCGGAACCGTCCGGGGTTGCCGACAGGCTGGCGGTGTCCGTGACACCGTTCTTGCCCACGATCATGCCGGTAGTGGAGGCCAGGTTCTTTTCAAATCCCGGCTGCGGCTTGGCGAACGCCAGGGACACCTGGGTGGGACTCACCACATCCACGGAGGTGATTTCCTGCGCGCCACCCTTGGCGACGGCCGAGTACGCGCTCAGTGCGGGATCGGAGCGGCGGTCGAGGTTGGCCTTGACCAGTGCGGCGTCCAGCTTGGAACCGTCCGTGAACGTGACGTCGTCCTTGAGGGTCAGCGTCAGGACCGTATTGTCCGCGTTGTAGCTGAACTCCTTGGCCAGGCCCGGCCCCGTGGAACCGTCCGGCTGCAGGGTCATGAGGCTGTCGTAGAGGCCTTCGAAGAACTGGCGCTGCGCTGCGGAGACGCGCAGCGGGTCGTAGCCGAAGGAGGCCGAGTCGCTGTCGATGGCCAGCGTGATGCTGCCGGTGTCGGCTTTGGCGGAGGCCTGGCTGGATCCGCCGCCACAGGCGGCCAGGGAGCCGATCAGCAGGGCACCCGTCAGGACGGCAGCGCTGCCGCGTGCGGTGGAGGTCATAAGTTTCATCTGGTGCGCCTTCGCATTCTTCTATGACGGTGACAAACGGAGGAAATTCGAGGGGCCGGGGCTGTCCGGCTCCCTTCAAGAATCCGTTGGGGCCTGCTGGACCAAACATGAGAATGTCATTGATTGAAAAAGTATTGTGGCGGCGGTCACGCGGTTGGACAGGATGGAGGCAGGCAGCGAGGCCTGGGACGCCGGCGTGCGTCCATGATGAGAGGAACCCCAATGACCAACCCGTTTCCGCAGGACTTCCTTTGGGGCGTGGCCACCGCAGGCCACCAGGTGGAAGGCAACAACGTCAACAGCGATGTCTGGTTCCTGGAACACCTTCCGGGCACCATTTTCGCGGAGCCGTCCGGGGATGCCGTGGACCACTACTACCGGTACCGGGAGGATATTGCCCTGATCGCCGGCCTCGGTTTTACCAGCTACCGCTTCTCCGTGGAATGGGCCCGGATCGAACCGGAGGAAGGGCATTTCTCGGTGGCTGCGCTGGACCACTACAAGCGGGTGCTCGAGGCCTGCCGGGAGCACGGGCTGACGCCGGTGGTCACGTTCCACCATTTCGCGTCACCGCTGTGGTTGCTCCGTTCGGGCGGCTGGGAGGGCGAACGCACGCCGGAGCTGTTCGCTCGCTATTGCGGCCGGGTCATGGCGCACCTGGGTGACCTGATCGGCGTCGCCTGCACCCTGAACGAGCCCAACCTCCCTTGGCTGCTGGAGTCATTCGGCATCGGCGGGGAAGCGCCGGAGAACCGCGGCAAGGTCCCCATGTGGGCGGCTGCCGCGCAGCGCCTGGGCGTGGACGCCAGCACGGTTGCCCCGTTCCAGTTCTGCTCCACGGAGGCCGGCTTCAACGTCAAACTCGCGGCGCACAAGGCGGCCACCGAAGCAATCAAGGCACACCGCCCGGATCTGCGCGTGGGCTGGACCCTGGCCAACTCGGACATCCAGTCGGTCCCCGGCGGCGAAGAAATCGCGGCCCAGGTGCGCCGGGACGTCAACGAGCGGTTCCTGGAAGCCTCCCGCGGCGACGACTTCGTGGGCATCCAGACTTACGGCCGCACCGTGTACGGCCCGGACGGCCACGCTCCGGCTCCGGAAGGCGTGGCCGTCAACCAAATGGGCGAGGAAATCTATCCCCAAGCGCTGGAGGCCACCATCCGCGAGGCCTGGCGCGTTGCCGGCATCCCGGTGATGGTCACCGAGAACGGGTTGGCCACGGAGGATGACACGCAGCGGGTGGCGTACCTGCGGACAGCCGTCGACGGCGTTGCTTCCTGCCTTGCGGACGGCATCGACGTCCGCGGGTACATCGCCTGGACCGCGTTCGACAACTTCGAGTGGATCTTCGGCTACGGGCCCAAGTTCGGCCTGATCGCCGTCGACCGTTCCACCCAGGAACGCACCCCGAAGGAGAGCGCGCGCTGGCTGGGCAACTTCGCCCGGCAGCAGGCACCGGCGGGGGCGCCGCTGCACGCCTGACAGCAGCGGGTGGCCCGGACCGCCTGTGGCGGTCCGGGCCATTGTTTTAGCCTGCTACTGCTGCAGCCGCAGCTTTGCGAGGAAATCCGCCATGATCAGCCGCGTGTCCACGGAGGTGTAGGTCCGCCGCGAGGGATGGTTGCGTGTTTCCGTGAAGGTGGACGTGGCATCGTCGAGGCCGGTAACCACCAGGGGTGCGCTGTCACCCAGGCACCACAGCGGCCCGAATTTCACGAAGTCCGGCACGTCCAGGCTGTTGAAGAGCTCCCACAGCCAGGCGCCTGCCGCGCCCGAGTTCCTGAAGGCATGGTCAAGTTCGGCCACCGGGGCAACAACCTGCCGGTACGTCTCTGCCGGGAACTGCCACACGGACAGCTCCTGGTTCCCGAGCACGAAGTCTGCGGCGGCCGGGTCCGTGAAGTAGTTGTATTCCTCCCCGTTCGCCGCGGCCCCGCCAACCCAAGCCAAGGTGAGGGAGGAGGCGACGGCGGGATCCAGCAGGAGCGCATCGGCCACGTTGGTGAGCGGGCCGGCGCAGACAAGGACCAGGGGCAGCACTCCGCCGGCTGCTGCGGTGGCAGCGATCGCCCGGGCAGCCGGGGTGTCCCGGGGTTGTCCGGTGAAGGGGCTGTCGGATCCCGGGTGGGCCACTGCCGGCTCCGGGCTCTTGAGGACGCGCAACAGTTCCCCGGCCAGGTTCGCGCCCTTCTGCGCCATGCCCGCCGGCGGCCCAAACATCGGGTTGGTCAGGGAACTTGTGACGCCGACGATCGTGTTGGATGGCGACATGGCGTGGTGGGCCAGGGCCACCAGCCCGTCCGGGTCACCCGCCCAGTCGTTGTCGATCAGCACGCGGCAGCGGGGCTCCACCCGAATCATGTCCATGCTGCAAGCCTTGCGGCAGCGCGGGACCCACAGAACGGCGTTTCCATTCACTGAAAGGCGAAGGTACCGCGGTGGTTATCCCGCGTCAGGCTCCCGGATTACCAGCACGGGGCAGTGCGCATGATGGATGGTCTGGTGCGACACTGAACCCAGCAGCATCCCCGTGAAGCCGCCGTGGCCGCGTGAACCTACCGCCACCAGGTCAGCGTCCCGGGAGGCCTCAATGAGCGCCGACGCGGGATTGCCCTCCACGATGCGCCCCGTGACCGTCACGCCCTGGTTCTTGACGCGTTCAAGTTCTTCTTCGAGGATGGCCTGGGCGTCCTTCTGGAAGATGTCATAGTCCCAAGCTGTGCCGAGGGCATCGCTGACATAGGGAAAGCTCCAGGCGGTCACGGCCTGTACCTCTCCCGTGCGCAGCCTGGACTCCTCAATTGCCCAGTCCATCGCTGCCCTGGACTGGTCCGACCCGTCAACGCCCACCACAATCCTGAAACTTCCGCTGTCCGCCACGGTCTCCCTTTTCCTGTCGCTTCTTCAGGGCAACGCTAGCGCTGCCCTCCCGACGTGCCTTCCGCCGGCACGGCCACCGTCGTATGCTCAGCATGCGCGGCCTGGTGCGGGTTGCCCGCTTCCTTCGCGCAATGGAGGCAGCAGTAGATGCCTGCCTGGCTTTCAACGGGATGGCCCAGGATCCGGCAGCCGCAGTGCTCGCATGCCGGAGCCATCATGTGGATGGCACATTCGAAGCTGTCGAACGTGCCGGTCTGGTTTCCCATACTGACGGTGAACATGCGGCCCTCGCTGCTGCCGCAGACATCACATGCGCCCATGGTCCTTGCCTCCTGTTGTACTCGCGTGCTCCAGACACTCAAGTTGACTTCCGGGGCCGGTTCGCCGCCTAGGGGCGAAGGTCCCCCGGCGCTGGATGCGGCGACGGCAGCGCCGGGGCGAGTCCATGCGCAGGGGCGTGGCGCCACTCTCCCAGCGAAATATTTGCGGTTCATTCCCATCCATCCACGCCGCCGTTCCGAACCGCAGCTGCAAGAATCCATAACCAAGGCTAGGACGGGACGATGGATGCCGTTGACCAGCAGGCCCTCACCGATGCTGTCATCAAGGAGCACGGACTGGATCTGGCACAGCTGTGGCTGGAGTTCGTCGGCTTGGGCGGCGACGCCTCGGAACAGCTCATCCGCGACTACTGCGCCGGCCAGTGCACCCTGTCACCGAAGGAGCGGGACGCCCTGGCACAGGCCGTCAACGAACACTGTGCCGCCCAGGGCCTGCTCCTGCGCGTCCCGCTCAGCAGTTATGCCCTGTTCCTCCTCCAACCGGAGCCGCAGGATCCGGAGCGGAAGGGCCCCTACTCGTCGAAGTAGGTAAAGGTGTCCGTCACCCCGGCCACTGACGAGATCACCATGGCCGCCACATCGCGGAGTTTCATGTTGCGCGTGTTGGATGCTTCCCGAAGCAGTTTGAAGGCAGCGTCCTGGGTGCAGCGGTTTTGAGCCATGATGGCCCCCGTAGCCAGGTCGATCACGGTGCGGGTCTGCATGGCGGCGGTCATGCCGGCCCTGGTCTCCTCCAGCCTGAGCATGCGGAGGCAGAGCGTCAGGCCCTTGGAGGCCCGCCGCACAAACGTCTCCGCAACATCCACGCGGTTGTCGCGGGGGTCGACGGGATGCGAGCAGTAGAACGTCAGCACGCCCTGCGCGTCCCCCTCTAGCTCCACGGGGATGCTCAGCACCGAAAGGAATCCCTGATCCTGCACTGCTTGGACATAGTCCGGCCACCGCTGTTCCAGCCGCAGGTCGGCCACCAGGACCGTGGCGCTGGTCCGCATGGCCGTCAAACCCGGACCGTCGCCGTGCTTGAACTCCACCTGGTTCATCACCTTCGCGGCGTGGTTGCTGCAGGCCGTGGTCACGGGTTTCTTGGGCCGCAGTACCGTGATTTCGCACGAACACCCGGGATCGGTGCTGCCGAGGCGGCCCACGGCATAGGCCGCGAGATCCTGCAGGATCGCCCCGACCTCGGGGGTATGGAGGAACGACTCCTGAAGATGCAGGGCCACGTCAGCAAAATTTTCGGCACCAAAGACGTCGGCGTGGGGCACGCGTCTTACCTCCCGGACAGTTATGAAGAGCCACAGCATCGTGGCCGCCCACTGCCGAACGGTGATGCCAGCCTACCTGTGCGGACGCCGTAACCTGTCAACCATGACGCGTCTCTCCACCCCCGCCGGGTCCATCCTCGGCAGCTCCCTCGAAGCTGAAGGGACCACCATCCGCCGGTTCCTTGGCATCCCCTACGCTGCACCGCCGTCGGGGGCCAACCGCTTCCGCCCTCCGGTCCCGGCAGCCCCGTGGGCAGGCGTCCTGGACTGCACCGCCGCCGGCCCCGCAGCACCCCAAAACCTGGAGAACCCCGCCCCGCCGGGCAGCAGGCCGCGGAAATGGAGCGAAGACGGCTGCCTCAACCTGAACATCTGGGCCCCGCCGGGGGACGGGCCGGCAAGGCCGGTGATGGTGTGGATCCATGGCGGCGCGTTTCTGCTGGGCGCCAACAGCGACGCCATGTACGACGGCGCCCGGCTGGCCGCCGCGGCGGGCGTGGTGCTCGTGTCCATCAACTACCGCCTGGGCGCCCTGGGCTTCCTGCATCTGGCGGACCTGCTTGGCCCAGGGTACGAGGACTCGTCCAACGTCGCCCTGCTGGACCAGCTGGAAGCCTTGCGCTGGGTACGCCGAAATATCGGGCCATTCGGCGGCGACCCGGAAAACATCACTGTTTTTGGCGAGTCGGCAGGCGCCGCGGCCATCGGCACCCTGCTGGGCATGCCGTCGTCGGAAGGGCTCTTCCACCGCGCCATCATGCAGAGCGGCACCGCGGAACGGTACCGGCGGCCGGACGAATCCGCGCACATCAGCGCGCAATTCCTGGAACTGTGCGGCCTGGACAAACCATCCGCAAAGGAACTGCTGACCCTCCCCGCGGGGCGGCTGCTTGAGGCCCAGGCCGCCCTGGAAAAGCGGATCGCGGCGGAGACTTACGCCGTCCCGCTGCCCTTCCAGCCGACCGTGGGGACACCCTCACTGCCGGAGCCGCCGCTGGACGGTATCCGCCGCGGGCTCAACAGCGGGGTGGACCTGCTGGCCGGAACCAACCTCAACGAAGGCTCCTTCGCCGTCGAAATGCGCCCGGCTGCCCCGGAGGACCCAGGGTATCCTGACCGCGCCGCCGCCGTCCTCGCCGCCGCAGGGGTTCCGTCTGCCCAGGCACCGGGCTACACCGAAGCACTGGCCCGGGTACTGTCCCGGGAGCCCGGGGGCAAGGAAATCCTTGAAGCCGCCATCGCCGATTCCGTCTACCGCCAGCCCACCAACCGTCTTTTGGCAGCGCGCCAACTGGCCGCGCCAAACGGCGCGGCCGGGAGAAACTTCGCCTACCTGTTCACCTGGCGCAGCCCGGCCATGGGCGGAAAGCTGGGCGCCTGCCATGCCCTGGACATCCCGTTCGTTTTCCGGCACCTGGACGGGCCGGAGGCTGCGTTCCTTACCCGGGGCGCGGCGCCGCAGTCCCTCAGCAACACCATGAGCGGGGCCTGGGCAGCCTTTGCGCGCACTGGATCGCCGGACACGGCAGGGCTGGAGTGGCCGGAATATGGGGACGCGCGCCGCACCATGATGCTGGACGACGGCGCCCGGGTTGAGGACGATCCGCGCAGTGGGATCCGGGGATTCTTTGCAGGCGTCAGGCCGCTGCCAGCGAATTAAGCGTGTCCCGGATCCCGTTCAACGCTGGATCACGCAGCGAATTGAAGGCAGGCTTCAGCAGCGGCTGGATGATCTTGGCCGGCCCGTGGATGCTGAACTCGGCCGTGTACGTCACCACGGAGCCGCTCCCGTTGGGCCTGACATCGATGGAATCGAACGAGGTGACGGTCTTGTTCTCGCCGCGCAGTTTTATGTGGTTGTCCGTGAACTCGATGACCTCGTAGACCAGCGTCTGGCGCTTTCCGCGGAACTCGGACTCAGCGTGGTATTTGTGGCCTACGGCAACGGGCCCCGGGGTGATTTTGTCCATCACGGGGGTGTTGGGATCCCACTTAGTGGTGTTTTCGAACTCACTCATGAAGGCAAAGGCCTTCTCCGCGGACAGGTTGGTTTCCACACTTCCGGTGACTGTGATCATCACCCCAGTGTAGGAGCACCGCGCAACGGGGCGGGCAGCCGTGTTGCCGAACAGCCGCCGCCCCGCGGGCCGGGACCCGGCTTAGCAGCCCTCGAAGTCGGTGAGGACCTTGACCTTGCCCGCCGAGGCCGACGACGGATCGAACGTGTACCCGATCCATTCCTTTGCCAGGCGGCGGGCGAGTTCGATGCCCACCACGCGCTGCCCCATGGTGAGGACCTGGCAGTCGTTGGACAGGATGGACCGCTCCACCGAGAACGAGTCGTGCGCGGCGGTGGCGCGGATGCCGTCCACCTTGTTGGCGGCGATGGCGACGCCGATGCCGGTACCGCAGAACAGGATGGCCCGGTCTGCGGCGCCGTCCCTGATCATCTCGCCGGCCGCTATGCCCACGTACGGGTAGGGCTTGGTGAAATCGGCCGGGGCGTCGCTCCGGTTGACGCCAATGTCGATGACCTCGCTGACGCGCGGATCGTTCCGCAGGTCCGCGAGGATCTTGTCCTTGTAGTCCACGCCGGCTTCGTCCGCGCCGACAATGAGCCGCAGCCCCATGGTGTTCCCTTCCGTTGTCATGACTCAGCGGCCGTCGCCGCAACGGTGGTGGTGCTGCCTTCGGACCCGGTGGCACCGGTGAAGTGCGGCCCCATGACGGCAAAGACCATGGCCAGCGATGTGGCGCCGGGATCCGCCGTGCCCAGGCTCTTTTCCGCAAGGGGCCGGGCCCGGCCCTTGAGTGGCAGGAGGTCCGCGGTGGCTTCCGCGGCGATGGCCGCCTCGCGTGCCGCGTCCTCCCAGGCGCGGCCCGGTTCCACGCCGTAGCCCACCGCACGGCTGAACCCGGCAACAAATGGCAGCAGCGCGTCCACCATGGTCTTGTCCCCCGCTTCGGCTTTGCCCAACTGGACAATCCGGTCCGCGAACGCCGTCACTGCTGCCGCAAGGGCACTGGGAGCGGGTGCGGAGGCATTGCCCACCGTTTCACCGAAAGCCCGCAGTCCAGCGCCCCACAGGACACCGGAGGTGCCGCCTGCCTTGTCCGCCCAGGCGTCCCCGGCGGCAGCCAGCACATCGCCGGCTCCGGCACCGTGGCCCAGAGCGGCGGACGCGGCTGCGGCGGCCGCGTCCACGCCGCGGACCATGCCCCGGCCATGGTCGCCGTCACCGGCAATCGCATCCATGCGGCCCAGCCGCTCTTCGGCGTCGTGCAGCGACGAACGGGCGGCGTCGATGGCCGCTACGCAGGCCGCTGCATACCCGCGGGAGGATGCGGTGGCAACGAACGCAGCAGCGGCCGCGCCGCCGTCGGACGTTTCCTGACCCCACGCGCCCCGGTCTCCCGGGCAGCGCTGCCCCGGCGGTAGGCCGGAGTCTCGGCAGGGGCAACCCACAGCGGTTCCAGTTCCTCGTCAAGCCAGGTGACGGTCAGCGAGACGCCTGCCATGTCAAGGCTGGTGACCAGCTCCCCCACCTCGGGCATCACCAGCGTGTAGCCGGCGGCACGCAGCAGCGGTGCCACGGTCCCCCAGAGGACGAAGAGCTCCTCATGCTTGGTGGAGCCGAGGCCATTAAGGATGACGGCGATGCGGCTGGCGGCGTCCGGCGGGGTTTCGGAGAGTACGCGGGCCACCAGTTCGCGGCCCAGTTCCTTGGCCGAAGGCAGGTGGGTGTCGTGCAGGCCGGGTTCACCGTGGATGCCCAGGCCCAGGCCCATCTGCCCCGCCGGGAGCGTGAACAGCGGTGCGTCTGCGCCCGGGAAGGTGCAGCCGGCGAACGCGCTGCCGATGGTGCGGGTGCGTTCGTTGGCCTTGCGGCCCAGGCGGACCACCTCGGCCAGGTCCGCGCCATTCTCGGCGGCAGCGCCCATCACCTTGAAGACCGTGAAGTCACCGGCGATGCCGCGGCGCTTGGCGGATTCCGACGGCGGGGCGCTGGCGATGTCGTCAGTCACCAGGACGTTCTCCACGGCGATGCCCTCGGCGGCCAGGCGCTCGCTGGCCATGCCGAAGTTCATCACGTCGCCGGCGTAGTTGCCGTAGGTGAAGACGACACCGGCGCCGGACTCTGCGGCCTTGGCCACCGAGTAGGCCTGCTGGGCGGAGGGCGAGGTGAAGATGTTTCCCACCACCGCTCCATCCGCGAAGCCCGCGCCGATCACCCCGGCGAACGCCGGGTAGTGCCCGGAGCCACCGCCGGCCAGGACGGCAACCTTGGGCTTTGCCGGCCGGAAGCGGCGGACGGCACCGCCGGGAACCTGCCGGACCAGGTCCGAGTGGACGTCACAGAACCCGGCGAGGGCTTCTTCGGCGAAGTCGGAGGGGTCATTGAAGATCTTTGTCATGGAGGGAGCTTTCTGGCTGGCGCCGGGGCCGGCTGCTAGTGGATGTGGCTGCCGCCGTTGATGTCGATGGTGGTGCCGGTGAGGTAGGCCGAGTCCTCGGAGGAGAGGAAGGCGATCACGGCGGCCACTTCCTCGGTGGTGGCGTTGCGGCCCAGCGGGATGCCGGCGTTGATGGCTGCTTCCTGCTCCTCGGTGCTGCCCACGCGGATGTTGGTGTCCACGGCGCCGGGGGTGATGGCGTTGACGGTGACGCCGGTGGTGCCCAGCTCACGGGCCAGCGCCTTGGTGAAGCCCAGGATGGCTGCCTTTGCGGCGGAGTAGGGGACCTTGCCGAAGACGCCGCCGCCGCGCTGGGCGGACACGGAGGACATGTTCACGATCCGGCCCCAGCCGTTGCCGATCATGTCCGGCAGGAAGGCCTTGGTCACCAGGTAGGTGCCGGTGGCGTTGACGTCCATGACCTTGTGCCACAGCTCCAGGGTGGTTTCCAGGAACGGGACGGGCGAGGTGATGCCGGCGATATTGGCCAAGGCGCCGACGGGCGCGAGGTTGCCCGCTGCCACTTCGGCGGCGACCGCGGCCTGGGCGGCAATCACGGAGGCTTCGTTGGCGACGTCGATCTCGTGGCCGAAGGCGGGGACGTTGAACTCGTTGCCGATTTCGGCTGCGACCTTGGCGGACTTCTCGCCGTCGAGGTCGAGGATGACGATGCCCCAGCCGTCACGGGCGTAGCGGCGGGCCGTGGTGATGCCGATGCCCCGGTCCGAGGTTGCTCCGGTGAGGACGGCGGTGCGCTGGATGGTGGTCATGGTGGTGCTCCTTGAATTGATTTTGGGGCTCAGATGAGGTCGGTGATGAAGCTTGCCGCTTTGGCGGCGGCGGCCGGGCGTTCGTCATGGGTGACGTCCCGGGTTTCCAGTTCAAGCGAGAAGTGGCCGGTGTAGCCGTCGGCGGCAAGGCGTTTCAGGCCGCCGACGAAGTCGGCGTCACCGTTGCCGATGCTGAGGTTGATGTTCCCCGGCACGGCGTCGCGCAGGTGGACGTGGCTGATGCGGCCCTGGTGCCGGTCCAGGTAGGCCTGGATATCTTCGCCGGACGCCACAATGTGGCTGAAGTCCATGACGATTCCGAC
Organism: Pseudarthrobacter niigatensis; assembly: GCF_030812615.1. Classification (NCBI taxonomy): domain Bacteria; kingdom Bacillati; phylum Actinomycetota; class Actinomycetes; order Micrococcales; family Micrococcaceae; genus Pseudarthrobacter; species Pseudarthrobacter niigatensis. The sequence continues at coordinate 223,557 of NZ_JAUSTB010000004.1, read as the reverse complement.
GCCGGAACCGGCGAGGCGGTCGGCCAGGAGTCCTGCGCGCTCCAGGTTCCAACAGAACCGAAGGAAGTGGAGGGACTCGGTCCAAAGTTCGACGCCGAACTCCGCGGCCCGCTGTCCGGCACCGGTGAGCTGGGCGGCCACGAGGTCCAGATCCTCTTCGACGCTCCGGACCGGGGTATGGTCCAGGGCGCCGCACGGCAGGACCAATGCCTTCGCCCCTATGTTGGCCGTCAGGGTCAGCAGGGCGTCGAGGTGGCGCTCCCGCGCAGCCCGGCCCTCGTCGTCGAGCACCTTGTTGAGGTCACCGACATCGCCGTTCACGGAGCGGACCCGCAGGCCGGACGCGTTGACCTCGGCGGAGACAGTGTCCACCGCGGCCGCGTTGAGCCCGTAGGGCACGTGGTCGCAAACGCCGGGCAGGGCGCCCAGATCGATTTCTTCGAAGCCCAGTTCCTTCATGGTGCGCAGGGCCGTGCCAAGGTCCTGGTGCCGGAAGCTGATGGATGAGCACCCAAGTCTGGAGTGGAACATCATTGATCCTTTGGTTCGTGCCGGGCTTTAGTGATGGGGACCACAATACGTTCGTTAACTGTCAACAGTCAACTCTAAAAGTCGACTGTTGACAGTCATAATGATGTGGGTCACACTGGTGTCCATCAATTGTTAACAGTCGACAGCGGCGGACTTCCTCCAGCCGCTTTTCGAAAGGGAACCACCATGAGCAAAGATGCTCTGACCATGCGCGGGCCGGTCCACGGCACCAAGGACGCCCGGCGAGTTGCCATCGGATCCGGCGTGGGGGCCGTCATCGAGACGTATGACTTCATCGGCTTCGGCACCGCTGCCGCACTGTACTTCGGCACCGCATTCTTCCCCGGCAGCGATCCCGTAACGGGGACCCTCGCATCCTTCGCCACCCTGGGCGTCGGCTTCGCTGCCCGCCCGCTGGGCGGCATCATCGGCGGCCACCTCGGCGACAAGGTGGGCCGCAAGCCGGTCCTGGTCGCCTCCCTCATCCTGATGGGCCTGGCAACCTTCGCGATTGGCCTGCTCCCCACCTACGCCGCGGTGGGACTGCTGGCCCCGGCACTGCTGGTCTTCGTCCGCATCGTCCAGGGCCTGGCCTTCGGCGCGGAATGGGGCGGCGCCATCCTGATGAGCTACGAGCATGCCCCCTGGAAATCAAAGGGCAAGTTCACCGGAATCGTCCAGGCCGGCTTCCCCGTGGGCCTGCTGCTTGCCAACCTGACCTTCCTGGCGAGCACCAGCCTCGGAGGTGAGCTGGCATGGCGGATCCCGTTCCTGGCCAGCATCGTGCTGGTCGTCGTAGGCCTCATCATCCGGTCCAAGGTCCCGGAATCCCCGGTCTTCGATGAGGTGAAGGACAGCGGCACCATCGTGAAGGCACCGATCGTCGAGGTCATCAAGACTGACTGGCGCAACATCGTCAAGGGCATCGGCCTGCGCATCGCCGAGACTGCCGGCTACGCAGTATCCATCACCTACATGATTTCCTACCTCAACAGCCAGCACCTGGCGGACAAGACCCAGACCCTGGTCGCCCTCTGCATCGCGTCTGCCATCGGCATCTTCGCCACCCAGGCCTGGGCCGCACTGACGGACCGCATTGGCCGCCGCCCCCTTTATGTCTGGTCCACCGCTTTTGCCGCACTGTTCGCGATCCCGATGTTCCTGCTGGTTAACACCGGCCTGTTCATCGCCATCATCCTCACCATCGTGATCTCCTATGCGGTCTGCCAGAACTCCTTGGCCGGCGCCCAGGGTGCCTGGTTCCCGGAGCTCTTCCAGGCCAAGACCCGCGCCTCCGGTGCCAGCCTCGCGTACCAGATCTCGGCCATGGTTTCCGGCTTCACGCCGTTCATCACCACCTTGCTGTTCGTCAGCTTCGGCTGGATGGGCCCGGCACTGCTCTTCGGCGCGTACGCCCTGATCGGCCTTTGGGCCGCCGTCGCTACCCGGGAAACCTGGGGCAAGCGGGAACGCGAACTGGCTGACGAGGCCACCAAAAGCACCCCGAACACCGTCAACGCCTGAATGACCACCGCGCACGAAACGACCACGGAGCCAGCAATGCCTACAGATACCGTCCAGGACGCCGCCCCGCAGGGACAAACACTGCAGACCGCAGTGACGCCCGAACGGCTGGAGAAGATCAGCGCCGCCGCGTACCGCATCCGGCACCACGCCCTGAACATGGGCGAGGTCCAGGGCCAGGGGTACGTTGGCCAGGCCCTGGGTGCCGCGGACATGCTCGCCACCGTCTACGGGGACCAGCTGAACTTCCGCGCCGGGGACCCGCACTGGGAAGCCCGCGACCGGTTCCTGCTCTCCACCGGCCACTACGCCATCGGCCACTATGCCGCTCTCGCCGAAGCCGGGATCGTCCCCGTGGAGGAACTGGAAACCTACGGCTCGGACGACTCGCGGCTGCCGATGTCCGGGATGTCCACCTACACCCCCGGCATGGAAATCTCCGGCGGTTCGCTGGGGCACGGGCTGACCATCGCCGTCGGCATGGCCCTGGGCCTGCGCTACCAAGGCTCGTCCGCCCGGGTGTTCAACTTCCTCTCCGACGGCGAACTGGACGAAGGCTCCACGTGGGAGGCCGCCATGGGCGCGCACCACCACCAGCTGGGCAACCTCACCGCCATGGTGGACATCAACGCCCTGCAGGCCGACGGCAAGACCGACACCGTGCTCCGCACCGAGCCGGTCACCGAAAAGTGGGAATCCTTCGGCTGGTACACCCAGCGCGTGGACGGGAACGACGTCGGCGCGCTGCTGGCAGCGTTCGACAACGCAGCCGCCCAGGCCGCCGCCGTCGGACGCCCCTCCGTGATCCTGTGCGACACCAAGGTGGGCCGCGGCGTTCCGCTGCTGGAAAACCGCGAAAAGGCGCACTTCATGCGCATCGAAGAGAACGAATGGCAGACCTGCCGCGAGCAGCTCACCGCCGGATACGAAGGAAAGGCTTCAGCATGAGCACCACCACCGAGGCCCCCGACACCGCAGCAGCGGCCAAGCCGAAACTGAAGACCTCGGCGATGATCGCGTCGTTCGCCGACCCGGGCCAGAAGACCTCCAACGCACCGTTCGGGCACGCCCTGGTCAAGGCCGCACAGGAAAACGACAAGATCGTGGGATTGACCGCGGACCTGGGCAAATACACGGACATGCACATCTTCGCCCAGGCCTACCCGGAGCGGTTCTTCCAGATGGGCATGGCCGAGCAGCTGCTCTTCGGCGCCGCCGCCGGGCTCGCCGAGACCGGGCTGGTGCCGTTCGCGTCCACCTACTCGGTGTTCGCAGCCCGCCGCGCCTACGACTTCCTCTGCCTGGACGCCGCCGAACCGAACCTTAACGTCAACATTGTGGGCGGCCTGCCCGGCCTGACCACCGGATACGGCCCCAGCCACCAGGCCACCGAGGACATGGCGATCTTCCGCGGCATGCCCAACCTGACCATCGTTGACCCCTGCGACTCGATCGACATCGAACAGGCCGTCCCGCAGCTCGCCGCCTCCGAGGGACCGACCTACCTGCGGCTGCTGCGCGGCAACGTGCCCACCGTCCTGGACGGGTACGGCTACACGTTCGAACTCGGCAAGGCCAAGGTGCTGCGCGGCGGCAACGACGTCGTCTTCATCTCCTCCGGACTGATGACCATGCGTGCCCTGCAGGCAGCCAAGGCCCTTGCGGCACACAACGTGGACGTCGCCGTCGTGCACACCCCCACCATCAAGCCGTTCGACGCCGAAACCGTCCTCAAGGAAATCAACACGGACCGGCTCGCCGTCACCCTGGAGAACCACTCCGTGGTGGGCGGGCTTTTCGAAACTGTTGCCTCCGCCGTCGTCACCGCCGGAGCAGGCAAGCGCGTGGTGCCCATCGGGCTGCCGGACCAGTTCCTCGACGCCGGCGCCCTGCCCACCCTGCACGAGCGCTACGGGCTATCCGTGGACCGCATCGTGGCCAAGGTCCTCGCCGAACTCGGCTGACGGATTTCAAGACATGTGGGAAAGCACGGCACCGGTCAAGGCCGGTGCCGTGCTTTCTGCCGTACCATCGGAATTACTACCGACTGTTAGCAGTCGACTTAAGACATTGAGGACAGAGCCATGGCCGGATTGGGCGCACCCCTGCTGGGACTGGAAAAGAAGAGCCTTCGTGAGCAGGCGCTCTCGGCGCTGCGGACCGCCATCACCAGCGGCGAGCTGGAACCGGGCCGGCACCTGGTGGAAACGGAACTGTCCGAGATGCTGCAGATCAGCCGCGGCACGCTCCGCGAAGCCCTCCGCCAGCTGGAACAGGAAGGCCTGCTGTCCGCCGGCCCCCGCGGACGCCTGTCCGTCCGCCACCTGGATGAAAAGGAAATCCGGGACATTTATGCTGTCCGTGCCGCCCTGGAATCGCTGGCCGCCCGGACCCTCTGCGAACTGCCGGACCGGCAGCAGGTCACCGAGTCGCTGCACAAGGCCATTGATGCCATGGATGCCGCGGCCAGCGGCAGCCTTGAGGAACGGATTGAATCCGACCTCGAGTTCCACCGCACCCTCTGCCGGCTTACGGGCAACGAAACACTGCTCCACTCCTGGGAATCCCTTGAGGGCTCCATCCGGATGTCCATCATGTTCGCCGGACTGGAAAAGGGCGTCAGCAACATGAGCGTGGACCGCCACAAGGACATCGTGGGCGCCATCGACACCGGCGATGCCACCCTGGCCCGGAAGACCATCCTTGAACACATGAACACGGCTGCCGCCAACCTGGTGGCGTAGCGGTCGCGGCCCGCGTGCTGGGAATCCTCGCGGCCTCCGGGCCGTTAACCTACTGAGCGGTAAATAGCCGCGGTGGTAACGAGGGATGGTATGACCGCGAAGTTTGTGTCAGTAGAAGACGACGCCGGGAAGGTCACCCGGTACAGCCGCCACGACAACGGCGGCGGCCTCATCGCTCCGGGGGCCAGCGTGGCTGAGAGCACCCGGATCGGCCCCATGACCTATGTGGAGCACGGCGCGCAGGTGGGTTCAGGCTGCCGGATTGGACACGGCAGCTGGATCGACCGCGGCGCGATCATCGGTGACAGGACGGTCATCGGCGACGGCGTGCGCATCGGCCGGGGCACGGTGATCGGCAACCGTGTCCACATTGGCAGCCACTCGCGCATCGGCTCAAGCGTCCTGATCGAGCACGGCGCACACCTGGATTCGGACAGCACCGTGCCGGACGGCAGCGAGGTCCTCGCGGGCGCCCATTCACGCCTGGCGCCGGCCAGGCATCGGACGCACCGCAAGGTAAAGGGCGGCCTGGCCGCCTAGGTGCAACCAGGCGGTCGGGCCGACATCCTGCGGCTTTGGGTCCGCTACTGCACGGAGCTTCCGCGCACCACCAGTTCCGCAGGATAGATGACTGGTCCCGGAACCCCGCCGGGATTCGCGATGGCACCCACCAGGAGCTTTCCGGCTGCGGCTGCCATGTCCACCATGGGATGGGCCACCGTGGTGAGGCCCAGGCCGTTTGCCGCCTGGATGGAGTGGTTGTCGAAGCCCACCACTGCCACGTCGTCCGGCACCCGCCGCCCCCTTCCGCGAAGGGTGTCCACGACGCCGAGCGCCATCAGGTCCGATGCGGCGAATATTCCGTCCACGTCAGGCGATGTAGCCAGCAATTGGGCTGCAGCATCGGCACCGCCCGCCGTCGTGAAGTCCCCGTGGATGACCGGTCCGGGCTCAAGGCCGGCTTCCCTGAGTCCCTGCTGCCATCCTTCCAGGCGGTCGACGGCGGCCGTCATGTCAGGAGGGCCGGCAACAGTCGCCAGCCGGGTGCGGCCGATGCCGGCCAAGTGCCGTGCCGCCAACCGGCCTCCCTCGAAGTTGTCCAGGTCCACATAGGGAATTCCGGACGACGTGTCCCACGGCCTGCCGATGAAGACGGCGGGCAGACCGGTGCCGCCCAGGGTCTCCACCCAGTCATCAGCGTGGTGGTGGGAGACCACGATCGCGCCGTCAACGTGGCCGCCGCGCAGGTAGCGGATGGTCCGCGCCGAGTCGTCACCGGCCCGGGACATCAGCAGTACCAGCTGCAGGTCCGTCTCGCGCAGTGCTTCATTGACTCCAGTAATGACGGCGGCGAAGTACGGGTCCAACATGACCCGGGCATCAGGTTCGGGGATCACCAGTGCCACGGATCCGGCGCGCCGGGTGACGAGGCTCCGGGCAGCACGGTTGGGGGTGTAGCCCAGCGCCACGATCGCGGCGTCAACGGCCGCCTGGGCCTGCGCGCTGACCTTTGAGCCGCCATTGATGGCACGGGATGCTGTGGAGCGGGACACCCCTGCCGCTGACGCCAAGTCCTCCAGCGTGGGACTGAGCCGCCCTGCCCCTTCCGGAGCGGACCGGCTGGTCTTTTCGTTCATTACACCGACAATACGACACCGATCCAGCGTGGGAGCGCTCCCGTCAACCCTTGCCGGGGCAAAATCCCGATGCTACGCTCTCCCGACGGGAGCGCTCCCACCACTCGGCCCCGGCTGCCTGTCGCAGCCGTCGTGGTCGTCCAGCCCCTCCACTGACAGGACCAGCAATGCCGCTAGCCTTACGCCCAGACGCACCCCGACCCCTTCCGGCGCAGCGCCGGAGCCGCGCCGGCACTGTTGCAGCCGCCACCGCCCTTCTCCTTGGCCTTGTTGCCGCCGGCGGGACGGCCGCAGCACAGGCGGCGCCCTCAGCAGCCCAGCCCGCAGCCCAGGCTCCGGCGTCGCCGCCACCGCCGGCACCGACGCCGCAAAACCCGTTCGGTTCCAATACCTACGTCTTCGACCCCGGCATGCCGGTGGCACAGATCCAGGCCACCGTGGACGCCATTGCGGCCCAGCAGGTGGACGATGAGATGGGCTCAAAGCGCTACTCGCTGTTGTTCAAGCCCGGGACTTATGGCACCCCCGAAGAGCCGCTGATCGTCCAGGTGGGCTACTCCACCGAGGTGGCGGGACTGGGCGCCGCACCCACCGACGTCACCATCAATGGACACGTCGACGTCTACAACCGCTGCCTCACCGCGGACAATTGCATCGCCCTGAACAACTTCTGGCGCTCCCTGTCCAACCTCACCATCAACGTCACCGGCCTGGAAGGCTGCCGCAGTTCCGCGAATTTCTGGGCGGCTTCCCAGGCTTCACCGATGCGCCGGGTCAACATCACCGGCGGCAACCTCTCCCTGATGGACTACTGCACCGCCGGCCCGCAGTACGCCAGCGGCGGGTTCATAGCGGACTCAAAGACCGGTGCCATCATCAATGGCTCCCAGCAGCAGTACCTGGTGCGCGACAGCAGCATCGGCAGCTGGTCCAATGGGGTCTGGAACCAGGTCTTCTCCGGCGTGAACGGCGCGCCCGCCGACTCCTTCCCCAACCCGCCTTACACCACGCTGGACAAGACTCCGATCAGCCGCGAGAAGCCCTACCTGACGTTGGATTCGGCCGGCCAGTACAGCGTGTACGTGCCCTCCGTCCGCAAGGACCCGGCCGGGACCACGTGGGAAAACGGTCCCGGCCAAGGCCGCAGCATCCCCCTGTCCGATTTCTATGTTGCAAAGCCCGGTGATTCAGCGCAGGCCATCAACGCGCAGCTGGCCCGTGGAAAGAACCTGCTCCTTACTCCCGGGGTCTACGACGTTGACCGGAGCATCGAGGTCAAGCGTGCAGGAACAGTGGTGCTTGGACTTGGAATGGCAACACTTTCCGCCGTCAACGGATCGGTTCCCCTGACAGTTGCGGACGTCCCCGGCGTGGACATCGCCGCCGTTACCGTGGACGCGGGCGAGGTCAATTCCCCTGCCCTGATGCGGATCGGCAAAGCGATTCCAGGCGCAGGGGGCGGACCAGCCAGCTCAGCCGTCCTCAGCGATCCAGCCAACCCCACCACGCTCCACGATGTGTTCTTCCGCATCGGCGGGCCCCACGTGGGCAAGGCCTCAGTCAGCCTGGAAGTCAACAGCGACAACGTCCTCCTGGACCACATCTGGGCCTGGCGCGCAGACCATGGGAACGGTGTCGGTTGGACCACCAACACCGGCAGGAACGGTGTGATCGTCAACGGCAACAACGTCACTGCCACCGGCCTGTTCGTGGAGCACTACCAGGAGTACAACGTCATCTGGAACGGCGAAAACGGCAAGACCGTCTTCTTCCAGAACGAACTGCCCTACGACGCCCCCAACCAGGCAGCGTGGCAGCATGACGGGGTCCTGGGCTGGGCCGGGTACAAGGTGGCAGACTCCGTCAAAACCCACGAACTCTGGGGCGGCGGCAGCTACGTGTACACCAACGTGGATCCCACCATCCACGCCACCCGCGGTCTCGAGGTTCCGGTGACGCCGGGCGTTAAGCTGCACAGCCTGCTGACCGTGAATCTCGGCGCCGGGACACTGGACCACGTGGTCAATGACACCGGAGCGCCGGTGTCCACGGACGCCGTCGGAGTTCCCAGCTACGTGGCCGATTTCGGCTAGGAGCCACGGGGCGCGTTGCCGGCAGTGGATGCCGGCGACGCGTCCCTATCCGTTCCGGGCCTGCCTCCACGCCAGCGCGGCGCCGCCCCAGACGGCCAGCAGCAGCCCCACCAGCAGCAGGCCGGCCTCTCCCAGGTCGATCGATGAAAGCCAAGCCGTCACCGGATCATCCAGGCCGAAGGCAGCGTGCATGAAGCCTGCCAAAGTAATCACGGCAATGAACAGGGCCGAGACCGCCGAGATGCCCGTCACCACAGCATTGAAGCCAAGCTTCCGCCGCGGGTCGGCCAGCGCCGACCGGTACATCCGCATCATCACCATGCCGTTCACCGAATCACACAGCGTCATAGCGGCTGCGAAGGCGAGCGGCAGGGCGAGCAGGGCGAACGGGGGCACCCCGGCCAGGGACGCCGCCGTCGTCATCATCAGCAGCCCGATGGTGGTTGCGGTATCGAAACCCAGCCCAAAGAGGAAGCCGACCACGTAGATGTTCCGCGGCCGGCGCACCCTCGCGAGGGGTTTGGCCAGCAGCCGCGCCACCAGCCCCTGCGGTTCCAGGTCGCGGGGATCGATGGCCGCTCCGGCCCGGGAGCGCCGGAAGGCAGCGGCCGAGCGGGTGAAGGCCGAGCCGTTGAACAGCCCCATGGCCAGCAGGAACAGCCCGGATACACCGCTGCCGATCAGGCCCAGGACCACGTTGCCGGCCGTACCGTCCTCCATCAGGCTCCCAACCATGGACGCACCGGCGATCAGCAGCACCCCGGCCAGGGTCACCACCGAGCTGTGGCCCAGGCTGAACGCGAAGCCCACACTCACCGGATGCTGCCGCTGTGCCACGAACTTTCGGGTCGAGTTGTCGATGGCGGCCAGGTGGTCCCAGTCGTAGCTGTGCTTCAGGCCGGCGAGGTAAGCGGTGAGGACAAGTCCCCAGGAGACCGCCCCGCCGCCCCAGGGCCGGGTTCCGGCAAGCAAAAGGACGACGGCGGCAGCGTGCAGCGCGGCCACTGCACCAAAGGTGAACAGCGCGCGGGTCCGGAGCGGCAGGGAGTCCCGGTCCCGGTAGAGCGCGGCGATGCTGGTCATCAGTGCTTCCTCAGGTCCAGCGGCCCTTGGCCGCACCAGCGACTGCGCAGGAAGTCGGTGCAGGACCGAAGCAGGCGGTTCAGTTCGTCGGTGCTGTTGGAGAGGCTCCGCAGAATCAGCCCGGCGGTTCCCGCAACTGGGCGCGTCAGTGAGATGCCGGTCAGCGCTTCGCTGCCGGCGGTCAGCAGGTGCAGTTCGTCGGCGAGCGCCTGGTCCACCCGGGGATCCACCACCACCAGGGATCCGAGGTGGCTGTAGCCTTCCATGAAACCGAGCCCGCTTACGTGGTGCAGCGGCGGCCGGATCAGCAGGTTGTCCAACGCCAGCAGTTCGGTGCCCGCCCCGGTTTCCACGCAGATGTGGTTCCTCAGCCGCACTTCCTCATACCGGAAGGCGGCGCCGTCCGGCGACCAGCCCGGCGTCACAACCTCGGCCATGACCAAGGACGACGACGGCCGCAAGGTCACAGAGGTCCGTTGCCGGTAGCTGGCCTCCCGGTAGGCGATGAGCTGGTCCGGCATGAGTTCCAGCCGAGCCCCCTCCCCCAGCCGGACAGCCATCCGCTGCTCGGCAAAGGACCCGGGAGTCCGATAAACCTTCATAGCGGACTGGGTGGTCAACAGCAGGTCAGCAGAATCGTGGACCTCAACATCAACAAGAAAGAGATCCGCCCCCAAATACGCCCCGCCAGGATTCACAACGACATAACAAACCTGCCCGGAGTCATCGAGATAGTGAGGGCGCATAACCCGAAGAGCACCGCGATGGTACTGATGCGCCGCAACTGTGCGCTGTCCACGCAAGGCGACCACAAGCTCAAGCTCGCCCATCGGGGGCTGATCAGCGGACGCGGGTGATAGGGGCCGCGGCGTGGCGGGCACCGCGGAGCGGGCACGGCCCCTATCACCCGCGGTCGCAGGCCCCGGTGAGACAAGCGCTGAACTGGACTCCGCCGTCGTGCTCATGCCAAATCAAGCATCAGGACGTCGTGCCGAATCCAGTCGATGACCTTGTCGAGTCCCTCATCAGTTTTGAGGTTCGTGAAGCAGAACGGCTTATTGCCGCGGAACTCCTTTGAGTCCCTCTCCATGATGGCCAGGTCCGCCCCGACGTGGGGTGCGAGGTCGGTCTTGTTGATGATGAAGAGGTCGGACTTGATCATGCCCTGGCCGGCTTTGCGGGGGATCTTTTCGCCTTGGGCCACGTCGATGATGTAGATGGAGAAGTCGACGAGTTCGGGGCTGAAGGTGGCGGAAAGGTTGTCGCCGCCGGATTCTACGAAGATGACCTGCAGGTCGGGGTGCCGGGCCTTGAGTTCCTCGATGGCGGCGGTGTTCATGGAGGTGTCTTCGCGGATGGCGGTGTGGGGGCAGCCGCCGGTTTCGACGCCGATGATCCGGTCCACGGGGAGGATGCCGTTGGCGGCGAGGATTTTGGCGTCCTCGATGGTGTAGATGTCGTTGGTGATGGCGGCCATGGAGATGTCGCCGCTCATGTGCCGGGTGAGCCGCTCCACGAGCTGGGTTTTACCGGCGCCGACGGGCCCGCCGATGCCGATTTTGATGGGTTCGGTCATGGTTTCCTCCTGCTAGCTCATGAACATGCGGGCACGTTGGCGTTCGTGCCGCATTTGCGAAATTTCCAGTCCGGGGCTGACGGCGCCGAAGTCGTCCGCCGTCAGGTGCGCGATCGTGGCGATGGCGGCAGCGACGTTGTCGTGCGCTTTCCGCAGCACCCGCTGCCCGGCGTTCTGGCCCAGGGGGATGGCGCGGACGGCGTTCTGGGTGAGGGAGGTGACGGTGGCGAAGAGGTAGGCGGCGAGCGCTTCCTGGAGCGGCACGCCCAGTGAGCGGGCGACGACGGCGAACGCCAGCGGCTGATGCCCGGCGGCCCGGCCGGTGGTCACGAGCTCCCGGTACAGGTCCAGGGCGGGCGAAGGAAACACTTCAGCTCCAATCTCCAAAAGCCGGCCGCCCATCTTCAAACTGGCCTCCCGAACCTGCCGCGGCAAAAGAGAAGCAGAAAGCAAAGAATCCAGCTCCCCAAGATCAACCCCCGCATAAAGAAGCCGAATCGCCAGGCCATCGGAATAGGTCAGCTGCTGGCCGACGAAGGCACCGAGCCAGAGCCCGAAAGACCCTTCATCAAGAACGAGCTCCCGATCGATGTACGTCTCAAACCCAAAAGAGTGAGCAAAAGCCCCAGTAGGAAGCGCAGAGTCCACCAATTGCTGAAGAGCAAGCTGATAATCGCTCACTGAACCGCCGCCAAAGGTGAGACAAGCAAGCGGCGCGAGGGATATGGGGCCGCGGCGTGGCGGGCACCGCGGAGCGGGCACGGCCCCATATCCCTCGCGGCGTCCCAAGCCCCCACCGGTATTGGAGCGCGCAGCGCGACGCTGGTACTAGTGCGAGTGTTCAGCATGGCGGAAAGGCACAGGCATGACGCGTTCCTGGCGGGTGTAGGGCACTGAGTTGTGGCGGAGGTAGTCCTCGACGGTGTGGTCGTAGGCGCACACCATGACATCGGCCCCGTATTCGGAGGACGCGTCAAAGAACTGTGCCTGGAGGTGCCGGTTGCCAAGGGAGTGTGCGGTAACGCCCATTTCGTGCACGGTGCGGGGTGCGATGACCAGGACGTCGGTGGGCAGCACCGACACCACGATCATGTTGGCGTCGGCGACGTGGAGGATGTCGCCATCACGGAGGTCGCCTGACCCGGACGGGAGCCGGATGCCGATCTCTTTGCCGTGGTCCGTGGTGGCGCGCTGGATGCGTTTGACCAGCTGGGCACTGGGCAGGACGACTTTTTCGCGGTGCAGACCGGCGTAGGCGGCGAGGTCGGAGTCCGGCAGGTCGTGCAGGTTGCCCAGGACTTTGTCGATGATCATGTGGTTGCTTTCGGGGTCTTGAATTCGCGGCTCTAGAAGAGGAAGTACCGCTGCGCCAAGGGCAGCACGTCGGACGGTTCGCAGGTGACGTCCTCGCCGTCCACCATCACCTGGTAGGTTTCCGGGTCCACCTGGATATCGGGCGTCGCGTCGTTGTATTTGAGGTCGGCTTTGGTGAGGTTCCGGATGCCGGAGACGGGGCGGATGACCTTTTCCAGCCCCAATTCCCCGGGCACGCCGGCGTCGATCGCGGCCTGGGACAGGAAGGTGATGGAGGACTGCTGAACCGCCTTGCCGAAGGTGGCGAACATGGGCCGCATGGTCCGCGGCTGGGGGGTGGGAATGGACCCGTTGGAGTCACCCATCAGGGCGTAGGCAATCTGTCCGCCCTTGAGCACCAGTTCCGGTTTGACCCCGAAGAATGCCGGATCCCACAACACCAGGTCCGCGAACTTGCCCACTTCCACTGACCCTACGGTGTCTGCGATCCCCTGCGCGATGGCGGGGTTGACGGTGTATTTGGCCACGTAGCGCTTGAGCCGGAAGTTGTCGCCGTCCGCACTGCCGTGCGCCCCGCCGTCGTTGTCTTCCAACACCCCGCGCTGCTTCTTCATCTTGTCCGCCACCTGCCAGGTGCGGGTGATCACCTCACCCACGCGGCCCATGGCCTGGGAGTCGGAGGAGGTGATGGAGAAGATGCCCAGGTCCTGCAGGACGTCCTCGGCGGCGATGGTCTCGGCACGGATCCGGGAATCGGCGAAGGCCACGTCCTCGGGGATGTCCGGGTTGAGGTGGTGGCAGACCATCAGCATGTCCAGGTGCTCTTCGATGGTGTTGCGCGTGTAGGGCAGCGTGGGGTTGGTGGAGGCGGGCAGGACGTTGGGCATGGCCGCGATCTTGATGATGTCCGGGGCATGGCCGCCACCGGCGCCCTCGGTGTGGAAGGTGTGGATCACGCGCCCGTTGATGGCCCGGATGGTGTCCTCAACGAACCCGCACTCGTTCAGGGTGTCGGTGTGGATGGCCACCTGGACGTCGTAGTCGTCAGCAACCCTCAGCGAGGTGTCGATGGAGGAGGTGGTGGCGCCCCAGTCCTCGTGGACTTTGAGCCCGATGGCCCCGGCGCGTATCTGCTCGGCGAGGGGTTCGACGGCGGACGCGTGGCCCTTGCCGAACAGGCCGATGTTCATGGGGAACGCCTCAGCCGCCTGCAGCATCCGCTGGATGTGCCACTTTCCGGGCGTCACGGTGGTGGCCTTGGTGCCTTCAGCCGGGCCGGTGCCGCCGCCGATCATGGTGGTCACGCCGCTGGCCAGGGCGGTCGGGATCTGGTCCGGGGAGATGAAGTGGATGTGGGTGTCGATGCCGCCGGCGGTGAGGATCTTCCGCTCGCCGGCGATGATTTCCGTGCTTGAGCCGATCACGATGTCCACGCCGTCCGTGATCTGCGGGTTGCCGGCCTTGCCGATCCGGAAGATGTGGCCGTCCTTCAGCGCCACGTCTGCCTTGTAGATTCCGGTGTAATCCAGGATGACGGCGTTGGTGATCACGGTGTCCGGGATGTCCTCGTCGCGGGCGGCCTGGCCGTTCTGGCCCATGCCGTCACGGATCACCTTGCCGCCGCCGAACACCACTTCCTCCCCGTACACGGTGAGGTCCTTTTCGATTTCCAGGAAGAGTTCGGTGTCTGCCAGGCGGATTTTGTCACCGGTGGTGGGTCCGTAGAGGTCGGCGTACTGCCGGCGCGGAATGTCGAAGCTCACTCGCCGTTCCCTTCCGTAAGGAGCCCGCTTTGGCGCGTCCCGCCGTCGAGCCTTCCGTTGACCGCGTTGCTGAGCCCGTAGACCTCCCGGTTCCCGGCCAGCCCAATGAGCCGGACCGTCCGCGAATCCCCCGGCTCAAACCTGGCCGCCGTTCCTGCGGGGATGTCCAGGCGCCGGCCGTAAGCTGCTTCGCGGTCGAAGGACAGGGCGGAATTGGCCTCGGCAAAATGGAAATGCGAGCCCACCTGGACGGGCCTGTCGCCAGTGTTGGTCACGGCGACCTCGATTGCCTCCCTGCCCGCATTCGCGGTGACGGGCTCAGGCCGCAGGATGTACTCACCTGGAATCATTGCCGCGCTCCTTAACGGATGGGGTCGTGGACGGTGACCAACTTGGTGCCGTCCGGGAAGGTGGCCTCGATCTGGACGTCATGGATCATCTCCGGCACGCCTTCCATCACGTCGTCGCGGGTGAGCAGCGTGGTCCCGTAGCTCATGAGCTCGGCCACGGTCCTGCCGTCCCGCGCACCCTCGATCAATTCGTAGCTGATGATGGCCACGGCCTCGGGATAGTTCAGTTTGAGGCCGCGGGACTGCCTCCGGCGGGCGAGATCGGCAGCCACCACGATCAGGAGTTTTTCCTGCTCACGCGGCAACAAATGCATGGGGTTCCCTTCGACGGCCTGGGGACAGCGTGGATTCAGCGTAGGCCCCGCACGTTTCCGCCACGTTTCAGGTCCATCATCCGGACGGAGCCTAGGGCGCGGATTCCCGGATCTTCAGTTCGAACCCGGCTTCCACATGCACCCCCTGAACCGATGGCTCGCGGCCGGCGATCCTGTCCAGCAACAGCCCGATGGACCGCTCCGCGATCTCGTCCATGCCCGGCGCGATTGTCGTGAGGGAGGGGGACGCAAACCGCCCTTCGTCGAGGTCGTCAAAGCCTGCCACCGCCACGTCCTGCGGGACTTTGACCCCCCGGACCTGCAATTCGTGCATTGCCCCCAGCGCCAGGACGTCGTTCAGTCCGAACACTGCGTCGAACTCCACACCCTTGTCCAGCAGCCCGGCGACGGCGGCGGCACCGGTGTCGCGGCGCCATTGCGCGGGTGCCACCAGCGCGGGGTCGTAAGGGATGACCGCCGCTGCCAGGGCCGTCCGGTACCCGTCCAGGCGCAGCCCACCGGTTCCGGCGGACTCGCCGGGGTCAGCTCCGATGACGGCGATACGACGGCGGCCACCGGCCAGCAGGTGCCCGGTCAGGGCGGCCGCGGCTTCCCTGTTCTTCACGGTCACAAGGTCGAAGCGGGGATCCACAATGTGCTCACCCAGCATCACCAGCGGCTTCCTGCCCGCCCGCGCAGCTATGGCTTCCGCATCCACCACCAACGGCGTGAACAGGAGGCCGTCCGTAAGCTGGCGGAAGGTCCCGTGGAGGGCGCCGAGTTCGGCAGCGGCCTCTGCGTCGGACTGCTCCACCAGCACCCGGTAGCCGTGCCGCGCCGCGGCTTTCATCAGCCTGGATGCCAGCTCGGCGTAGTAGGGGGCGGAGAGGTCCGACAGCACCAGGCCCAGCATGGACGTCTTGCCGGACCGGAGGCTGCGGGCGGTGAGGTTTGCCTCGTAGCCCAGCTCCGCAATGGCATCCTGTACCCGCTGCTTGGTGGCGGGACGGATGAATTCGTAGTCGTTCAATACGTTCGAAACGGTCTTGAGGGACACACCGGCAGCCCTCGCGACGTCGTTCATGGTTACTGCCATTAACGCTCTTTTCCAGCCTTCGCCGCCGCCTTCGCAGCCTGCTTGCTGGCGCGGACCTTGGCCAGGGATTCCGGGTCCACAATGTCGGCCACCGAGAGGTAGGCGCCGTCGTCGCCGTAGTGGCCCGCCGCCTCGCGCCATCCGGACGCCTTGAGGCCGCGCTGCTTGCCCAGCAGGGCCAGGAAGATCTTCGCCTTCTGCTCCCCGAAACCGGGCAGGGCCTTGAGCCGGCGCAGCACCTCGGCACCGTCCGGCGAGCCTTTGGTCCAGATGGCGGCGGTCTCGCCGTCCCATTCGTCCTGGACCGCCGCGGCAAGCGCCTGGACGCGTGCAGCCATGGAGCCGGGGAAGCGGTGCACGGCCGGGCGTTCCTTGAACATCTCCACGAAAGCCGCCGGATCATGCGTTGCGATGGCTTCGGGTTTGAGCGACCCCAACCGTGTCCGGATCTTTTCCGGCCCGGCGAACGCGGATTCCATCGTTACCTGCTGGTCCAGCAGCATGCCGGTCAGGAGGGCGAAATCGTCCTCACTCAGCAATTTGTCCGCAGCAGGATCCCCTGTGATGTGCAGTTCCATGCCGTCCATCCTCCCACCTGCGGGGCGTGGTCGTCATAAGGGCTTCCGGCATCGCATCCAGGCATGTCAGGACCCCACAGCCAGGCGGATCATGGACCAGGAGACTGCCGGGAGCTCGGCGGTGAGCCGCCCGTCGTCGGCCTTTACCGTGGCGTTTCCGGCAGGCAGGACGGAAGTGGAGTCATCGGCGCTGGCCTGCCAGTAAGCGTCCTTGTTGGCGTACGTCACCGCTTCCAGCACGCGCACGGTACCCAGGGCACCCACTGCGGCGTCGAGGGTGAGCGCCTGGCGCGCCAAACGGTTCACGGCGAACAGCGCGGCCTCACCCTTTTCCCGGTCAAACGTGGCGACGGCGGACAGCGCGGTGAAATCCGCCGTCACCCCGCCGCTGGCCAGCGGGGATTCCACGGCGAGCTGCAGCACCGTTCCGGATGCGTGCCGCGATGTCAGGGCGAACGGGTGGAAGGTGGTCTGCTTCCAGGCCCGCCCGCCGGGTTCGGTCATGATGGGTGCGATCACGTTCACCAGCTGCGCCAGGCTGGCCGAGTGGACGCGGTCGGTGTTCCGGAGCAGCGTGACCAGCAGGTCGCCCACCACCACGGCATCCGCCACCGTGTAGCTGTCCTCAAGCAGGGCGGGTGCCACCGGCCAGTCCTTGCCGGTGGGGACCCTGGACGCCTCGCGGCTCATGTGCCAGACGTTCCATTCGTCGAAGGAGATATTCACCTGCCGGCTGGACTTCCTGGCTGATCTCACATGGTCGATGTGACTCACCAGGTCGTGGATGAAGGCTTCCATCTTGTGCGCGGCGGCCAGGTGTTCCTGCAGGTCGCCGGTGTCCTCGAAGTACTGGTGCGCGGAAATGAGGTCCACCAGGTCATAGGTTTCGGTGAGGACCACACGCTCCCACTCGCCAAAGGTGGGCATGGCGGGGCTGGAGCTGCCGCAGGCAACGAGCTCCAGGCCGGGGTCGATCATGCGCATTCCGCGGGCGGTGTCCGCGGCCAGCCTGCCGTATTCGAGGGCGTTCTTGTGGCCGATCTGCCACGGGCCGTCCATCTCGTTGCCCAGGCACCACATGGTGACGCCGTAGCCGTTGGCGGCCCCGTTGGCGCGGCGTTGTTCGGAGCGGGTTGTCCCGCCGTCGATGTTGCAGTACTCCAGGAGGTCCAGTGCCTCCTGGATGCCGCGGGTGCCCAGGTTCACGGCCATCATCAGTTCCACGCCCGCCTTGGCGGACCATTTGGCGAACTCGTCCACGCCCACGGTGTTGGGTTCAGTCGAATGCCAGGCCAGGTCCAGGCGGACGGGACGCTGGTCCACCGGACCCACGCCGTCCTCCCAGCGGTAGCCGGAGACGAAGTTGCCGCCCGGGTAGCGGACGGTGGTGACGCCCAGCTCGCGGGTCAGTTCCAGGACGTCCTTGCGGAAGCCGTCCTGGTCGGCCGCCGGGTGCCCGGGCTCAAAGATCCCGGTGTACACGCACCGGCCAAGGTGCTCAACGAACGCGCCAAACGTACGACGACGGACGGGACCCACGGTGAACGACGGATCAATGGTGATTTTTGCTGCGGCGGGCTGTGGCTGGGTCACGAAGGTATCCTCGGCAATCAATTTACAACGTTATAGAAACATTGTTTGCCGTGCCGCTGCCAGCGTCAAGGATGCCGCCGGCCATCCTGCGCAACGGCTCCTGCGCGTCAGGAGCGGGCCAAGGAGCACCTCACCTGCGGCAACGTCCAGGTCGGCGGCGAACAGCCAGTCTCCAAGTACTACCTAATCGGAAAAACAGGTACCAGCTACGCATTCACCGGAGGCAGGAGGGCAATTAGGTTTTTCACAGAGACAAGGCCTCCAGGCTCTCGGTACTTGTCTCACTAGGGGGGTTCGAGACTGGTATGCATCACTCACAACATATAGGCCCAAGCTTCCCGGTCCACCGGACCCGGGTAATAGGCGGGGCCGGCGACGAGGAGTCCTTCGAGACCAAGGGCTCTCCCCCAGCCGTCGCCGGCCCTCCGGCCCGTCTGGCCCGCCGCGGCGGGCATTCCCCCCTGCCCTCCGCTGCCAGCCAAGTACGGGCGGCTCCACGGAACAACGCCCTTCTTCTTGACCTGGTGAACGGCGCCCAGACCCTGGCAGATTCCCTGGACCTGCTGGTGGCAGCATCGGCTGTCCACGTGGTCCGGACCGCCGGAATCGATGTGGGCTGCGGACTGGTGCTGCTGCAGCCCAAGCGCGGGGCTGTAATCACCGGCACCACCGACGAGGTAGTCCGGTTGCTCGACTGGGAGCGGGAAAGGGCCGAGGGGCCGGTGACCGATGTGATGTCCGGCGGCCACCCCGTGGCGGTCCTCCAACGCAACGGCGATTTCCGGTGGCGGCAGTACTCAAGCCAACTGCAGGCGGCCGGCTTCGGCAGCACCCTTGCCGTCAGGCTTCGCCTGGACGCTGATCTTCCCTCCGACGACGGGGTCCCCGGCACCAGCAACCTCGGCCAGTCGAGCGCTGCCCTCGCCTTCTTCGCCCAGGACGCAAAAGCCTTCCCACTCCAGGCCATTGCCGAAGCACGAAGCTTCGCGCAGCTGGCCACGAGAAGCCTCCAGATGGCCATCAACCTGCACACTGCACGCTCGCTGGCCAGCGACCTCCGCTCGGCACTGGACAGCCGCACCTCCATCAACGTGGCGTGCGGAGTGATCATGGCCCAGAACAGGTGCTCCTACCAGGAGGCCTTCTCCATCCTTGCCAAGGCTTCGAGCCACCGGAACATCAAGGTCCGCAAGGTGGCCGAAGACATCCTTGAGCGCCTGCCCGAAGGTGCGCCGCACCCGCACTTCGGCCGCTGACCCGCAAACGCACTGCGACGGGGCACTCCCGGGGCGCCCCGGCGCAGCTCAGGATGTGAGGGTGCCCCTGGCGATGCTGACGCTGGAGTGGGCCGGATTGCCGTCCATGGGTTCGTCGGACACGTCCACCACCGGGTACTGGGAGAGGTCAAGGCCTGCCGGCACCTGGAACGTTCCCGATGTGGTGTTCATGACGCCCAGGCTCACCAGCTTGGAGAGGTCCGGCGCAATGAGCCAAACCTCCTGGTAGCCCTTGGCCTCATCCTTGTCCAGGCTCACATACAGGCTGCGCGAACCGTCTGCGGCCGCCACCACCTTGGCCGACCCCGCCGCCGAGTGCTGCGCGAGGGGGCTCAGCCGGGCTGCGGCCAGCTCCTGCGGCTGGGGTGGCCGGTCGAAGGCCCAGACGGCGCCGAAAACCACCAGGACAGCAGCTGCCGCCGTGGCCAGCCAGGTGCCTGGATGCTGCCACCATGCCGTCCCGCCGCGGGCACCCCTGGTGGGCGCGCCCTTCGTTCCGGCACCCAGCCGGACATCGTTCGACGACGGCCCAGCCGCGGGTGCCGGCGTGGCAGCGGGAGTTGCCGCACCATCCGTGCCGGCGCCTGCCTCCTGGGGAGCCGCAGCCGCGAGCGGGTCCTCCCGGACGGGCTCCCCGAGGCCCAGTTCGCGGTGGATTCCGGCCCAGACCTGGGGCCCGGGAACGGACAGCCGGCTGGTGTCAGGCGTTGTCTTTACCGCTTCCACGGTGCGGCGCAGGGCGGCGTAATCGGCGGCGCACCGGGAGCAGACCAGAAGGTGCTGCCGGCCATCCGGGTCATCCCAGTCGTCGTACAGCGCCAGGAGGCTCAACTGTTCCGGATCAAGATGCGGCATGGTCTACCTCCAATCTGCTTCTTAGGTGCGTCAGGCTGCGGCGGATGTGGCTCTTGACGGTACCAAGCGGCAGGTCCAGTTTCCGCGAGATCTGTTCGTGCGTCAGGTCCTCGTAGAAGGCAAGCTTCATGATGGAGCCCTGGGGCTCACCCAGCCGCTCCAGTTCGCCGTCCAGGTGCAGCCGGTCGGCGAGCGTTTCCGCCGCTTCCATCCCCGCCCCCGCCTCCGTTGCCATCCCGGCGCCCGCAGCGGCATAGGCCTTGCTAGCTTCGCGGGCGGACGACTGCTGGGCGTCCGTGATGGCATTGCGGGTGATTCCAACGATCCAGGCCGGGAGCCGGGCCACCTGCGGATTGAAGGTGCTCCGCGAGCGCCATACCCGGATGAAGACCTCCTGGGTGACGTCGTCTGCGGCCGCCCGGTCCGCCAGGGACCGAAGGGCCAGCGTGTGCACCAGTGGCGCGAACTCGCGGTAGGCCGCCGCCAGCGCCTGCTCATCGCCGGACAGGAAGGATGCGGTCAGCCCGTCATCCCATCCAGGGGAGTCACGGCCGGGGAGCGTCACGGGCGGCTCCCTCCCGGCTTCGGCGACGAGATACATTGCGGTCCACTGGCCGGGCACGAACCGGTTCATGGCGGAGCCGGCTCAGGCAGGGACTGCGGTAACAATCACATTGTCGCTGTAGTCCATCCGCTCGTCCAGCCATGTGCCGCCGCAGGTAACCAACTTGAGTTCGTGTGGACCCGTCCGCCTGAAAAGGGACCCGCCGTCGAACCTGTCCTTCGCCATCAGTTCCACGCCAACCACCCGGTAGGTGACAGCGGGAGCGCCTTCCCTTCCCACCCGGATGATGGTTCCGGCCGGGACCGACTTCAGCGCGGAGAACGGCGCGCGGTCCGATCTTGTGTCGATGTGGCCGGCGATAACGGCAGCGCCTTCGGCTGCCCCGGGCGCCGGGCCGAACTTGTACCACGCGGCGCGGTCGAACACGTCCGGAATCTCCATCGCTCCCCCGGCGGATACTCCCCCGGGCACCACCGGCATGTCGATGGCGGTGCCCGCCACACTAAGTGTGGTGGGCGCCGGCACGGCGGCACTGGCCGGCAGGGTGGCCGGCCTGACCTGAATGGCACCTGGCGGCGCAACCGCAGGGCCGCTTCCGGCCGTGGGGGCCTGCGGCAGGGCGGAGGCCGACGGAGCCGCCGGGCTGGGGGCAGCCGCTGGAGGCGACACCTGCGGGGAACCGTCCGGCCCAGGGGAACCGCAGCCGGAAAGAGCCAGCACCCCGACTGCCACCGCCGCTGCCACGCTCCTGATGGAATGCCGACGGCGGTTCCCACCCGCCGGCGTCGTACGTGCGTTCATTGCTTCCGCCCTTCCCGGGAACATGTCACTGGACAGGAAACGGCCCGGCGCAAAGGCCCGTCCGCGGGTGAGCGGCCGGGCCCCTGCGCCTGACGGTCAATCAGCGGCGCCGCTTACAGCTCCGCACGCCGGGTACGGACTGCGCGGCTTACGCCCACAGCGCCGGCCAGCAACGCCAGGGCTGCAAGGCTGAACCCGGCAGTGGCAACTGCGGAGCCTGCCCTGCCGGGGTCAGGTGAGCCGCCAAGGGCACCTGGCACGGATGCCGGAGCCGTGTGCAGGCCTTCGATGGTCTGCACGGCGAGCTTCAGGTTCTGGTCCGCCAGGCTGCCCCAGGCGTAGACGATGGTGTGCGTCCCTTCGGCCATGGTGACGTCCGCCGGGCCGATCACCGGGGTGGTGGTGCCGGCGGCGGCGACCGCGGCAGGAACTGTTCCCGGATCAAGGGTAAGGGTCTGTTCGTTCGGGTTGGCCAGGTTGGTGACCACGGCGGTACCTCCTGCCAGGACGTCGACGGCGGGTGCCGCCGCGGCATGCCGGACCGTCAGTTTGCCCTTGCCCGCCGGGATTTGGGAGACGTCATTGGTGAACAGGCTCGCCGTGGGCTTGCCGTCCGCGCCCAGGTGGGCCGCGGCAGTGTAGTTTCCATTGGCGGCCAGGTTGACGCTGACGGGACCGATCGCCGGGGCGGAGGCGTCCGCGGCGTCGGCTGCCGTGATGGCAATTTCGTAGGTGCCGGCCGGGAGGGCAAGCGGCCCGGCAAGGGTTCCCGGGGCGAAATCATCAAGCGTGCGGTCGCCGTTGACCCATACATCCACGGTCAGTCCGGGGACCCCGTGCAGCACCGAGAGCTGGGCGTCTCCCTCTGCTGCATTTGCGGGACCGGCCAGGGCGATTGCGGCTGCAATGGCTGCCGCACCGGCACCTGCGGTGAAGATCGTTTTGCGCATGTCCATCTCCTTGAAAGGCCCGGCTGCCGGGCGTTTTGTTCTGACACCCCTACTACCGCCGCGGGCACGGATTTGGATGCAGATTCATGGAGATTTTTTTGGATTTTTCCTGCCGCAGTTGTTGCGTCCCGCCCACGGGCTTGCGGCGCCCCTGGCTTTTGGCCCCCTGGCTTCCGTCGCCGCTAGGGCGACGCCGGGGAAGCGGTGCTGGCGCGGAGGACCAGTTGCGGCGGCACTACAGTGGAGCTCACCGCAGCCCCGGACTCGATCTCCTCCAGCATGATGTCCATGCAGCGGCGTCCCAGTTCCTCGAAGTCCTGGCGGACGGTGGTCAGCGGCGGCGTGAAGTACCCGGCTTCCGGCTGGTCGTCGAAACCCACCACGGAGACGTCGTCGGGCACCTTGACGCCTGCCTCCGTGAACGCACGCAGGAGGCCCAGCGCCATCTGGTCGTTTCCCACGAAGATGGCTGTCGCCGTGAGTCCGGACGCAAGCCGGCGGCCGATCGCGTAGCCGCTCCCCGCGCTCCAGTCCCCCTCCACCAGGAGGGATTCATCCAGGCCTGCCTCCCGGAGGACGGCCCGCCACCCCTCCGCCCGTTCTGCCCCGTCCGTCCAGTCGGGCGGCCCGGCGATGTGTCCGATCTGCCGGTGGCCTTCCCCGACGAGATGCTCGACGGCGAGCCTTGCACCAGCACGCTGGTCCACCATGGCCCCGCTCACCTTCGCGCTGCCCGCAGAGCCCACGGCCACCACGGGCACCGGAAGGTTCATCTGCTCCAGCACGGCGAGGGTGTCCGCGTGCGGCACCAGCACCGCGATCCCGTCCACGGCCTGGTCCATAAAGTGGCCTACGGCGTCGGAAATGGCTTCCCGGCTGACCTCGCGCAGTGCAGCGATGCTGACAAAGTAGCCGGCGTTGCGGGCGGCATGCTCAACGCCCAGCAGGGTGTTGGCCGGACCGTACTGGGAAAGCTCACTGGCCAGCACGCCGATGGTCTGCGAGCGCCGCGTAACCAGGCTCCGGGCTGCGGTGTTGCGCCGGTATCCCAGTTCCGCGATGGCTGCCTCCACCTTTTCCCGGGTTGCCTTGCTGACATTGGGGTGGTGGTTCACCACGCGGGAGACGGTCTGGTGGGAGACGCCGGCCACCTTGGCCACGTCTTCCAGGCGCGGCATCCGGCCCTTGCTGGTATTTGCCATGAGCCTATTGTGCCTGTGACCCCGGTGCCCCGCGTGCGCAAATGGGCTGGCGATTCCGGATGGATCCTTGCGCCGCAGCTGCCCGGTGGGCCCATCCCGGCGGCAGCCCGCCCGAACCCCCTGATGTGTTCCGGCGGGTGCATGGGTCAGCTGGCGGGGTCGTACTGGAAAGCCCGCACCTCCTGTGCGCAGCGGCAGGCCCTGGCGATTTTCGCGAGCTGGGGTCCGGAGGAGGTTAAAAGGAAAGGTCCGCCTGCGCTAGCGGCGGACCTTCGTAGTCCTGATGGGTGGGCCCTGTGGGGCTCGAACCCACGACCCACGGATTAAAAGTCCGATGCTCTACCAACTGAGCTAAAGGCCCCTGCCGGCCGGTCAAACACGCTGTGCCTGCCCGTACGGCCCAATCCATTTCTGGACGTTAATACTCTAACCCATGGTTCCAGCCACTTCGCACACCCCGCGGGCGCCGCCGTCGAACCTTTCCACCCCACGGTTCCAGGCCTTCCCGCCGCCCGCGGACAAGCCCTGAAGACGCTCGATTTCCGCGGCGGCACAGGAGTAGCGTGGGGGCATGAGCGAGCAAGCAGGACACACTCCGTACGGCGGCAGCAACCGGCACCATAAGCCCAAGCCCTTCGCGCCGCTGGACTTCGAGCCCTTCGCAGGCGGGGCCGATCCCGCCCGCGTGTCGGAGGCCGCCCACCTTGCCGCGCAGGCACTGGTCCGCCATGGCCGCGACAGCGACGATCCCGTGATCACCGAACGGCTGGTCAAGCTCGCGGACGAACAGGGGCTGGATGCGATCGCCGAGATGTGGGCGGAGAGCCCCGCCCGCTCACTTCCCGGCGCACTGTGGCGGCTTTACGCGCTGCGCGCCGCCACCGTCCAGGACCCTGAGCGCATCAGCGTCTATTTCCGGGCGGGACGGGACACCGCCCAGGTATCCAACGTGGTGGCCGGCGCGGCTGAGCCGCCGGGCGCCGACGAAATGCGCACCATGGCGGATGCCATCCTTTCCGGCGCATTCGACGGCGACTTCGACGTCGCGCTGGAACGCTCCGCCGCGTTCTGCCGCGTCGTGGCGCTCGGGCAGGCCACCCTCGCCGACGGTGCCGAACACGCCAACGAGGCCCATGCCAGCAAGCTGACCCGCAACTCCCACCAGCTGGTGAAGACCGCCGAGGACCTGGAACATGCCGCCAACGCGTGGCGCCTGGGCGAACTGGACTGAGCCCCGGCTGGAGCCGCCGGACCGGATTTCCGGGACGAACCAAGCCCCCGCTGTCAAGATTGACTTGGGCCGGGTGAAGTAGAAGACTGAAACCGGTGCCGAGCCGCGAAACCCCCGGGCTTCAACAATTAGCCGCCTAGAGCGGCCTACCGCCGAGAGGCGTATCCGGTTCGGCACCATTTTTCTGCCCTCTTCCAGATGGCCGATTCCGGGGTGCAGTTACGGGCCGGTAGAGTAATCCCCAGTTGCCCGCCGCCGTCAAGTCACACGGCAGCAACCCCCGCCTTGATAAGTCCCTGGAGACCGGTAAACACGTGAAGCTGCGCCTTTTTCCACAGGAGCCCGCAGGGCTGAACCTGCTCTCACAGATGGCACAACAGATCGTGCTGGCCACCGCCACCCTGGCCGAGATCCTTGGCGTACCCGCGGACGAGCACGCCAAGCTCGTCGAGGACATGCACAACATCGAGGCCAAGTCCGCCGAACTGCATTTCGCGCTGCTGACCCACATGCGCACCAGCTTCGTAAACCCCCTCCCCCGCGAGGACATGTACGCCCTGTCCCGGTACCTCAACGAGGCCATGGAAAAGATGGACGCGGCAGCGGAACTGGTGGCCCTGTACCGGCTTGACCGTCTCCCCAAACGCGCCGCCGACCAGTTGGAGATCATCAGCCGGCAGGCCGAACTGACCGTTGACGCCATGCGCAGGCTCAATGACCTGGACGACCTCGAGGACTACTGGATCGAGATCCTGCGCCTCGCCAAACGGGCGGAGCGCACACACCGCGTGTGGGTGGCGGACATGATCGCGGACATGAAGTGGGCGCAGTATTCCCGCAACCGCGACATCGCCAACCAGCTGGTGGAGGTCACCAAGGACATGCGGCGGGTGGCCACCCAGGTAGGCAGCATCATCGTCAAGGAATCCTGACGTGGCGGCAGTCATCTTCGGCGCGGTGGTCCTGCTGGCCGCGGCGTTTGCCTTCCTGAACGGCTTCCGCGACGCATCCACCTCGGTGGCCCTGGCGGTGCGGAACCGGGCCCTCACCCCCAGCGTGGGCATCCTCCTGGCCGCGTTCTTCAACTTTGTCGGCGCCCTCCTCAGCGCCCTGCTCGCCGTCGCCGTCAGCCGGACCTGGATCAGCCTCCCCGCCGGCACCGACGGACTGTCCATCCTGGTGGCCGGCCTGGCCAGCGCGTGCGCATGGGGCATCCTGATGTGGTGGCGCGGCATTCCCGCGTCCTCCACCCACGCCCTGGTGGGCGGCCTTGCCGGTGCAGGGCTTGCGAGCCTGGCCATCGGGGGACCGGGCGTTGCCGGCGTGGACCAGTCGCTGCTGTTCCAGGTGGTCCTGCCGCTGGTCCTCTCCCCGCTGGTGGCCTACAGCGGCTCCTTCCTCCTGGTGTACCCGGCCACATGGGTGGCCCGCTACACCCAGGCCAACGTGGTGAACCAGCGGTTCCGCCGGGGGCAGGCCGTAGCGGCGGGGGCGGTGGCGTTCGGCCACGGCCTGCAGGACGGACAGCGCGTCAGCGCCGTCCTGCTGCTGGCACTGCTGGCGGCCGGCTATGCCGACGGCGGGATCCCCACCTGGGTGGCGGGGCTTTGCGCGGTGATGATGACCGCCGGGACCCTTTTCGGAGGGTGGCGGATCTCGCACACCATCGGCTACAAGATCACCCGGATCGATCCCCTGCGTGGCTCCGTGGCACAGACATTCAGCGCGGTGATGCTCTTTGTGGGCGCGATCGGGCTGCACTGGCCCCTCTCCACCACCCACACCGTCACAGCCGGCGCCCTGGGTGCAGGGGAGAACCAGCATTTTTCGGTCACCAACCGGAAGCTGGTCATCCGGATCCTGTGGCTCTGGGGGCTGACCCCGCTGGCTACCTGCGTCCTCGGCTTCGTGCTTGCGCTGGCACTCTCCCCCATCTCCACGTAGGCGGGCAGCTCCCCCTATACAGGGAATCCGGTGTGACGTACATTCAAAGTGCGCCCCCGGGTCAACGGTGCCGGGGACCGGCGTCCACGCCGTGTGCAGGGCTGCGGACGACGCGCCGCTGCAGCCAACCGGCGGTTCGGATGCACAACGCGGAAAAGAGCAGGCGTCATGTCTCCCTCGTATTCCCGGCGCCCCCTTCCACAGCCCCGGCAGCCCCGGTGCGAGGCCTGCGGA
This sequence comes from Pseudarthrobacter niigatensis, assembly GCF_030812615.1. Lineage (NCBI taxonomy): Bacteria > Bacillati > Actinomycetota > Actinomycetes > Micrococcales > Micrococcaceae > Pseudarthrobacter > Pseudarthrobacter niigatensis. The sequence goes on along the minus strand of NZ_JAUSTB010000004.1, from coordinate 196,302 downwards.
ACCGAGCACCAGCTCACCATCCACGCGATCACGGCCATCGGCGCGGCAGGCGGTGACCTGGTCACGGTCTCTTACACCTGCAACGACTGCGACCTGTTCCAGGAACACACCGCCTACGCCACGGACGTTGCGGCCGCGCTGAACCAGGTGCACTGGAAGACCGACGTCATCCTCTTCGGGGACGACTACATCCACTGCGGCTTCCCCATGGAAGAGGCGGAGTTCGAGGTTGAGCGGCTCTGCTACCGCAGCGGCAGGTCGGGCAGCACGCTCAGCGCCGTGGCCCTCCCCACCCGGGTCCTGCGCTGCCACTGCGGGTTCCAGCTGGAGGTTCCCGAATAGCCACTCCGCAGGGCGCCCCTGTACCGCGCTGTACGTACCGCGCGGCGCAGTGACGGGCCGGCTTAGCGTGCAGGGGCAGCCCCTGCACAGCGAGCCCAGCCCCCAATGGGGACGGCCAGCCACAGGGTTTGCTAGAGCTCCAGGGTTACGGGCGCCGCGGCCACCAGCACGGTGGTGAGTTCGTCCTGCGTGAGGTTGGCCGCCGCGCACAGTTCATGGTCCGCGACTCCGGCTGCCGAGGCTTTGCGGACTGCCTGCCGCAGGGACTCCTGGGCGGTATCCAGCTCCCACTGCATGCTTTCGAGGCGGGAGCTGGTGCGCCACACCTCGGCCAGCACGTCCTCTTCCTCAGCGGGGGCCACAGCCAGCGAGAGATGCGGTTCAAGCTCGGGCGCCAGCGGCCCGGCCGCAAGGGGCCCCGCCAGCCCCGCCGCGGCGGCAAACGCCTGGGCCGGTTCCACGGCATCCTGCACGGCGTCCCTCTCAGGTACGGAAACAGTAAGTTGGGGGCCCATGGGGTCACTGGCCGTCTGCGTCATGGCAAAACTCCTTTAGCGGGCTTACTACTAGTTCCGAAAGTATCTAGATAAGCGTACTAAACCCGTCAGTAGATCGCCAGCGGCGCCAATGGCTCACCCGAAGCGGCCGGAAACGTAGTCCTCGGTGGCCTTCTGCACGGGGTTGCTGAAGATGGTGTGGGTATCGCCGTACTCGATCAGCTTGCCCGGCTTGCCGGTGCCCGCGATGTTGAAGAACGCCGTCTTGTCGGACACACGCGCGGCCTGCTGCATGTTGTGGGTCACGATCACCACGGTGTACTGGTCCTTGAGCTCGTTGATGAGGTCCTCGATGGCCAGGGTGGAGATCGGGTCCAGGGCGGAGCAGGGCTCATCCATGAGGATCACCTGCGGCTCCACGGCAATGGCACGGGCAATGCAGAGGCGCTGCTGCTGGCCGCCGGAGAGGCCGGAGCCGGGCTTCTCCAGCCGGTCCTTGACCTCGTTCCACAGGTTGGCGCCCTTGAGCGAGCGTTCCACCAGGACGTCGGCCTCACCCTTGGAGATCTTCTTGTTGTTCAGCTTCACGCCTGCCAGCACGTTGTCCCGGATGGACATGGTGGGGAACGGGTTGGGCCGCTGGAAGACCATGCCGATCTGCGAGCGCACGGTGACAGGGTCCACGCCGGGTCCGTAGAGGTTGTCGCCGTCCAGCAGGACCTCGCCCTCGACGCGGGCGCCGGGGATGACCTCGTGCATGCGGTTCAGGGTGCGGAGGAAGGTGGACTTTCCGCAGCCGGAGGGGCCGATGAACGCGGTGACGGACTTGGCCTCGATGTTGATGCTGACGTCCTCAACGGCGAGGAAATCGCCGTAGTACACGTTCAGGTCCTTGACGTCGATGCGCTTAGACATGGTGTTCCTTCACTTACTGGGTATGGATTGAAGTCTAGGATCCGCCACGGGTGGGGCGGAAGATGCGGCTGGTCTGGCTACCGGCCCGTTTTGGGGGCGAAGATCCGGGCGATCAGGCGCGCCACCAGGTTCAGGACCATCACCAGGATGATCAGCACCAGAGCCGCACCCCAGGCCCGCTGTGAGGACGGGTCCGGGTTGGAGGGCGAGGTGGGGTTGAGGATCTGGGTGTAGATGAACGTGGGAAGCGAGGCCATCCAGCCGCCGAACACGTTGGAGTTGATGCTGGTGGCAAAGCCTGCGGTGACCAGGATGGGCGCCGTCTCACCGATAACCCGGGCGATCGCCAGGGTGACGCCGGACGCGATGCCCGAGATCGCCGTCGGGATAACCACCTTGAGGATGGTCCGCCACTTGCGGACGCCCAGGGCATAGGCGGCTTCGCGGAGCTCGTTGGGGACGATCTTGAGCATTTCCTCGCTGGAGCGGACCACCACGGGGATCATCAGGACGGAAAGGGCGACGGCGGCGACCGCACCAGTTTTGGTGCCCGGGCCCACCACTGCGAAGAAGAACGCGGCTGCGAACAGGCCGGCCACGATGGACGGGATGCCGGTCATGACGTCCACGAAGAACGTGATGGCCTTGGCCAGGCGGCCGTCGTGGCCGTACTCCACCAGGTAGATGGCCGTGAGCAGGCCCACGGGAACGGAGATGACGGTGGCCAGCAGCGTGATCTGCACCGTGCCCAGGAGGGCGTGGTAGATGCCGCCCATCACCGGGGCGCCGCTTTCGACGGCCTTGTTGTCGAAGGCGCCGGTGACCCCGTTCATGGAGGTGGTGAGGAATCCGGGGTCGATAAGTCCGGGGATGCCGTTGACCAGTACGGTCCAGATCACCGAGACGAGGGGCAGCAATGCCACCAGGAACGAGCCGACCACCAGGCAGGTGGCCAGCTTGTCCTTGGCCTTGCGGGAGCCTTCCACGGCGGCGCTCCAGGAAACCAGGCCAACGGCGAACAAAATCGCCGAAACCAGGCCCCAGCCGAACGGGTTGAAGCCGATCAGGGCGAGGATGGCGGCCCCGACGATCAGGGCTCCGACGAGCACTGCATAGGGTGCATACTTGGGCAGCTGGCCCTTGGTGAGGGCAGACCGCTTGCTGCGGACCGGGGTAAGCGTGGAGGTCATTTAGTTGGCTCCCGAGAATTCTTTGTGCCGGGTGATGACCCAGCGCGCGATCATGTTCACGCCAAGGGTGATGACGAACAGCACCAGGCCCGCGGCGATCAGGGTGCTGACCTTGAGGCCGCTGGCTTCGGGGAAGTTCAGGGCGATCTCGGCGGCGATGGTCTGGTTTCCGGACTGGATCAGGCTGGCGGTCAGGGCACCGGAGGAGAGCACCAGGGCAACGGCCATGGTCTCGCCGAGTGCGCGGCCCAGGCCCAGCATGATGGCGCTGATGATGCCCGGGCGGGCGAAGGGCAGCACGGCCATCCTGATCATCTCCCAGCGGGTTGCACCGAGCGCGAGGGCAGCTTCCTCATGCAGCTTGGGGGTCTGCAGGAAGATCTCGCGGGACAGCGAGGTGATGATGGGCAGGACCATGACGGCGAGGACGATGCCCGCGGTGAGGATGGTCTTGCCGGTGCTGGACGCAGGGCCTTGGAAGATGGGGAGCCAGCCCATGTTTGCCGCGAGCCAGCCGTACGCCGGGGAGATCTCCTTGGCAAGGAAGGCAGCGCCCCAGGCGCCGTAGACCACGGAGGGGATGGCGGCGAGCAGGTCCACCACGTAGCCGAGTCCGGAGGCGAGGCGGCGGGGTGCGAAGTGGGAGATGAACAGCGCCACGCCGATGGCGATGGGGGTGGCGATCACCAGCGCGATGGCTGCGGCGATCAGGGTGCCGATCACAATGGGCCAGATGTAGGCGAAGAAACCCTGCCCGCCCTGGATCTTGTCTGCGGGCGCGGTCAGCGCGGGGATTGCCTGGACTACCAGGAAGAGTGCGACGCCGAAGAGGACGGCGAGGATCAGGCACCCGGCGGCGAGCGTGGCACCGGAGAAGACTTTGTCCCCGGCGCGCCCGGCGCCCTGGGTACTGGTCAGGGAGGTGGCGGTCATTCGACGGCCCTTCGATTCGTTGCTGGATTAAGGAAGCGGGGTGCAAAGCCAAGTTCCCCGCACTGCCATCCGGCAGGCGGGGAACCCGGTTTTACAGCGTTGGCTAGGACTTGACCTTGATCGAGTCGATGGCCTTGGCGGCTTTTGCTGCGAGGTCGGAGGACAGCGGGGCGGACTTTGCCGAGTCTGCTGCAGCCTTCTGGCCTTCGGAGGAAACTACGTAGTGCTCGAAGGCCTTGATCAGGTCAACGGTCTCCTGCTTGTCGTAGGTGGTGCACAGGACGTGGAAGGACACCAGGACGATCGGGTAGGCTCCGGCGATGGTGGTCTTGCGGTCCAGCTTGATGGAGAGGTCGTTGGCGGCGCGGCCGGCGACGGGCTGGCCGGCGTCCACTGCCTTGGCAGCAGCGTCGGCGGAGATCTTGGTGAAGGAGTCGCCCACCTTGATCTGGGCAACGCCCAGCTTGCCGCTGACGGCGGAATCGTCAGCGTAGGTCACGGCACCGGGGGTGTCGGTGACGGTCTTGACCACACCGGAGGTGCCCTTGGCGTTTTCGCCCTTGAGGCTGGCGGGCCAGATACCGGCGGCCGGGTCGGTCCAGACGTCGGACGCGGCGGCGGACAGGTAGTCAGTGAAGTTCTGCGTGGTGCCGGAGTCGTCGGAGCGGTTTACCGGCGTGACCTTCAGGTCCGGCAGCGTAACGCCGGCGTTCAGGGCAGCGATGGCGGGGTCGTTCCACTTGGCGATCTGGCCGCGGAAGATCTTGGCCACGGTGGTGGCGTCCAGCTTCAGGTCGGTGACGCCGGGAACGTTGAAGGCCACGGCGATCGGGGAGATGTAGACGGGAACGTTGATGGCGCCGTCGGGTCCGCAGACGGACTTGGACGAGGCGTATTCATCATCCTTCAGGTAGGCGTCCGAGCCTGCGAACTGGGCCGAACCGTCCAGGATTGCCTTGCGGCCCGCACCGGAGCCGTCCGGGGAGTACTGCACGGTGGCGCCGGAGTTGGCGGAGGCGAAGTTGGTCTTCCAGGCGTCCATGGCTGCGCCCTGGGCGGAGGAACCAATGCCGGTCAGCGTGCCGGTGACCTTGGGGCCGCCGGCGGACTGGGAGCCTGCAGGCGCGGTGTTCGTGGCGTTGTCTGAACCGCAGGCGGTAAGCGCGAGTGCGCCGGCTGCGATAACAGCGATAGCCGCGTGGCGGCCGAAGCGGAGTGCCTTCACTAGATGTACCCCTTCCAGGGTTATTCAGGTGCGGGACAGGGACGGAGAACCCTGCTGCGCGATGCGTACGTTTTGTACCTTCAAGTAAGTTATGGGCCGCAGGTAACGGGATGGGCTGTCCAAAGTGAACGGAGGATTAACGACGGCGGGATTTTGGCTGACAAATGCCGGGTCACCATTGCGCAGATCACACGCGTGGCCGTAGTGCACCTGAGCAGGGCAGGGGATCGGCACTGAATAGTATTGGACCCATGGCCATCCCAGCAGGACTCTCAACAACTAAGCGGTTCCTGCGCAGCCGGGTCCGGACCGGGCTGATCCGCAGCCGCAACTCGTTTGTCCCTGCCATCCAGATGACGGTCTGCGCCGTGGGCGCCTACGCTTTCGCGGAGTACATCCTTGGCCACACCGGGCCGCTCTTCGCCGCCACCTCGTCCCTGATCGCCCTGGGTTTTTCCCGTGAGCCCCGGCTGCGGCGGGTGATGGAAGTCGGCCTGGGCTGCACCATCGGCATCGCCGTCGGTGACCTGCTCCTGCACTGGCTGGGGGGCGACATCTGGGTGGCCGCCGTCGTGCTCCTCTTCTCCATCCTGCTGGCCCGGTTCCTGGACAGCGGAAACATCTTCACCACCCAACTGGCGCTGCAGTCGCTGCTGGTGGTCTTGCTCCCGGCACCGTCCGGTGGCCCGTTCACCCGCAGTATCGATGCTGTGGTGGGCGGCATGTTCGCCCTGCTGGTGACCATCCTGGTGCCCAAGGATCCCCGCCAGGAGCCGCGCCGGGATGTGCGGAAGCTGCTGCATGAACTGGCGGAGGTACTGCGGGAATGCGCCGGCGCGCTGGTCAACAGTGACTCCACGCAGGCCTGGCACGCCCTGATCCGCGGCAGGAACTGCCAGCCCCTCGTGGATGCCATGCGCCAGTCCCTTCGCGCGTCCGGCGAGGTTGCCACCCTGGCTCCCGCCTACCGCCGGCACCGCGATGAACTGGACCGGCTGAAGCAGTCCCTGGATTTCATCGACCTTGCCCTGAGGAACAGCCGCGTGTTCGCCCGGCGGCTGACCAGCGCCATCAACCACACAGCGCTCTCGGATGAGGCGACGGACAGCATCGCCGGGGTGCTGCAGGAGACGGCCGCCGCCATCGACGAGCTGTCGCTGGGGCTCGCGGAGACGCATGAAGGAGTGCGCCGCGCCCACCTGCGCACTGCCCGTCGGGACCTGAGCGAGATCGCCCTTCGCCTGCATCCCAAACTGCTGGAGGTCCAGCGGCTGGAAGGCGAAACCGTCGTCATGCTGTTCCGGCCGCTGATGGTGGACCTCCTGGAAGCCACCGGCATGGACGCCGCCGAGGCCAGGGACGTCCTGCCCGCGCTTTAGTGTCTGTGGCCGCCACTAGGGTTGGACGCATGGCAACAAAGGCATCCCGGGCGTCCAAGGCGCCCGCGTACAAATGCGCCGAGTGCGGCTGGACCACGGCCAAGTGGGTGGGCCGCTGCGGCGAGTGCCAGGCCTGGGGCACGGTTGAGGAAACGGGCACCGCCGTGGCGCGGACGACGGCGGCCACGACAGTCGTGGAGCCTGCGCGCCGGATTGCCGATGTGGACGCCACCACGGCGGCTTTCCTTCCCACCGGCGTGGACGAACTGGACCGGGTTCTGGGCGGCGGATTGGTTCCCGGCGCTGTCATCCTGCTCGCTGGCGAACCCGGCGTCGGAAAATCCACGTTGCTGCTGGACGTGGCCGCCAAGTTCGCCCGGACTGCCCAGGATGTCCTCTACGTCACCGGTGAAGAGTCGGCTGCCCAGGTGAAGCTGCGCGCCGAGCGGATCGACGCCGTCGCAGAATCCCTGTACCTGTCGGCGGAAACGGACCTGGGGCAGGCCCTGGGGCAGGTGGAAAAGATCGAACCGCGGCTGCTGATCGTGGACTCCGTGCAGACCCTCAGCAGCGCCGATGTCGACGGCAGCGCCGGCGGCGTATCCCAGGTCCGCGAGGTGGCGGCATCGATCATTGCGGCCGCCAAACGGCGGAACATGACCACCCTGCTGGTCGGGCACGTCACCAAGGACGGATCCATCGCCGGACCCCGCCTGCTGGAACACCTGGTGGACGTGGTGTGCCAGTTCGAGGGCGAGCGGCACTCCCGGCTGCGGCTCCTGCGCGCGGTGAAGAACAGGTATGGGCCCACCGACGACGTCGGGTGCTTCGACCTCAATGAGAACGGCATCGAGGGCCTGGCCGATCCGTCCGGACTGTTCGTCAGCCGCACCAAGGAACCTGTCTCCGGGACCTGCATCACGGTCACCATGGAGGGGCGCCGTCCCCTGCTGGCGGAGGTGCAGTCGCTGCTCGCCGAAAGCCCCAACTCGCAGCCGCGCCGCGCCACCAGCGGCCTGGACAGCTCGCGGGTGTCCATGCTGCTGGCCGTCCTGCAGCAGCGTGCGGGCACCCTGCTGCACAAGGATGACTCCTACGTTGCCACCGTGGGCGGGGTAAAGCTCAGTGAACCTGCCACGGACCTTGCCGTCGCCCTTGCCGTGGCCTCAGCCAAGGCCCGCAAGCCATTGCCCATCCGCCTGATTGCCTTTGGCGAGGTAGGCCTGGCCGGCGAGGTCCGGCCCGTTCCCGGGATCAACCAGCGCATCCAGGAGGCCCACCGGCTGGGGTTCACGCACGCCGTGGTTCCTGCCAGCCACACGGGGCCTGGGCCTGTGCCGGCCGGCTTCTCGGTGCGGGAAGTGGAGCACCTAACGGAGGCGCTCAGCCTGTTAATCGGCTAGCAGCCCAAGCCTGGCGGTCGTAGGGCCTGGCGGCCGCCCGGTTTCCTGGCGGGTACTCTAGGTGCAGAACCTTCAGGCAAACGGAGGTCGTTGATTTCTGTGCTGGGGGAAGCTTGGTGATGCAGGAACAGCAGGGCGTCGCAGACGTTGCCGGCCAGGCACGCAGGGCACCCATGCAGCCTGTGGTGTCGGACCGTCTGGATAGTCTGTTCGGGGGGCTCAGTGCGCGCAAGCGCATAGCGGTGTGCCAGTTGCCGGTCTCGGCGACTGTCGGACTGGTGGTACTTGCCGCGGCCGCCTTCAGCCCGGCGACGCTGGCCAGCAACCTGTTCATGTCGGCCCTGCTGTTCCATGTGGCCATCGCGGCCGCATGCGTTGCCATCCCGTGGGGCAGGCTCCCGGCAAGCGCCTTCGCCGTTATTCCGCTCCTCGACTGCCTGGCCATCGGGTTCACGCGCGAGGCGGGAGGCCCGGCCTTCAGTGTCCTGAGCGTGACGCTGCTCTTCCCCGTCATTTGGCTCTCTGCGCAGGTCCGGCCGTACATGCCCGTTCTGGCCATTGTGGGAACCGTCCTCAGTACGGTGGCCCCCTCATTCCTCCAGGGCTCGGTACCGGCGGGCGGATCCATGATCCGTGTCCTCATCCTCCCGTTGGTAATGGCCGTCGTCGCGGTCAGCGCCCACGTCGTTGCCACCACCCTCCGCCGGCATCGCGCGCGGATCGTTCAGGATGAGCAGGACCTGGCGCGCACCCTGGACGAAAGCGTCCGCCGCCAGGGCCTGCTCGACGCAGTGCTGAAGGCCGTGGGTGTGGGCGTGTGGGTGGTGGATGCCCGGGGCCGCACCGTGCTGGCAAACAAGGCCATGCGCACGGACCCTGCCCTGGCCGGCGTCGTGGATCCTTCCGGCGGGCAGGGCCTGCTGATGGCGGACCGTTGCACCCCCGTACCGGCGGGCCTTCTACCCGCAGCGCGGGCCGCGGCCGGGGACGCCTTTGCGGACGAGCTGTACTGGGCCGGCCCTCCGGAGCGGCAGCATGCCTACTCCGTGAGCTCGCACGGTTTCCCGCCGGTGGGTGGCCAGGGAGCCGGTGCCGTCATTACCTTCGTGGACGTCACCAGCCTGGTGAGTGCGCTGGCCGCCAAGGACGACTTCGTTGCCACTGTCTCTCACGAGCTGCGGACACCGCTGACCTCCATCCTGGGCTACCTGGAACTGGTCCTGGACGAACCCGGCCACGAGGACGTCAGGGAGGAGCTCAATGTGGTGCGCCGGAACGCAGAACACCTGCTGAACCTGGTCAATGACCTCATCGCCGTCGCATCCGAGCGCGTTGACCTCTCACTCGAGGAGACGGACCTGGCCCGCCTGCTGGCGCTGGAAGTTGACGCCGCCCAGCCCAAGGCGGCCGGCAACGGGCTCCAGCTGGTGCTCGAGGCGGAGGAGCCGCTCCCCGCCAGGGTGGACCCGGAGCGGATCAGCCAGGTGTTCCGGAATCTGCTCTCGAATGCCATCAAGTACTCCCCCAACGGCGGCACCATCACGGCCCGGGCCCTCAGCACCGGCTCGGGCATGGCCTGCTCCATCACCGATACCGGGCTGGGGATGACCGCCGAAGAGCAGGAACAGGCGTTCACCAAGTTCTTCCGTTCGGCGCGGTCACGCGAAACGGCCATCCCGGGCGCCGGCCTGGGACTGCCCGTCAGCAAGACCATCGTCGAAGGCCACGGAGGTTCCATCAGCCTGGACAGCGAGCCCGGCGTGGGCACCACGGCAACGTTCATCCTGCCGCACGCCTAGCCAGCCCGGAGCCTTGCCAGCCCCCAAAGCCGGGAAAGGGTTGCGGGCAGGCAATTCAGGACGGGGCGCCTGCCAGCCAACTGGAAACGTCGCTGCGCAGCACCAGCAGCGGGCCGCCGGTGGCGCTGACGTTGCCGTTTGCCACATAGTATCCCCGGCCCGAGCCCGTCCCCCCGGCCGCGCGGTCCAGGGCATCCACCAGATGCCGCGGCAGGTGGCCCTGCGGACCAAGGCTGCGGAGCTCGTCCACTTCTTCCGGCGTAAGCCGTCCCAAAACCTCAGCAATGTTGGCCACGAGTGCTCCTTTCGAGCGGAGTGACTGGCAATGTGCCTGAAGGAATAACCTAGAGCAGCGCCGTGAACTCCACGTTAACGGCGGACGGCAACTGCACTTTTCTGACGATCCGGAGACCCAATGCCCATTCGAAGCGCAGGCATCCTGCTGTACCAACAGGACTCCGCCACTCCCGCGGAGGCCCGGGATGGCTTGCAGGTGTGGATCGCCCACATGGGCGGTCCCTTCTGGGCGCGCAAGGACGCCCACGCCTGGTCCATTCCAAAAGGTGAGTATGCCGACGGCGAGGATCCGCTGGCCGCGGCGCTGCGGGAGTTTGCAGAAGAGATGGGGACCGCGGCCCCGGAGGCCGAATACCGGCTGCTGGGCGAGTTCCGGCAGTCCTCGGGAAAGCTCATCACCGCCTATGCCGCCGAAGCCGGGTTCGCCCCTGAGGTGGTCTCCAGCAACACGTTCCCGTTGGAATGGCCCAAGGGGTCCGGCAAAATCCAGCACTATCCCGAAATTGACGACGCCCGCTGGTTCCCGGAGCAGGAGGCCCGGACCAAACTCGTGAAGGGCCAGCTGCCCATCCTGGATGCACTGGTTGAGGGCCTGGCAGCCAGCTAGAAGACCTGCGTGGATGGCCCGCTCCCTCCGGATCGCCGGTACAGTGCGGGACCGCCGGAGGGTTCCGGCGTCCCCGCACCATTCCGGCGTTTTCAGCGTCTGCCTAGGCGCCGGCAATCACCAGGGCAACGCTGTGTCCACCGAAGCCGAACGCGTTGACCAGCCCGGCACGCGGGGATCCGGCAGCCAGGGCCAGGGAGTTTTCGGTCACGACGTTGAGGTCCACTTCCGGGTCCAGCGACTCCACATTCAGCGTCCCGGGCAGGTGTCCGGTGCGCAGGGCTTCGAGGACCACGACGGCGGCCAGCGCACCGGCGCCGCCCAGCAGGTGTCCGGTGTGCCCCTTCGTGGACGTGACCGGCACGGAGGCGCCGAAGACTGCATTGATCGCCTGGCCTTCCAGCCGGTCGCCCACCGGGGTGGACGTGGCGTGTGCATGCACGAAGCCGATGTCAGCCGGCTGCATGCCTGCCGCATCCAGTGCCTTCTGCATGACCCGCCGCTGCATCGCGGGATCGGCGGCCACAATGTCGTTGGCATCGGAGGTCACCGCTCCGCCGGCCACGGCCCCAAGGACGGCGGCACCGCGGGCACGGGCGTGCTCCTCGCTCTCCAGCACCACCACTCCGGCGCCCTCGGCGAGCACAAAGCCGTCCCGGCCGCCGTCGAACGGGCGCGAGGCCCGCTGCGGGTCATCCGATCGGGTGGACAGGGCACGGATCTGGGCGAAGCCGCTGATCACCAGGTCATTGACGGAAGCATCCACGCCGCCGGCAATCACGACGTCGGCAGCACCGGAGCGGATCAGCTCTGCCGCCTGCACAATCGCCTCAGCCCCGGAGGCGCAGGCGCTGACAGGCGTCCGGGCGCCCCCGCGGGCACCGAGGTCGATGGACACCCACGCGGCCGGGCCGTTCACCATCAGCCGGGTCAGGGTATGGGGCGACACCTTGCGCGGACCTGACTGGTTCAGTGCCCGGTCCTGCTCGATGGTGGAACCCAGTCCGCCGTAAGCGGACCCGATCACCACCGCGAACCGTTCAGGGTCCACGTCGGGGCTGCCGGCCTGCGTCCAGGCCTCCCGGGCCGCAACCAGGGCGAGCTGGCCGCACCGGTCCATCCGCTTCATTTCGCGGGTGCTGAGGTGCTCCGAAAGGTCAGCCGTGACTTGGCCGGCCATTTGGACCGGCAGCTGTTCCGCCCAGTCCTGGTCCAGCGCCGTGATTCCGGAGCGGCCGTCCAGCAGGGCTTCCCAGGTTTCCTTGACCGTGGAACCAAGGGGATTGATGGTTCCGGCGCCGGTTACTACGGCGCGGGGTGCAGGAGTTTCCACAAGTGCCTTACTTCGCCGGGTTGTGCGTGCCGATGGGCAGCAGCGTCAGGTCAGGGTGGTTCTTCTCGATCCGGCGCAGCGCCCAGACGTCGTTGAACAAGGCGAGGTATTCGCCGTCGGACCGCAGGAGTACCTCGGCGCCCGGAACGTTTGCCAGCGCGGGCATGGCATCCGCCGTCGAAATCCTGGCCAGCGAGTAGGGCAGGCGCTCCAGCCGCATGGGGGCGCTGAAGTCGTGCGCCATGCGGTCCTCCACCACTTCGAACTGCATGGGCCCGACGGCGGCAAGCACCGGCGCCTGGTCTCCGCGGAGGTCGGAGCGGAGCAGCTGGATGACGCCTTCGTGTTCCAGCTGCTCGATGCCGCGGCGGAACTGCTTGAACTTGCTGGGGTCCTTGGACCGGGCCACCTGGAAGTGCTCGGGCGCGAACAGTGGGATGGCCGGGTACTCCACCGGGTTCTCCAGGAAAAGGCTGTCGCCCACGCGCAGCGAAGAAGCGTTGACCAGGCCCACCACGTCCCCGGGGTAGGCCTCGTCGATGACTTCGCGTTCGCGGCCGAAGACCTGCTGGGCGTACTTGGTGGCGAAGGACTTGCCGGTGCGGGTCTGGGTGACCACCATGCCGCGCTCGAAGACGCCGGAGCAGACGCGGATGAAGGCCACGTGGTCGCGGTGCGCCTTGTTCATGCCCGCCTGGACCTTGAACACAAAGCCGGAGAACGGCGATTCGACCGGTCGCGGCTTGCCGTCGATGTCCGGGCGGGGCGCGGCCGGCGGGGCGAAGTCAACCAGCGCGTCCAGCAGTTCCTTCACGCCGAAGTTCAGCGCCGCGGAGCTGAACAGGATGGGGGTGGCCTTTCCGCCGTGGAAGGCCTCGACGTCGAAGTCCAGGTTTGACTCGATCACCAGACCCGCTTCGTCGACGGCGTCGGACCAGTTGCTGCCCTGGTCCTCGGCTGCTTCCTCGGGGGTGAAGTACTCGGTGATGGCAATCTGGGCTCCGGCGTTGTTGCGCTGGAACCGGGCGAAGCGGTCGTTCCGGAGGTCCCAGACGCCGCGGAAGTCGCCGGAGATCCCTACGGCCCAGGTAAGCGGCATCGGCTGCAGGCCGGTGCGTTCGGTGATCTCGTCCATCAGGGCCAGCGCGTCCAGGCCGGGACGGTCCCATTTGTTGATGACGGTGATGATGGGCAGGTTCCGCTGCTTGCAGACCTCAAAGAGCTTCATGGTCTGGGTTTCCAGGCCCTTGGCGGCGTCCACCAGCATGACGGCGCAGTCGACGGCGGCGAGCACGCGGTAGGTGTCTTCCGAGAAGTCTGCGTGGCCGGGGGTGTCCAGCAGGTTGATGACAGTGTCCCGGTAGGAGAACTGCAGGGCGGCGGAGCTGATGGAGATACCGCGGTCCTTCTCCATCTGCATCCAGTCCGAGACCGTTTCCTTGCGGTTGGCCTTGCCGCTGGAGGCTCCCGCGGTACCGATCACCTTGGCATGCAGGGCGAGGGCCTCCGTGAGCGTGGACTTGCCGGCGTCAGGGTGGGAAATGACGGCGAAGGTCCTGCGGCGGCCCGCCTCCTTGTGAATCTCGGAGATCCGGGCGGGGGTCAGGACATCTTGGGACACGGTGCTACTTTCGCTGCGGTTGTGGCTGCCCAGGGCCTTTCGGGTTCTGCACTGCGGCTCACGGGCGGGAATGTCATTGGCAGAGGGCCAAAGTACAAGTTTATCGCAGGGCCGCAAACCGGCCCGGGCCGCGCTTAACGCGGGCGAAACCGGACGTTCAAAGCCTCGAAATGCCGGGCCGTTAGCTTTGGCGCATGATCCATGGCGCCATTTTCCCGGGCAACCTCTTCTTCGATCCGCTCGCCACCAACCTGGCCGCCGGCCCGGCTGGTGCGGCCACGCGGGGGCCTGCTGCTGCCCTACCGTCAGCCCCGCAGCGAAAACGCGGCGTCCAGACCGCGGCCGAGCACAAAGCGCTCCGGGCGGCGTCCCTTTCGAAGGTCAGCCGGGATTTGGAGCGGATGCTCCGGGCCCGCAAGCGCTGACGTTTCCCCGGCCACCCCGCAATACCGGCATGATGGGCTTATGCGCAGCATCGAACTGGTCTTTGATGACAGCACCGACGCCCTCCTCCGGGCCGACTGGGCGAGGCTCGAGGCCGCCGGCCTCCCAAGCCTGGCCGCGCACACCTCCCCCAGCAACAGCCCGCACGTCACGCTGGCCGCAGGCATGGACCTGCAGGCCGGGCAGGAAGGACCTTGGGCAGCATTGCCCCTGGACATGACGTTTTCCGGAGCCATTGTTTTTCCGTCCGGCCCGGGCAAATATGTGCTGGCCCGCGCGGTCCTGCCAACCGCTCCCCTGCTGGACCTGCACCGGCGCCTGCACCAGGGTCTTTCCGGTGCGCAGCCGCTGACGCTGCCGGGCGCCTGGACTCCGCACGTCACCATCTCCCGCCGCATCCCCGGTCACCAGTTGGGAACGGCCCTGGACCTGCTGGACCTGCGCATCGTCGGCCGATGCGCAGCGGCGCGGCTGTGGGACAGCAGCACTAAAACGGTGACGCCGCTGGCCGGGGCGGCCTGAGCGGAGATCCCGGCCGCGGGCCGGGATCTCGAAAAGTACCCATCGGGTGCGTGGCCCGGAATGCACTTTCCCCGCTGTCCGGCCCACCCCCTAATGAGGCACTTTGGGGCTTGCCCGTGCGGAACTTGGGCTTCTTACCCCTATCATTGAGCTTGCGGGAACCAGAGCACTTTTTGGTCCTGCCGGACAACTGCAGATGCCGGCATTCCTGCGGGCGGCGGTCCGCACCTTCGAAGGGAAACACCTATGGCGCGGAGCCCCGAAGAATCGCTGAGGGCCACGCTGGGCCGGGTTGCACCCGGAACTCCCCTCCGCGACGGCCTGGAACGGATCCTCCGGGGGCGCACGGGCGCACTGATCGTCCTGGGCTCCGACCGCACCATCGATTCCATCTGCTCCGGCGGCTTCGATATCGGCATCGAGTTTTCGCCCACCCGCCTGCGGGAGCTGGCGAAGATGGACGGTGCCATCATCTGCGACAAGGACGCCGGCAATATCCTGCGCGCAGCCGTCCAACTGGTCCCGGACTCAAGCATCGAAACACAGGAGTCTGGCACCCGCCACCGCACGGCGGAACGGGTGGCCAAGCAGACCGGAGTCCCTGTCATCTCCGTCAGCCAGTCCATGCAGATCATCGCCCTGTACGTTAACGGTTTGCGGCATGTCCTGGAGGGTTCCGAAAACGTCCTGGCACGCGCCAACCAGGCCCTCGCCACCCTGGAGCGGTACCGTGCCCGGCTGGACCAGGTCACCAGTTCGCTGTCCGCGCTGGAAATCGAAGCAATGGTGACGGTGCGGGACGTTGCAGTCACCCTTCAGCGGCAGGAAATGGTCCGCCGCATCTCCGAGGAAATTTCACAGTATGTGCTGGAACTGGGCGAGGACGGCCGGCTGCTCTCCCTCCAGCTCGACGAACTCACCGTGGGAAGGGGGCCCGGCAGCGACGTTATTATCCGCGACTATGCCAGCCCCAATGCCTCCGCGGATGACATCGACAAAGCCGTCCACGAACTGGTCAACCTTGGCCCCACGGAACTGATCGACCTGGGCAAGATCGCGGCCATTGTTGGTTTCGCGGGCGGGGAAGCCAACCTCGATGCAGTGGTCCAGCCCCGCGGATACCGGCTGCTGTCCGGCCTGAAGGCAGTTCCCAAGGCCGTGGCCGACCGCCTGGTGGACCATTTCGGCGGCCTGCAGTTCCTGATGGCTGCCACCATTGACGACCTCATGACCGTTGACGGGATCGGTGACCAGCGCGCCCGCACTGTGCGCGAAGGCCTGAGCCGGATGGCAGAGGCCAGCCTCCTGGACCGCTTCCTCTGAAATCCCCATCCGTGGGATGACGCCCATCGAATGCTCCGTCGTTGTCGTTATGAAGCCTGAAAGCGACAGTTACGTTGCAATCGATGAAGGGGCAGCTCAATTCAGCTGGAAGACGGCCTTGGGGCTGGCCCGCGAACCGAGTTTCGCGGTGAAGATGTAGTACGCCCCGCCGCCACCGGGGGCGGCGGCCACGGCTTTGCAGCCATCGGCGCTGCGGTTCCTGCCCCACGGAAAGTTGGCGGTTTCGCTGGCGCCCGGCGCAATCACCTTCACCAGGTCCTCGCTCGAAGCCTGGCAGTCCTTCGAAGAGAAGATCCGGTCAGCGCCGCTGGTGACCAGGAACTCCATCTGTGAGGTTCCGATGTTGACCTCGCAGGGGACGGTGCCGCCGTTGGTCACTTTCAGGGTGAGCAGCGGGTTTTCGCCCGGGCCGTAGGAGGGCTTGTCGGTGGCGGCCGTGACGGTCACCAGGTTCTGGTTGCAGGTGGGGGTCGGCGCCACAGTGGGCGTCGGTGAGGCGGATGGAGTTGCCGGGGCCGAAGCTGAGGGGGCGCCTGCCGAAGCCGCAGAGGCGGAATCGGTGGAGGAGGGCTGGGTGGATGAGGCCTGCTGCGAACCGCCGCGGAAGGCACCGGCGAGCGCGAAACCGCTGACCACCAGCACGATTGCAAGCAGGAGCGCGCCGCCGGCCGCCAGGCGCCGCCGCCGGTACACGGCGGCACTCGGTTTCCGGACGCTGCTGGAACCCGCTGCCGTGCCGCGAGCTGATGAATTGCCTTGCCTGCCCATCCTCCTAGGCTAGGGAAACCCACCGGATCTGCACTGCCACCACGCCGCCGCATCCGCATCGCTCTCGTCACAACCGGTTTGCCGCCCGCGCGAACCCATCCACTACAGTGTTGGCATCGACACTCAAACCTCCCCCATCACGCCTGCCCGGGCGGACAATGCAGAACTGGACCAGCTCCACCAACGGATCAACGGGTGGTTCGCCGGCATTGCCCGCGATTTGCCCTGGCGTGAACCCGGCTGCTCCCCGTGGGGCGTCCTGGTCAGCGAGATCATGCTGCAGCAAACCCCGGTGGTCCGGGTCCTCCCCGTGTGGCAGGAGTGGCTCAAGCGTTGGCCCACCCCCGCCGGGCTGGCGGGCGAACCGGCAGGGGAAGCCGTCCGTTCCTGGGGCCGGCTGGGCTACCCCCGCCGGGCGCTGCGGCTGCACGCCGCAGCGGCCGCGATCGTGCAGGACCACGGCGGCAGGGTCCCGGACACCCACGCCGAGCTGCTGGACCTTCCCGGGGTGGGCAGCTACACGGCCGCCGCGGTGGCAGCGTTCGCGTACGGCCGCCGGGAAACGGTGGTGGACACCAACATCCGCAGGGTGCACGCCCGGCTGGTGTCCGGCGTCGCACTGCCCGCCCCTGCACTGACGGCGGCGGAGATGCGCCTGGCCGCTGCCCTGCTGCCGGACGATGACGATACCTCCGTGCGCTGGAACGCCGCGGTGATGGAACTTGGGGCCTTGGTGTGCACCGCCCGGGCGCCGAAGTGCGCCGCCTGCCCGGTCAAGGACTCCTGCGCCTGGCTGGCGGCGGGTGAGCCTCCGCCGTCGTACGTTCCCAAGGGGCAGGCATGGCACGGCACCGACCGCCAGGTCCGCGGCGCCGTGCTGGCCGTGCTCCGGCTGGCGGAATCGCCGGTGCCGCCCGACATGTTCCAGCGTGAACCCGCCGACCTTGGCTTCGCCCCCGAAGGGATCGGCGTGCCGCTGGCCGCGCTGCACCGGCTCAACTCCGCGCCTGAACAGCTGGAACGGGCGCTGGCGGGGCTGCTGGCGGACGGGCTGGCGGAGATGCACGACGGCGGTTACCAGCTTCCAGCCTGACCCGCCGGGGTGCCCGCCCGGGATGGCATACTTCTTGGTGACCGGAACCGGGGGAAACGTGAAGACCATTCTGTACATCGTGTGGGCGCTGTTCGTTGCCGGCGTGGTATTTTCGCTGCTCTACGCGGCCCGCAGGACCAGGCGCCAGCAACAGCAAATGGCGTCCTGGCCGAAGGCGCAGGCAACGGTCACCGGCAGCGCCACCGGCTGGACCAGCGGCATTGGCGGCGCCAGCAGGAACCTCCGCCACTTCCCCACGTACCAGTTCACGGACCCGCGCGGCACCCTCTTCATGGGCAAGTCGGAGATATCCGGGGTGCAGCCGCCTGTGCCGGGCGCTCTGATCGAGGTGGCCTACAACCCGGCGGATCCCAATGAGTCACTCCAAGTGTCATCGGAGCCACGTACCGCCACGGGGTGCCTGATCGCGTTTTTCGCCGTCTTCGCGGTGGCGTCGTTCTGGTTTATCGGCATTTTCCCGATGGGCTGAGTGTCCCGCCGGGGCGGTAGCCTGAAGGCATGCACAAGCCGGGACTGCTGGTGGCATTGGGGGTGGCTGCGGCGCTCCTTTCCGCCTGCGGGCCGGCCGGCAGCGCCTGCCCGGCGATTGCGCAGGCTACCGCCGTGACCGTGACAGTCACCGCCGGCTACTCCTCCCAGGTGCGCACGTTGCACCTGCGGGCCTGCCAGGACGGCACCTGCAAGGAGTCCGACGCCGAACTGCGCGCCGGCAGCTCCTCCGTGGGTCAAGGGTGCACCGAAGAGGGTGCCTGTTCGGCCACCGCATCTCCGGACGGAACCAAGGTGGCAACGCTGATGCTGGAGACGCTTACGGAATCACCCATGGTGGTGACCGCTTCCGGCACGGCTTCCGACGGGACGGCGCTGGCCGTCCGCACCCTGGAGTTCCGTCCGCAGGCGCTGTATCCATTCGGTGAGCAGTGCGGAAAGTTCCTGTCGGCTTCCCTCACGCTGGACGGCGGCGGGCTGCACCAGCAGCCCGTACCCCAAAAGCCGCCGGGCTAGAAAAGCGCCGGCTGGGTGAAGGTATCGCCCTCGGGGTTTCCGGGCAGCGGTCCTCCGGCCACCGGCTCAGCGCTCCAGTCGAAGCCGAGTTCGGCGAGCAGTTCCTCCACGGAGGCCTGGCCGTCCAGCACTTCGATTTCCTGGGAGTTTTCTGCGAGCGGCCGTTCCATGGCATCGAGCTTATTCGCAGGAACCGTTTGGCGGCTCAGGGCTCGCCGAAGCCGGCCTCCACCAGGCCCCCGACATACTCCACGGCCTTTTCCGCGTCGGCGCCCCAGGCTTCAACGTGCAGCACCGTACCCTTGCCTGCCCCGAGCGTCATCAGGCCGGTCATGGACGCTCCGTCCACCCCGTTGATGGTGACCTCAGCGTCAAGGGAGGCCAGGCCGCCTGCCACTTTCGCGGCGGGCCGGGCGTGCATGCCTGCCTGGTTGACCAGTTCGAAATCGCCGGTGAAGTCAGGGGCGGCGCTGGTGGGAGATTCAAGGTGGTCCGTTCCGCCGGCGGACGGTGCCGGCTGGCCGGCGGGGATCCCCGCGCCTTCGGCCGCCTTCCGGACCGCCTGCACATCTGCTCCACCCTGCGCGGCGACGGCCGCGGCCACCAGTCCTTCCACCAGTGGTGCGTCGGCGAGCAGGACGCCCGCGGGGTTCTCCAAAAACTCGAGGGCCGATTCCGCGGTCATCACTGCTGATCCCAGGTCCGTGAGCACGACGGTGCCCTCCGCACCAGCCCCTGCCGCCTGCCCACTGGCTGCTTCCAGGGCGGCGAGGACCTTCTCCAGGCTGGTGCCGATCCTGCCATCATCGGTGCCGCCGGCTGGCAGGATCACCACGTCCGGTGCCATTTGGGCGGCCAGTTCCACGGCGCCGTCGGCAATCTTTGCGCTATGGGACACCACCACGATGCTTACGGTCACGCAGCTGCCCCAACGGCCGCGCGCAGGATCAAAGCGCTGGAGGCTGCCCCGGGGTCCCGGTGGCCAGCGCTGCGTTCGCCAAGGTAGCTGGCGCGGCCTTTCCGCGCCACCATGGGGTCGGTGGCCACCGCCCCTGCCTCGGCAGCCTCAGCGGCGGCCACCAGGACGCCCAGAACATCCGTACTGCCGCCGTCGGCTGCCGCGCGGGCAGCATCAACCGCCGGCGTCCACGCATCCACCATGGTCTTGTCCCCGGACTCAGCCTTGCCGCGCGCCACGATCCCGTCCCGGGCCGCTGCCAGGGCGCCTGCCCAGGCGGAGGCATCGATTTCTGCGGAATCACCCAGGGCGGTGGCAGCGCGAAGGAACGCGGTCCCGTAAAGGGGGCCGGCGGCACCGCCTACCTTCGACATCAGGGTCATGGCGGTCATCTTCAGCGCGGCCCCGGGCGTCTCGGGCGTCGATTCGCCCAGTTTGGCAAGGACCGCCTGGAAGCCGCGGTCCATGTTCTCGCCGTGGTCAGAGTCCCCGATGGCGCGGTCCAGCTCGATGAGTTCGACGCGGTGTTCAGCCATGGCCTGCGCGCACAGCGTCAGCCACTTCACGGCCCAGTTTGCATCAAGCACCACGGCTACACGCCCCAGCGCAGGGCGGCGGTGTGCACGGGGGCGTCCCAGAGTTCCGTGAGCTCGTCGTCGAGCCGGAGGACCGAGATGGAGCAGCCCTGCATCTCCAGTGCGGTGATGTAGTTGCCCACCAGTGTCCGTTCCACGGTGGCGCCCGCGTCAGCCAGGACCTGCACTGCCCGCCGGTACACGATGTACAACTCGCTCAGCGGCGTGCCGCCCATGCCGTTGACGAAAAGCAGGACCTTGTCCCCGGAACTGATCTTGAGGTCGGCCAGCACGGGTTCCAGCAGGCGGTTGGTGATGCTGTCGGCGTCTTCCATGGGAATCCGGTGCCGGCCGGGTTCGCCGTGGATACCGATCCCAATTTCGATCTCGTCGTCGGCGAGGTCGAAACTTGGCGTGCCCGCGTGCGGCACCGTGCAGGCCGACAGTGCGACGCCCATGGTCCTGACGTTGGCGTTGACCCGTTCGCCGATGGCGGCCACCGCGTCCAGGCCGTCGCCACGCTCGGCGGCAGCACCGGCAATCTTCTCCACGAGGACGGTGCCGCCCACCCCTCGGCGGCCGGCGGTGTACAGCGAGTCCTCCACCGCGACGTCGTCGTTGACCAGTACGGTCCGGACGCTCACCCCCTCAGCCTCGGCCAGCTCGGCCGCCGTCTCGAAATTCAGGACGTCCCCGGTGTAGTTCTTGACGATATGCACGACGCCGGCACCTGAGTTGACGGCGAGGGTGGCGGGAAGGATCTGGTCCGGGGTAGGTGAGGTGAACACAGCCCCGGGCACCGCGGCGTCGAGCATTCCCCGTCCCACGTAACCGGCATGCAGTGGCTCGTGCCCGCTGCCTCCGCCTGAAACCAGCCCCACCTTGCCGTCCACTGGCGCGTCCTTGCGCGTGATGTAGATGGGGTCTTCACTGACGGTGACCAGTCCGGCATGCGCCAGGCCGAAGCCCTGCACAGATTCCTGGACGACGGATTTTGGATCGTTGATGAGTTTCTTCATGGCGGTGCTCCTGGCTGTGCTCCTGAAGGATGTGTCTCCGACCCTACTACCGGCATCACGGCTGGCGGTAGGTTCCTCCGGTCCCGGTTTTCCGGCCGCCCGCCAGGGCAACCGGTCCGGACGCAGCAAAGGGACAGCCCCCAATGACTGTCCCTTTCCTGAGGCCCCCCACATACCGGCCTCCAGAAGTTTATCCATCAATTCGAATAAAGCAAACAGGCGTTTGCCCTGGTGGAAGACCCTGCTTCCTAGAGGGTGCGGATCATCCGGGTGTTGCCAAGGGTGTTGGGCTTGACCCGCGCCAGGTCGAGGAATTCTGCCACACCTTCGTCATGCGAACGCAGGAGCTCCGAATACACTTCCGGGTCCACGGCGGACTGGTCCGCCATCACCTCGAAGCCGTGGCGCTTGAAGAAGTCCACCTCGAAGGTCAGGCAGAAGACCCGGGACACCCCGAGGGCCCGGGCCTCCTCCAGCAGGCTTTCCACCAGGACGTGCCCCACTCCCTTGCCGCGCCACTGCCCGGACGCGGCAAGGGTTCGGATTTCGGCGAGGTCCTCCCACATGACATGCAGGGCCCCGCAGCCGATCATTTCGCCGTCGCTGGACTCAGCGATGCGGAACTCCTGCAGGCTCTCGTAGTACGCCACCGTCTCCTTCGCCATAAGGATGCGCTCCTCGGCCAGGGGAGCCACAAGCTTCTTGATGGCGTGGACGTCGCTGGTGCGTGCTGGGCGGATGTGGAAGGAGTCGGTCACTAGGCAATCCTACGAGGCGCAGGAGCGGCCGGGAGCCTACAGCCCCAGTTCCGCGGGCAGCTCGAGCTCCTGGCCCAGGACGTTCTTTGCCAGGAACCACTCCACCACCTGGTACCAGACCTTGGCGTGCTGGGGCTGGAGGACCCAGTGGTTTTCGTCCGGAAAGTAGAGGAACCGGTGCGGGGTCTGCCCGTCCTGGTCCGCTGCCAGCCGGGACTTGGACAGGAGCTCGTACCAGAGCCGCAGGCCTTCCCCGATGGGCACGCGGTAGTCCTTGTCGCCGTGGATCACCAGCATGGGCGAACTGATCTTCTCCGCGTGCAGGTGCGGTGAATTCTCCAGCGCCATCTCTTCGGTCATTTCCTTCAGCCAATACTGCGAGGCATCCGTTGTGGGTCCAAACTGGTCCAGCGCCCACAGGCTGGCGTGGGTGACCACGGCTTTGAACCGGTCCGTGTTCCCCGCCACCCAGTTGGCCATGTACCCGCCGAAGGAGCCTCCCATCGCAGCGGTCCGGGCTTCATCGATGTCCGGCCGTTCCACTGCGGCGTCCGTGACGGCCATGAGGTCCGTGAACGGCGCCTTGCCCCAGGCTCCCCAGCCGCGCTGGATGAAGGCCTGGCCGTAGCCCGTGGACAGTGCCGGGTCCGGCAGCAGCACCGCGTAGCCCTTTGCCGCCAGGAGCCACGGGTTCCACCGCCAGGTCCAGGCGTTCCAGGATCCCAGCGGGCCGCCGTGGATCCAGAGCAGCATCGGCGCGGGCGCCTCTGCTGATGCGCCCTCAGGCAGTGCCAGGTAGGCCGGAACCCGGGAGCCGTCCGGAGCCGTGGCGGCAATCCGCTCCAGCCGGCCCGGGCGGGACGGCCGTTCGGCCGGTGCAGGCAGGCGGGTGGTTTCCCCGGTGGCCACGTCGATCCGCACGGCTTCGGGCGGGAATTCGTACGAGCTGCGCAGGGCGTAGGCATAACGGCCATCCGGGGAGACTACGACGTCGGAGTATGCCGCAGCGTCCTGCGTCACCCGGGCGATGCCCACCCCAGCCGCAGCCGCCGGAACGCTGACCCGGAAAACCGGCGACGCGCCGTCGTCGTCGGCTGTGACCAGGAGGGCGGACCCGTCTGGAAGCCATGCTGCCGGTTTGGGCCAGCGGTCCCAATCGTGGGCAAGGGGCTGGAGGCCGCCGGGCTCCCCCGCTCCGCCGGAGACGTCCAGGAGGTGCATCCTGATCTCTGGAGCCTGTTGCGGGGTGGAGTCGCTTTCGCTGAGCACCACCAGGGTCTTGCCGTCCGGGCTGACCGGACCCGGGAAATAGCTCATGCCCTCCTGGTCCAGGAGCACCTTGAGGCTTCCCGATGCCACATCCACCGCCACCAGGACGGAGCGGCTGTCCGCCCTGGCGAGGGGTCTGGTATAGCTGCTGTAGACGGTCTTCCCGTCCGGGCTGACCACTGTCTCAGCTTCCCTCAGCCGCGGGCCGGCAGCGGGCGTAAGGTTGCGCAGGACCAGGGGCGCAGTGGCGTCAACGGTTTTGGGCTTCCCTTGCTCCTTTTCTTCGCCGGTTTCCACGGCGAAGATCCGCGGCTGGCCGGGACCCAGGTCGGCGTCCCAGTATCGCACCGGGTACTCGCTGTGCAGGATGGCCGAAACCTTTTTGTCCTTGCGGGATTTGCGCCGTTCGGCGTCGTCCTCCTCATCCGCGGAACCTGCCAGGACCTCGGCGGCCACGAATGCCGCATCAGCGTTCCTGGCGGTCATCACCTTCCCGACGCCGCCGGGCCGGCTGAGGACCACCCTTGCTTCCCCGCCGTCTGCCGGAAGGAGCCAGAGGGCATTGACCGGCTCTTCATCCGGGCTGTCCGGATCGGGCCGCGCGGACGTGAAGTAGACATCGCCGTTCGCGGCGAACGCCGCGCCAGCCTCGCCCTTGGCACTGCGGGTGATGCGCCGGGCATGCTTTTGCCCCGCCGGGTCCAGCTCCCACAGCGCACTGGCATATTCGGTGCCCTTGCCGTTCAGGGTACTGACGGTGGTCACCAGCCGGGAGCCGTCGGGACTCAGGGCAAGGCCGCTTACCCGCGGAATGGACAGGTAGTGGTCGAGGTCGTGGAAGGGGGTCAGTGGTTGCTCGTCCGGGATCGCCGGATTCTGATTAGCCATGCCCCGATTCAACATGGTTTGTGCCGCCGATCACAATGCGGAAGCCCCGCCGCTCCTTGCGGAGCAGCGGGGCTTGCGTTGTGGAACTTAGACGCTCGGGGCGATTTCCGGGATGCGCGGCTTGGCGTTGCCGGCGAAGGTGAACTTCGCGTCGTCGCCTTCGCCTTCGACATCCACCACGACGATGTCGCCGGTGTGGATCTCGCCGAAGAGGATCTTCTCGGAGAGCTGGTCCTCGATCTCGCGCTGGATGGTGCGGCGCAGCGGCCGGGCACCCATGGCGGGATCGTAGCCGCGGGTTGCCAGGAGCACCTTGGCGGCCTTGGTGAGCTCGATGCCCATGTCCTTGTCCTTGAGGCGCTTCTCCAGGCGGGTCACGAACAGGTCCACGATCTCGATGATCTCGTCCTGGGTGAGCTGCGGGAACACCACGACGTCGTCAACACGGTTCAGGAACTCGGGGCGGAAGTGCTGTTTGAGTTCCTCCGTGACGCGGGCACGCATGCGGTTGTAGCCGGTCTGCGTGTCGGTGCCGGACTGGAAGCCGGTGGCAACGCTCTTGGAGATGTCCCGGGTACCCAGGTTGGTGGTCATGATGATCACGGTGTTCTTGAAGTCCACCACGCGGCCCTGGGAGTCGGTCAGGCGGCCGTCTTCCAGGATCTGCAGCAGCGAGTTGAAGAGGTCCGCGTGGGCCTTCTCAACCTCGTCGAACAGCACCACGGAGAACGGACGGCGGCGGACCTTCTCGGTCAGCTGGCCACCCTCTTCGTAGCCCACATAGCCCGGAGGGGCACCGAAGAGCCGCGAAACGGTGTGCTTCTCGGAGTACTCGGACATGTCCAGCGTGATGAGGGCGTCCTCTTCACCGAACAGGAACTCGGCGAGTGCCTTGGCGAGCTCGGTCTTGCCGACGCCGGTGGGGCCGGCGAAGATGAACGAGCCACCGGGGCGCTTGGGGTCCTTGAGCCCTGCACGGGTACGGCGGATAGCCTGGGACAGTGCCTTGATGGCCTCGTCCTGGCCGACGACGCGCTTGTGCAGTTCATCTTCCATCTTGAGCAGGCGCGAGGACTCTTCCTCGGTCAACTTGAAGACGGGGATGCCGGTGGAGTTGGCCAGCACCTCGGCGATGAGATCCTCATCCACCTCGGAGATGTCATCCATGCCGCCGGACTTCCAGTGGCGTTCCTTCTCCGCGCGCTCGGAGATCATCTTCTGTTCCTTATCGCGGAGCGAAGCGGCGCCTTCGAAGTCCTGCGCGTCGATGGCGGATTCCTTCTCCATCTTCAGCTTGGCGATGCGCTCGTCCATGGCCTTGAGCTCCGGCGGAGCGGTCATGCGGCGGATGCGCAGCCGGGCGCCGGCCTCGTCGATCAGGTCGATGGCCTTGTCCGGAAGGAAGCGGTCCGAGATGTAGCGCTCGGCCAGGCTTGCAGCGGAGGCCAGGGCGCCGTCGGTGATGGTGACGCGGTGGTGTGCCTCGTACCGGTCACGCAGGCCCTTGAGGATCTCGATGGCATGCGCCACGGAGGGTTCCTTGACCTGGATCGGCTGGAAGCGGCGCTCCAGGGCAGCGTCCTTCTCGATGTGCTTGCGGTACTCATCCAGCGTCGTGGCACCGATGGTCTGCAGCTCGCCGCGGGCCAGCATGGGCTTGAGGATCGAGGCTGCGTCGATGGCGCCTTCGGCGGCACCCGCACCCACCAGGGTGTGGATCTCGTCAATGAACAGGATGATGTCGCCGCGGGTGCGGATCTCCTTGAGGACCTTCTTCAGGCGCTCTTCGAAGTCACCGCGGTAGCGGGAGCCTGCCACCAGGGAGCCAAGGTCCAGGGTGTACAGCTGCTTGTCACGGATGGTCTCCGGAACGTCGCCGCGGACAATCGCCTGGGCCAAGCCTTCGACGACGGCCGTCTTGCCGACGCCGGGCTCGCCGATGAGGACTGGATTGTTCTTGGTACGGCGGGAAAGGACCTGCATGACGCGTTCCATTTCCTGCTCGCGGCCGATGACCGGGTCCAGCTTGTTCTCGCGCGCAGCCTGGGTCAGGTTGCGGCCAAACTGGTCCAGGACCACGGACCCGGCGGGAGCGCCCTCGGGCTGTCCGCCGCCGACGCCTGCGCCGGTGGTTTCCTTGCCCTGGTAGCCGGAGAGGAGCTGGATGACCTGCTGGCGGACCCGGTTGAGGTCGGCGCCGAGCTTGACCAGCACCTGCGCGGCAACGCCTTCACCCTCGCGGATGAGGCCGAGCAGGATGTGCTCCGTGCCGATGTAGTTGTGGCCCAGCTGGAGGGCTTCGCGCAGCGAGAGCTCCAGTACCTTCTTGGCACGGGGGGTGAAGGGGATGTGGCCGGAGGGAGCCTGCTGGCCCTGCCCGATGATCTCCTGCACCTGCTCGCGAACGCCGTCGAGCGAAATGCTCAAGGACTCAAGAGCTTTGGCGGCAACGCCCTCACCCTCATGGATCAGACCCAAGAGGATGTGTTCGGTACCGATGTAATTGTGGTTCAGCATGCGTGCCTCTTCTTGGGCAAGCACAACTACGCGACGGGCACGGTCCGTAAATCGCTCAAACATTTCGCCACACTCCTAGCTACGACGTACTTTGATGCTACGTGGCCGCCCCTGTGTTGTGGAGCGTGTTCGCCACAGGGGAAACATGGGTCGTCCGGGAATATTGCCGCGCCGCCTTCCACGGACTCCGGCGGCCGGGCATCAGCGGACAAACGAGCCCTCCAGGCAGCCCTTGTCCCACGCCGGGTGATGGGCCATTCTTGGCCCTAATGGCTGCCTTAAACGCTCCAGCGGGAGCAACAAGGGCAGCGTGAATCAGCGGGAAGGGCGGGAAGATGTCGCAGGTGGACCTGGAACGCGTCAGGCGCCCGGCGGGGGTTGCCCTCGCCGCGGGTGCGGTTTGGCTGGCCGGCATCAGCCCGGTGCCGGGGGTATACCTGGAGCCCGACGCTGCGCGGCGGCTCGACATGCTCCGTAAAGGGCATCGCTGGTGGGTGGCCGGACAACATGTGGCCGCAGCGGGGACGGCTGCCATGCCCGCGGCGTTTGCCCGGCTGGCCCTGGCCCTCCCGCCCGGAAGGAGCAGGGCACTCGCTGGCACAGCCGCCGTCACACTTGCCGCCGGGGCTCCGTTTTTTGTGTCCGAACTTGCAATGCGTGCGTCGGACCTGGAGCGCTTCGCGGCGCGCCGCTTCCCGGCGTGGCCGTTCTACGCCTATGCGTGGCTGCATGTGCTCGCGCTCGGGTCCCTGTCCGGCACCCTGGCAACCTTGCCGCACCGGAAAAAGGAAGCGGCAGCGCTGGCCCTCGCCAGTGCCGGGTGTGGAGTGGTACTGGCGAAAACAGGTGATATTCCGCCTTTCGTTTTCTATGTCGCCGAGCAGTTTGCTGCCGGCAGCCTGCTGCGCCGTGGATCACGCAGCGGTGAATCCCCGGCCGGGGCGCGGGAGTAATTACGCCCGTACCGCTAAATACCTGCAGCGAGCCAAAAGCCCTGCCTCCCGAAGGTGGGAAGCAGGGCTTTTTAGTCAGGCCACGGGCGTACCTAGGAATTTGCCTTTTGGTAGGCTTCCTGGATTTCGGCCTGAATTCGGCCGCGGCTGTTAACGGTGTACCCGTTATCCCGGGCCCATTGCCGGATTTGCGCCGAATCGTGGCTGCGGCCCCCCGTTGCTGCTTTTGCCCGCTGGGCGCGGCCGCCGGAGGCCTTGCGTGCGGCAGTGATGAACCTCTCCAGTGAAGACCGAAGTTCAGCGGCATTGGCTGCGGACAGGTCAATCTCATAGTTGACCCCGTCGAGGCCAAACTTCACATTCTCGTCTGCGGATCCCCCATCCAGATCATCAACGAGGATGATGTTTACTTTCTGTGCCATTAAAGTCTTCCTCTTGCTGGAAAGTCGGTTTTCAGAAAAGCAGGATGTTTCCCGAAAAAAGTATGACTCTTATCTTGGCAACGCGTCAAAGCGCCTAATGGTTCCTTGGGGATAAAGGCAGAAAGTAGGGGGTTTTAGCTATTTTGATTCGGGACCTTGGCGGTCCGTGGGCCGCACGGCAAGCGAATCAGCTTCGGCCTGGGCGCGCGCTTCCGCCTGCCGTTCAGCCTTGTCCGCATTAAAGATCGCCTTCATGGCAAACCAGAACAGCAGGCCCACCACAAGGGAGGGAAGGATAACTGCTACGTACTCCATGGTCAGTGCCCTTCAGGCTTCAACAAGGGGAAGAGGATGGTTTCGCGGATCCCGGCGCCGGTGAAGAGCATCACCAGGCGGTCGATGCCCAGGCCGATGCCACCCATGGGCGGGGCACCGTACTCGAGGGCGCGCAGGAAGTCCTCGTCCAGCTGCATGGCCTCGACGTCGCCGGCCGCTGCGTGCAGTGACTGTTCGGTAAGCCGTTCGCGCTGGATCACGGGGTCGATCAGTTCGGAGAACGCGGTGCCGCGTTCCATGCCGCCGATGATCAGGTCCCAGGCCTCGATCAGGCGGCCGTCCTCACGGTGTGGGCGGGCCAGCGGCTGCGCGGACGGAGGGTAGTCGTAGACGAAGGTGGGGTTCAGCAGGGTGGGCTCCACGATCTCACCGAAGAGCTCCACAGCCAGTTTCTCGGCGTCCCACTTGGGATCCACCTTGACCTCGTGCTTGGCCGCGATTTCCCGAAGCACCTCAGCAGGGGTGTCCGGCGTGATTTCCTGCCCAACGGCGTCGGAAAGCCCCGGGTAGACGGCCAGCCAGGTCCACTCGCCGTCGAGGTTGATCTCCCCCGCTTCGGTCTGGAGGACACGCCCGGCACCCACGGCGTCCGCGGCGTCGAGGATGATCTCCTTGATGCGTTCGGCCATGACGAACTGGTCCGCCCAGGCCTCGTAGCACTCGAGGGTGGTGAATTCGGGGCTGTGGGTGGAGTCCACGCCTTCGTTGCGGAACACGCGGCCCATGTCGTAAACGCGGTCGATGCCGCCCACGACTGCCCGCTTGAGGTAAAGCTCGGTGGCGATGCGCAGGGTCATCTTCTGGTCGAACGCGTTCATGTGGGTCTCGAACGGCCGTGCCAGGGCACCGCCGTGGACCAGCTGCAGGATGGGGGTCTCCACTTCCACGTAGCGGTGCCGGAACAGCGTCTCCCGGATGGACCGGGTGATGGCGGCGCGGGTGTAGACCATTTCGCGGGCCTCGTCGCGGACCATCAGGTCCACATAGCGCTGGCGGACACGGGTTTCCTCGTTCAGGTCCGCGTGCAGCACCGGCAGCGGGCGCAGGGCCTTGGAGGCCATGGACCAGGAGTCGGCCATGATGGACAGTTCGCCGCGGCGGGAGGAGATAACCTCGCCCTTGATGAACACGTGGTCGCCCAGGTCCACCAGTGCTTTCCAATCCGCGAGCGCTTCTTCGCCCACGTTGGCCAGGCTCAGCATGGCCTGCAGGCGCGTCCCCTTGCCGTCGGTGCCGCCCTCCTGCAAGGTGGCGAAGCAGAGCTTGCCGGTGTTGCGGACGAAGACCACGCGGCCGGTAACGCCTACGGTGTCGCCCGTGGTCTCGTCGGCCTCAAGGTGGCCGTACTTCTCCCGGATTTCGGCGAGCGAGTGCGTGCGCTCCACTCCCACGGGGTAGGCCTCCGTGCCGCGCTCAAGAAGTTTGGCGCGCTTCTCCATGCGGATCCGCATCTGCTCGCTGGCGTCGATGGGCTCTGGGGCATTCTTGGGCGCGGGGGTGTTTTGGGAAGTCACAATCATCAAGTTTACCGGGATTTGGCTTCCGGGACTTTCAGCTGCCCTGCAGGCTTGCACCCTAGGATGGCCGGGTGAAAGAACGGGTACTTCCAACGCACGACGCCGGCAGGCTGGCGTTATACAGCTACGGCACCGAGGATGCTCCTGGCGAAAAGCGGGTGCTGTTGATCGGTGGAGCGTTCCTCACTGCCCTGATCTACCGGCCGTTCTCCATTGAGCTCGCGAAGGGCCTGGGTGACGGCTGGGCTGTTGACGTGTACGACCGCCGGGGCCGTGGCAACTCCTCCGAGCAGCCGCCGGGCTACTCCATGGCCACCGAGATCGAGGACGTGCGGACCGTGATGGATGCCACCGGCGCCCGGA
Source organism: Pseudarthrobacter niigatensis (assembly GCF_030812615.1). NCBI lineage: Bacteria > Bacillati > Actinomycetota > Actinomycetes > Micrococcales > Micrococcaceae > Pseudarthrobacter > Pseudarthrobacter niigatensis. The sequence goes on along the minus strand of NZ_JAUSTB010000004.1, from coordinate 165,989 downwards.
ACATTCTGGGCCACAGCCTGGGCGGGGCGGTGGCGCTCAATGCCGTACAGGAGTTCACCGGCACCGGCTACGTGCCGGACAAACTCGCGGTGTACGACGCAGCGGTGAACATCGACGGCAGTATCGATACCGCCTGGCTGGACGGATTCGAGGACGCCGTCAACAGCGGCAGGGTGGGCCGCGCCCTGGCGTACATGAAGAAGGCCACCAGCCCCGGCTCCGTCATGGCACGGATCCCGGATCCCGTGCTGGCTGGCCTGATGGCCGTGCTGTCGCGGACCAAGGTGAACACGTTGTTCCGCGAGGTGATGCCCAGCGGAGTGGGTGAGCTGCGCGCGGCCTTCGACGAAAAAGACCACGCCCGCGATTTCAGCGTGCTGCCGTCCGGCACGCATTTCATGGCCGGCGGGAGGAGCCCCGACTATTACAAGGTGACCGCGGAACGGCTGCACGCAGCCGTTCCGGGCAGCACCCACCAGCTCTCGCCCAAATGCTTCCACGGCTCCATCCCGGCAGCGGTCAAGGAGCTCGTGGCTGACATCTCGGCGTACTTCAAGGACGAAGGTGCGGACGGAAAGCCCCGCCCGGATTCCTCCGGAGCTATTCCCGTCCACCGCGGCTGAACCCCGCGAGGGCGGCCTCCCCCAAGTCCCGCCACACCGTCCGGGGCTTCGGCTCTATGCTTCGGTCCGCCAGCCAGTCACCCCAGGCGGTGATGTCCTCCCCGCCGGCGGCGGCAACGGCATCACAGGCGAACCCGACGGCGGTGGTGCCGTCCGCCAGCCGCACGGATCCCAGGAGCATGGGTTCAGGGAGCGAGGCCAGGAATGTCCCCAAGGCAGCCTGTGAGAGCAGCCACTTCTCCCCCACCAGTTCCGCGCCGTTCTCGGACCGGTACACGCCGGGCTTGGGCGGAACGGTATCCAGTGCCACCATCCGGTAGCGCGCAGCGGTGCGGACGGGCCCGTCCCAGAAGGCGCCGAGTTCCTCAAGCTCCCGGGCCAGCGGCTGGCCCTTGCGGTGCGCGCCCACCACCACCAGCGGCAGGGCCGTTGCGCCGGCGGCGACCGGCCAGGGAATGGGCGACGACGGCCGGGCGGCTCCTGCGGCTGCCTCCAGTCCTCCGGCGCCCGCCGCCGCCCCGGCCGCGAAGAGTCCAGGCTGCGCGGGAGTGGTTTCCAGCCGGCGGGCGATGTCAGCCGCCACGGCGTCATCGAACGGCCGGCCCACCACCGTGACGCCGAACTGGGCGCCATCCACCTCGCCGGCCGGGACAGCCACGGCACAAAGATCGAACAGGTTGCAGAAGTTTGTGTAGGTGCCCATCAACGAGTTCACCCCCACCGGATCCGCGGCCACCTCGGCCAAGGTGGGGTGGAACGGTGCCGTCGGAACCAGGAGGGCATCGAAGCCCTGGAGGCGGGCCATGGCGGTGGCCTTCAATTCCTCCAGCCTGGCGGTGTCGGCGACGTACCGGGAGGCGGACACCGTACCGGCGGCCCGGATGATGCCTTCCACGGTGGGATCGATGCCCGCACGGCCGTCTGTGCCGGCGTCGTGCGTTGCCAGGAAGTCCCCCACTGCAGCGTGGCGTTCGGCCACCAGCGCTCCGTCGTAGAGCAGCCGTGCTGCCTGGAGGAACGCGTCGAATTCGATCGCTTCGGCATCCACCCCGCTGGAGCGCAGGCGGTCAACCTGCCGCTGGAATTCCGCAGCCCACCCAGGCGGGAGGGCCGGGAGGCTCGCGGGGTAGGCCACCCGGGGCCGGGACGGCGCTCCGAGCTTTGTGTCCGCGGGCCACGCGCGGGCACCGCCGGCCATGATGCCCATGGCGAGCTCGGCCGTGGCCAGGTCGCGGGCGAAAATCGTGACGGCGTCCCAGGACCGGCAGGCCGGCACCACCCCTGCCGTGGAGACCAGGTTAAGCGTTGCCTTGATGCCCACGATGCCCTGCAACCCGGCGGGAACCCGGCCGGAGCCTGCGGTGTCGGTGCCGATGGCGATGTCCACCAGCCCCAGCGCAACGGCCACGGCGGACCCGGAACTGGACCCGCCGGAGATGTACTCCGGCCGGCGGGAATCGCGGACGGCGCCGTAGGGGCTGCGCGTCCCCACGAGGCCGGTGGCGAACTGGTCAAGGTTGGTTGCGCCGAGGACCAGGGCACCGGCGGCGCGGAGCCGCGCCACGGCTTCGGCATCCTGCTCCGGCACGTAGGCGAAGCCGGGGCAGGCAGCCGTGGTGGGGATCCCGGCCACGTCAACGTTGTTCTTGACGGCCAGCACCAGCCCGGCCAGCGGCAGGTGGGCACCCCGGGCAACGGCGGCGTCGATGGTTGCCGCTTCGGCCAGGACGTCCTCGCGGCCGCGGAGCGTAATCCAGATTTCCGGGCGGTCCACGGCGTCAACCGCGGCCAGTGCTGCTTCGGCGCGCCGCGTGGCGGCGCCGGCGGGTGCCGGGTTCATACCGTTGCCCCTTCCAGTTCCAGGTCCTTCAGCTCGAGCGGCGCGAGGTCGCTGCCGCCGAGGACAACCACTGCCTCGCCGGCAACCACCTGCGAACCCGCCATGGGCAGGACCCGGAGCACCACACCGTCACACGGCGCCTCCAGGACTGTTTCCATTTTCATTGCCTCCAGTGACACCAGGGGCTGCCCCTTGGCCACGCGGTCGCCCTCGGCCACATCCACCTTCCAGACGCTCGCGGCGAACGGAGCGGAGACCAGCGACCCGCCGTCCGGAACAACCACGTCATCCGATTCAGGGGCGGCCGCGGCGGCGAGCGCCTCGGCACGGTCGAACTCGCCGGCGTCAGCCCAGGCCTGCCGTTCCACTGCGAAGGCGGCGCCCTGCTTGTCCCGGAACGCCTCGATGGACACGCGGTTTTCGGCCAGGAACTGTTCGTGCTCAGCGAGCGAGAACCTGCCGTCCTCGATCTCCACGCCGCGGCCGCGGCCGGCCGCCATGTCGGCGCGCAGGTCCAGGAGTTCCTCCGGGCTGACGGGGTACCAGGAAATCCGGTCGAAGAAGCGGAGCAACCAGGGCGATCCGGGTTCGAACGGAGCGGCATCGGCGTACCGGGACCACACCTGGGTGGTGCGGCCCACGAACTGGTAGCCGCCGGGGCCCTCCATCCCGTAAATGCACATGTAGGCGCCGCCGATGCCCACCGCGTTCTCCGGGGTCCAGGTGCGCGCCGGGTTGTACTTGGTGGTGACCAGGCGGTGCCGCGGGTCCAGCGGCGTGGCCACGGGCGCACCCAGGTACACGTCGCCCAGGCCCAGGACCAGGTATTCGGCGTTGAAGACGGTGTCGAAGACGTCATTGACGGAGTCCAGGCCGTTGATCCGGCGGATGAACTCGATGTTCCACGGGCACCAGGGTGCATCATCGCGGACGCCTGCCATGTAGCGTTCGATCGCCTCGCGGGTGGCGGGGTCGTCCCAGGACAGCGGCAGCCGGACGGTGCGGCTGGGAACCACCAGCTCGGAGCTCGCCGGCAGGGCCGCCTCGACCTCCTGGACCAGGCCCAGCAGCCGGCGGGTGGACAGGACGGACGGGTCCACCTTGATCTGCAGCGACCGGATTCCCGGGGTCAGGTCAACAATGCCGGGCACCCGGAGCGCTTCGATGTGCTGGTGCAGGGCGTGGACCCGGGCGCGCAGGCCCAGGTCCAGCACCATCTCGCCGTACTCCACCAGCAGGTTGTCATCGCCGGAGCGGCGGTACGTGACCGCGGGCCGGCCGGAACCTTCCGGCACCCGGCCCAGCACGCCGTCGTCGCCATCTCCGCGTGCCGGCCGCGGCGCTGCCGCTGCCCCTGCCGGAAGCTTCAGGGCGGCACTGCCGGACCAGCCGGCGTCACCAGGGAGCACCAGCTGGCGCCCGGGTCCCAAGTCAGCGGCCGACGGCGCCTGGCTGGCTTTGATGGGCACGAACCGGACCTTGTCCCCCGGGCGGAGCTGGCCAAGCTTCCAGCGTTCGGCCGTGACCACGGTGACGGGGCAGACGAACCCGCCCAGGCTGGGCCCGTCCGGGCCAAGCAGGATGGGGGTGTCGCCGGTGAAGTCCAGGGCGCCCACCGAGTAGGCGGTGTCATGGATGTTGGAGGGGTGCAGGCCGGCCTCGCCGCCGTCGGTCCGTGCCCAGCGGGGTTTGGGGCCGATCAGCCGGACGCCGGTGCGGGCGGAATTGAAGTGCACCTCATACTCCGCGGCATACAGTTCCTCGATGTCTTCGCGCTGGAAGAACTCGGGGGCGCCGTGCGGGCCCTCGGCCACGGCCAGTTCCCAGGTGGACACGAGGACTGGGCGGCTGTCGTCGGGCACCGCTGCGGCCGGCCCTGCGGCCGGTACCCCGTCCACCGTGACCGTGCGAAGTACGTCGCCGGCGCGCAGCACCCGCCCGGCGTGGCCGCCGAACTGGCCCAGGGTAAAGGTGGACGCGCTGCCCAGGTAGGCGGGAATGTCCAGGCCGCCCTGGAACAGGATGTAGCCGCGCAGGCCCTTGCCGGTGGCAGTGCCGGCGTCGAGCGTCCCGCCTGCCGGGACGGTCACGGGGGTCCAGGCGGGCACCTCCGCGCCGTCCACGGTCACCGTGACCTCCGCGCCAGTGACGCAGACGGTGGTGGCATGCGTGAACACCAGGCTCGGTCCAGTCATGGTGAACTCCAGGCCCGGGGCTCCTTCGGGGTTTCCCAGCGCCGTGTTGCCCAGGCGGAAGGAGAGGTCATCCATGGGGCCGCTGGGCGGAACGCCGATCTGCCAGAGCCCGGTACGTCCAGGCCAGTCCTGCACGCTGGTCTGCAGCCCGGGACGTTCCACGGTGATCCGCGGCTCGGGGTCCCCCACGTTGTCCAGGGTGCTGGTGGAGTGCTGGACGGCGCGGACCACGTCCATGCCGCTCACGGCGCGGAGCAACCCTAAGTTGGTCTCGATGCCATCGATCCGGGTATTGCCCAGCGCAACGGCGAGGCGGTCGAAGGCCTCGGTGCGGCTTGCACCGGAGGTGATGATTTTGCCTAGGAGGGGATCGTAGTTGGTGGAGACGTCGGTGCCGGTTTCCACCCAGGCATCCACACGTGCTTCCGCCGGTCCCGGGTAGGCGGCGTTGGTGACGGTTCCGGCGCTGGGCTGGAAGCCGCGCGCCGGGTCTTCGGCGTAAACGCGGGCCTCCACGGCGTGCCCGGATACCGGCAGTGCATCCGGCACGTCCGCCAACACCGTGTGGGCTTCGGCGCCGCCCTGGGCGAGGCGGAGCATCCATTCCACCAGGTCCACCCCGGTGACGGACTCGGTGACGGGGTGCTCCACCTGGAGCCGGGCGTTGACTTCCAGGAAGGAGGCTTCCTTGCGGGCGGAGTCGTAGACGAACTCCACCGTGCCGGCGGAGCGGTAGTTGAGGGAGGCACAGAGGGCGCGGGAGCTGCGGTGCAGTTCCTCGCGCAGATCGGCGGGCAGGTCCGGGGCGGGGGCCTCCTCGAGGACTTTCTGGTGGCGGCGCTGGAGGGAGCAGTCCCGGTCGCCCAGGCTGACCACCCGGCCTTGGCCGTCTCCAAAGACCTGCACCTCTACGTGCCGGGCGTTCTCCACGTACCGCTCGGCGAAAACCCCTGCGGTGCCAAAGCTGGCACCTGCCAAGCGGGCCACGCGAGGGAAGCTGTCCACGAGCTCGCCCTCCGTGCGGCAGACCGTCATGCCGATCCCGCCGCCACCGCCGGTGGCCTTGAGCATCAGCGGGAACCCAATGGTTGCGGAGGCCGCGACGGCGGCATCCACGTCGTCAAGCAGGCCGGAACCGGCGATCATGGGCACCCCCGCCGCCCGTGCGGCGTCGCGTGCGGTGTGCTTGGTTCCGAAGATCCGCAGCTGTTCGGGGGTGGGACCGACGAAGACCAGGCCGGCCGCTTCCACGGCCTCGGCGAAGGCGGCGTCCTCGGACAGGAAGCCGTAACCCGGGTGGATGGCGCCGGCGCCCGTTTCCTTTGCCGCGGCCAGGATCGCCTCCACCCGCAGGTAGGACTCCTTGGCCGGCGCAGGCCCCAGCAGCACAGCCTCGTCGGCGAGCCGGACGTGCTTGGCCCCGCGGTCGGCCTCCGAGAAGACGGCGATGGTGCGCAGCCCCAGTTTCCTGGCGGATTCGATGATGCGGCACGCGATTTCACCGCGGTTGGCGATCAACAGTGTGTCAAAGAGTTTTGTGGTGGTCACAGTGCAGCCTCCGGCCGGGTGACGATCATACGGACGGGCGTGGGGTTGAAGCCGTTGCACGGGTTGTTGATTTGCGGGCAGTTGGAGACGAGCACCAGGGTGTCCACCTCCGCCTTCAGCGCAACGCGCTTGCCGGGGGCGGACAGTCCGTCCACGATCCCCAGGGCGCCATCCGGGTCCACCGGGACATTCATGAACCAGTTGATGTTGGACACCAGGTCCCGCTTGCCCAGCCCCCAGCGGGAGCCCTCGATCAGGAAGTTCTCCACGCAGGCGTGCTGTTCCCGGGTGTGCTGGCCGTAGCGGAGGGTGTTGGATTCCTGCGAGCAGGCGCCACCAATGGTGTCGTGGACGCCCACTTCGTCCGCCACAACGGTCATCAGGGCAGCACCGGTGTCGGCGCGCAGGATCGAACCGGTGGTGAGGACGATGGACTGCTGTGCGGCGATGGTGGCTGCCGCCGAGTAGCGCACGGCGGTGTCCCCGGCGGCGTAGAGCAGGCAGTCAACGGCCTGGTTGCCTTCCAGGTCCACGATGGTCAGCACGTCTCCGGCTGCCACCACTGCAGACCAGGGACCGCGGGCTGCTACGAATTCATCCAGGATCACGGTGCCGGGGGCGAGTGCCGTTCCTGCAGCGTCCGGGCGGGTCTCAATGGCGGTGTTCATCGGGCGTTCCTTGCGGTGAGATCGTGTTCGGTGTTGAGCAGGGCCTGCAGGTGTTCCGGAGCCAGCGGGCCAACCAGGCGGCCTGCTTCGAGTTCGCGAAGGTCCTGCGGCGCGTGCCAGGCCAGGATGTCCACGGCGGTTCCGGTGAACTCCCGGCGGGGGTCCAACGGGTGCGCGGTGTTGGCCAGGACCAGGACGGCGTCCAGGTGGAGAAGGAGTTCGACGGCGGCACCCGGGCCGGCGCTGCCGGTGAAGGTGATGCTGCCGGCCGGGTCAACGGCGATGCCCTTGAAGAGGGACAGCGAGGGAGCGACGTCCCGCGGACCCATCCCGTTTTTCAGGGCGCCCAGCGTGAGCAGTTCGCGCGCTGCCGGGGATGCGCTGTGGACTGCTCCGGCGCCGTATTTCGCGGTGTTGCCGGTGAGGGTGGTGGCACCCGTCAGGGCATCATGCCGGGAGGAGGTATCGGCCACGATGGTGGCCATCAACCGGCCGGCGTCGGACAGCAGCGGGTGCCCGGCAGCGGGATAGGCCTGCCACGGGACCTTGACGGTGTCGGCGACGTTCAATCGTTCGTGGGTGGCACCGGCGCGGTACAGGAGGGCGTGCACGCAGGCGTCGCCGGAGGTATCGGTGAGCCGGATCCGGGTGCCGCGGGCGAGTGCCATGGTGGTGTAGCGGCCAAAGGCGAGGGACTCAGCCCATGTGGGGGACGCGGCGTCGGGCAGTCCTGCCAGGAGGCGTCCCGGCGCGGAGGTTGCCGGGACGAAGCCCATGGTTTCGGCGGTCTTGCCGTGCTGGTCCCTGGCGTGGGCGCGCGCGCCGGCCGTGGTGGCGGTGCCGGTGGCGGCCGTTTCGATGGTCTGTGTCATGGTCGAGTCCTGGTTTAGGTCGGGAACGATTGGGGGACGTGGGCGTCAGGCTTTGGCGGCGGCGATGTTGTTGCGCCGGACCCAGACGCCCAGGAGCAGGACGGCGGCGACAATCAGCGGCGCGGACCACAGGAGCAGCCCGTTATCGCCGGAGGGGTCGTACACCTCGGGCCGGGGCCAGGCGAGGTTGACCACCATAATGCCTCCGTAGAGGACGGCGAGGATGTTGACCGGAAGGCCCCAGCGGCCCAGGGAGAAGAGGCCTGCCGGCATGGTCTGGCCCACCCGCCCCCAGTCACCGCGGAGGCGGCTGACCAGCTGCGGGACGGTGACCAGGAGGTAGGCGATGTAAACCATCACGATGCAGACGCTGCACAGTGTGGTGAACAGGGCGGCGTTGCCGACGTTGATGGCCAGCACGGCAACTGCAAGGGCGCCGATCACGATGGAAGGCCACATGGGCGTCCCACGGGTGGGGTGGACGGAGGAGAGCAGGGCCGACGCCGGGAGCTTGCCGTCGCGGGCCATCGAGAAAACGAGCCGGGAACCGGCGGTCTGGATCGCCAGGGTGCAGACGAAGATGGCGATGGCAACGTCAACCAGCAGCACTTTGCCCCAGAAGGTGCCCAGGACTGCGGTGAGGACGTAGGGCAGGCCTTCGGTGGCAAGGCGGCCGTCGTCGAGGCTGGGTGCGGCCATCAGGGCGGTGATGATCATCAGGGCGCCCCCGATGCCGGAGATGAGCAGGGCGGAGAGGATGGTCCGAGGGGCGGTGCGGCGCGGGTCCTTGGTTTCCTCGGAGAGCTCCCCGGCCGAGTTGAAGCCCACCATGACGTAGGCGGCCATGAGCCCCGAGACCAGGAAGGCTCCCACGGCGCCGATGTCCGAGCCCTCAAGGACGGTGGTGTCCGCCACCACGTCCGGACCTCGCTGGGCCGCGCTGATGAGGGCCAGGATCACGGCTGCGACGCCGACGATTTCGCAGGTGACACCGACGGAGTTCACGTGCGCCATGAGCTTGACGCCCAGGGAGTTGATGATGGTGGTGGCCACCAGCAGGACGGCCCCCAGGATCACGGCGTTGGAAGCCCCGGTGACGGTGTTGAGGGCCGGGTCACCGCCCACCACCTGGAATCCGTCCCACAGCTGGGGCAGGACCACCTGCAGGGCAATGGCTGCGGCTGCCGCGGTGACCACCTGCGCGATGGCCATGAACCAGCCGGCAAACCAGCCCACGGCTTCCCCGCCGACGCGGCGCGCCCACTGGTAGACGGCTCCGGAGAGCGGGTAGCGGGCGGCGAGTTCGGCAAAGTTGAGGGCCACGAGCAGCTGGCCCACCAGCACTACCGGCCAGGTCCAGAAGAACGCGGGACCAGCGAAGGAGTAGCCGAAGGCGAAGAGCTGGAAGATGGTGGTGAGGATGGAGACGAAGGAGAAACCGGCGGCAAAGGAAGCGTAGCGGCCGAGCTTTCGGTGCAGGGTGGGCTGGTAGCCAAGGGACGTCAGGTCTGCATCGTCCTGGTGGACGGCGGGGAGAACGGTGGATGTCATGGGAATCTCCGGGCTGGAAAGGGATCTTGGGGGCGAAGCCTTCCGGCAGTGCAGCGCTCGGCCGAAGGCTGCGGATTACCGGTCACTTGATAGTTTTCCAGCGCGATGTCCCCAAACAGTTTCACCTCTGTAAAAGGCGGATAGACATCTTGTTTCGTGGACATTTCCGTCCCCTCACCGTTCCAGCAGGGCACCTTCGAGGCCGCCTTGCGGTGCAAGAATGAGTCGGTGACTTACGCCGGACCGGGACGCCCCCGCCACCAACAGCCATCACGGCCAGGCGCCACCGCCCGCGACGAAATCCTCGACGCCGCGGCGGAACTGTTCACCACCCAGGGTTTCGCCAGCACCTCCACCCGGTCCATCGCGGATGCCGTCGGGATCCGGCAGTCATCGCTCTACCACCACTTCAAGACCAAGGACGACATCCTTGAGGACCTGCTCGAGGGAACGGTGTCCGGCGGCCTGGAGTTTGCCCGGGCCGTGGCCGCGCTGCCCGCTGGCAGCGAAGGAACCGAAAGCCCGGCCGGGAGCCGGCTGCACGCCGTCGCGCTTTATGACGGCACGCAGCTGTGCAGCGCACGCTGGAACCTTGGCGTGCTGTACCACCTGCCCGAGGTCAGGAGCACCCGCTTTGCCCGGTTCCTGGCCGACCGGCACGAACTGCGGCGGCTATACGGGGAACTTGGCAACGGCCTGTCCGCCACCGCCTCCGGACCGGACGGCGGCGACTTCACCTTCCGCCTGGTCGAATCGCTGATCTACCTTCGCGCCGATGGAGCCACCAACGCGGAATCGGCTCTGCAGGCGGCGGATGCCGGGCTCATCCTCTGTGGACTCGGCGCGGAGCTCCCGGCCATCCGCACGGCCAGCAGGGAACTGATCGGGCGGCTCGCCTGATTCCGGCCGAACCGGCCGGGATGCCTGCAACCACTTGCTCGGCTAGGCTCGGAGCATGACGCGAGAGAACATCAGGACCCCCGACGGCGGCACGATTGAGCTCTTCTCCACTGGCGCGGAACTGGCTTCGGCAGGGTCGGGCGTGGTGGTGGTGCCGCCTTCAATGGTCACGGCCGCGGACTACACCAAATTTGCCCAGAAACTAAGCGCCGGCCTGGGCCGGCCGGTGCACACGTTCAACCGGCGAGGCCGGGGATCGTCGTCCCCCCAGCCCGAGGATTACACGCTGGACGTGGATATCCGTGACCTGGACACCGTCATGAAGCACACCTCCAGCACGGATGTCTTTGGCCACAGCTTTGGCGGTGCCGTTGCCCTGCACGCCGCGCGGACCCTTCCGGTGGAACGTCTGGCGGTTTACGACCCCGCGGTCTCCGTGAACGGCAGCGTCACTGCGGACTGGATTGTGGAGTACGAGCGCGCCATCGCGGCAGGCGACCACGACCGCGCCCTCGCCGTCATCCAACGCGGCCTGGAAGCCGGCGGCTCCTTCTCATCAAGAATGCCGCTCTCCATGCTCACCCTGGCCAACAAGCTGACCGCGGGCACCACGGAGGGCAAGCAGCAGCGCGAGCTGATGCGCACCGGCGTCCGCGAAATCAAGGCGATCATCGCCGCCGACATGCCGGCCGAACCGTTCCAGGCGCTCCCCTTGGAGACGCTGATTGTGGTGGGTGAAAAGAGCCCGGCCTACTTCGGCATCGCGTGCGGCCAGATCCACGACGTCCTCTCCGGCTCCAGCTACACCATCCTGCCCGGCTTCGGCCACGACGGCGCCATCAAGGCCCCTGACAAGCTGATCAAGGAACTGAGCGACTTCTTCGCCGGCTAGTGTGCTGGCCCGTGGCCCGGTCCGGCACCTTCGGTCTTGCGCATCATCGCGGACAGCACGACGGCGGCAAGGGCTATAACCGTTGCCGTCATGAAGGCGGCGCTCATCCCGGCGACGAGCCCCGACGTCGCACTCACCACGGCGAAGATTGACACCAGCAGCGCCGTGCCGGCGGCGCCGGCCACCTGCTGGGTGGTGCTCATGATCGCCGAGCCGTGGGAGTACAGGTGCGGCGGAAGTGGGTTCAGCCCGGTGGTGAAGGCGGGGGTGAACAGCAGGGCCAGGCCGAAACTCAGCCCGACGTGCAGGGTGATGATCCACCACACTGCAGTGCCGCCGTCGAGCATTGAAAACTGCCAAAGCGTCACCACCATGAGGATGGAACCGGTGACGGTGAGCGGCAGCGGCCCTACCTTGTCGAATGCCCGGCCGATGACCGGGCCGAGCAGGCCCATGGCCAGGCCGCCGGGAAGCAGCGCCAAGCCAGTCTCGAGCGACCCCAGGCCACGGACTTCCTGCAGGTAGAGCGGGAGCAGGATGACGCCGCCGAACAGCGCCATCATGGCCACCACCATCAGCAGGACCGAGACGGTGAACATCCGGAAGTTGAACGCGCGAAGGTCCAGCAGCGGCGCGGCGGCCCTCTGGAGCCGGACCTGGCGCAGCACGAACACCGTCAGCGCAGCGACGCCAATCCCAAGGGCAGCGATGGCTCCGGCGCTGGGTCCGGCCTGGCCGCCGTGGCCGCCGCCGATCTGGCTGAGCCCGTAGACCAGGCCGCCGAAGGCTGGGACGGTGAGGATCACGGACAGGACGTCGAGCTTTCCCTTCTCCACTTCTCCCACATTGGTGAGGTATTTGGCGCCGATGGCCAGCGCGGCGAGGGCCACGGGCAGGACGAAGACGAACATGAAGCGCCAGGTGAAGTGCTCAAGGATCAGCCCGGAGACCGTAGGGCCCATGGCCGGCGCCACCGAGATGGCAATGCTCACGTTGCCCATGACCGCACCGCGCTTGGCAAGGGGGACCAGGGTGAGGATGGTGGTCATCAGCAGCGGCAGCATGATGGCGGTGCCGCCGGCCTGTACGATGCGGGCCAGGAGCAGGACTTCGAATCCCGGCGCCACCGCAGCGAGTGCCGTTCCACCGGCGAACAGGCCCATGGCCAGCATGAAGACCGCCCTGGTGGAGAGGCGCTGGAGGATGAAGCCGGTTGTGGGGATGACCACGGCCATGGTGAGCATGAATCCGGTGGACAGCCATTGGACGGTGGGCGCGTCCACCCGGAGGTCCACCATGAGCCGCTGCAGGGCGACATTCATGATGGTCTCGTTGAGGATCACCACGAACGTCGCCACCAGCAGCGTGCTGATGATGGTCACGGACTCCCGGGACATCTTCTCCGGTGCGGCGGACGGGTTTCCTTGGCGGATTCCTTCGCCGGGTCCCTGGTCAGGGGCGGACTTTCCGCTGGCGTTCGGAGAGACTTCGGTAGACATGGGTGTTCCCTCAGGGGTGTTTTAAGAGTGATGCGCGGCCGGCGCCGCTGCAGATTCCAACACTCTACCCGCTGGAGTAATTCCTCCGCATGGGTTCTTTCTACCCCCGAGGGAACATTAGGGCGTCCCTTTAGGCGGTCTGCCCTGCGTGCTGGCCTTCGGAGATTTCCTCAATCAGCTTGCTGTTGAACGCCGGAAGGTCGTCGGGGTTGCGGCTGGTCACCAGGCCCTGGTCAACCACAACTTCCTGGTCCGTCCAGTTGGCGCCGGCGTTCTTCAGGTCGGTTTCGAGCGTGAAGTAGGACGTGACGTTCCGGCCCCGGATGACTCCGGCCTCGATGAGCAGCCACGGTCCGTGGCAGATCGATGCCACCGGTTTGTGCTGTTCGAAGAAGCTGCGGGTGAAGCTCTGCGCGTCCTTGTCGACGCGGAGGTGGTCTGCGTTCACCACGCCACCCGGAAGTACCAGTGCGTCGAAATCGGAGGCATTGGCGTCCGCGACAGTGAGGTCGACGTCGAAGGTATCGCCCTTTTCCGTTCCGTCGTAGCCCTGCAGCTTGCCGCTCTTCGGGGCGATGAGGGTGGGTTCGCCGCCGGCCTCCTTTACGGCCTGCCAGGGACTGGTGAGTTCCACCTGTTCCACTCCATCAGTCAGCAGGAATGCCACCTTCTTGCCTGCGATGCTGTGCTCTGACATTTTTCCTCCTCGCTGGAGCGGCCCGCGCAGCGTCTGGGGCGCGTCGGGTCCCGCTCGAGAGTTGATTGCCTGACGCGTTCCAGCCTAGGAAAGAGAAAAGTAATAAGCAAGCTGACTATCTGTCTTGGGCGCTATCCCGTGGGTAGGCGTACGACGCCGGCACCGGGCTTGCAGGGTCGAGGCACCTTTGGCAGCGGGTGGCGTTGGCGGCCAGGGTGCGTTAAGCAGGGGCGACTTCAAATGTCAGTGGGTCGTTGAATGATGTGGGTATGGGAATCAGCGGTGGTGTTGGCGTGGCGTTGGAGGGTGTTCGTGCCTCTGTTGCTGCCCTGGATGCGCTGGAGCGGGAGGACGCTTCCCTGGCTGCCGGTGCCGCCGTTGGTTTCGGTGTGGGTGCCGGTGTGGATGTGTTGCAGCGGCGCTATGAGATCCGGCTGGAGCGGCTGGAGCTTACGTCCCGGCTGGAGGCGCAGCTTGCAGGGGTGAAGGCACGGGACGCCGCCGACGCCGCCGGGTTCCAGGAGGCCATGACCCCGCCGGACGCCTCGGTCCAGGACCGCACGTACGCGCAGATGTCGGTGGTGGAGGAGATCGCTGCGGTCTTGACGGTTAGTTCCGCGGCAGCGGGCGCGTTGATGGAGCAGTCCCGCCGGATTTGTGCCCTGCCGCTGGTGCTCCAGGCCCTGTCCACCGGGACCATGTCCTGGCAGCACGCCCGCGTCGTCGCGGACGAAACCGAAGGCCTTGACGCTGTCGGGGCTGCCGGGCTGGTGGCGCATTTCTTCGACCCTGCCGCGCCCGATGCCGCCCGGGGTGCCGCGCCCGGTGAACTGGTCCCGTCCCGGTTCCGGGCCAAGGTCCGGGGGTGGCGGGAGCGCCACCACCCCGAATCGATCCAAAAGCGCCATGCGAAAGGGGTGGCGGACCGGCGGATGGAGTACACCCCGGACCGGGACGGCATGGCCTGGGTCTCCCTCTACCTTCCCGGCGATACCGCGTGCGCGATCTGGAACCGGACCACCGCCACCGCCCGCGGCCTCCAGTGCCCCGGCGAAGAGCGCACGCTCACCCAACTCCGCCCCGACATCGCCGCATCACTGTTGCTGGGGGCTGGAACCGCCACCGACCTTGCTGAAATTCCCACCCCGCGGGCCGACGTCCTGGTCACCGTGCCCGTGTTCGCCCTCCTCGGAGCCACTGACGAACCAGCAGTGCTGGATGGTTTCGGCCCGATTCCGGCGTCCATGGCACGGAAACTCGTCGCCGGTGGGGCGGAGTCGTTCTACCGGGTCCTGGTCGACCCGCGGGACGGGGCACCCCTGGAGATCGGCAGGAAGAACTACCGGCTGACGGGGTCCATCAAACGCTGGATCAGGCTGCGCGATGCCCAATGCACGTTCCCCGGCTGCACCAACAAGACCCCCGACAACGAAACCGACCACCTCACCGCGTGGCAAGACGGCGGCACCACCAACGTCAGCAACCTGGCCCAACTCTGCCGCAAACACCATCGGCTCAAACACCACAGCCAATGGACCCCCGGCCCAGCCACGAGCAAAGACCCACCGGGCTGGACCTCACCCACCGGACGCCACTACAACCCCGAACAACAGGAATCAGAACCAACCCACTGGCCACCAGGAACCTGGCCACCGCCACTTCAATGGGCCGTGCCCCGTGAATGCCAGTGCCTGGAGGCGAGCCTCGAACACCTTCCGCAGTGGGAACCCGACGACGACCGGTACGTGGACCTCAACGACTTGCCAGCCGACGATCCACTCTGGGCCGAATTCCCAGCCACGCAATTTGCCCTTGTCCCGGACGCCATCGGCGTCCGGTCATAGGCTCCCGCAGTGAGTCCTGAAGCCCGTCCTGCAGCACCGGTCGACTACGGCTTGTGATGCTCGATCAGCCAGGACGCCATCTGCTGGGCCCGTTTCCCCGCGTCCAGGTCACCGCCGGTGGCCGAGATGATGGAGCCCTTCATCAGGATCTGCCAGGAGCGAGCAAACCCATCGGAATCCACAAGCCCGGCTTCCTCGGCCAGCGCCTGCACGTGGCCCCGGAGTTTCGCCAAGTAGTTGATGCTGGCCTGGCCCAAGGGGTGCGACGGCCCCATCTCCAGCAGGACATGGGTGAAGGTACTCCCCTCAAAGTCATCGCGCTGAAACCATTCCCCCAGGACGTCGAAGATCGCCAGCAGTCGTTCTACCGGCGTTTGCCCCCGGCGACGGGCCTGGGACATGATCGCTTCCACGGTCCACAGCTTGTCCCGCTGCTCGAGGAACGCCAGGACCAGCGAATCCTTGGACGGGAAATGCCGGTAGAACGTGGCTTTTGCCACCCCCGACCTGTCGATCAGCTCATTGACGCCAACGTCCCGGATTCCCCTGCGCGAGAACAGTTCGTAGGCCACCGAAAGGATCCGTTCCATGGAATTGCTGCTGCCCTCCGGCGCCGCCGGGGAGGAAGCATCGGATATCGGGACCTTCGCCTCTGTGCTCATAGGACTTGGAGTCTATCCGAGAGGAAGACAGACTGGTCTTTCCCGCTGTAGTGTTTTCCCTACGCAGTTCTTAAGGACACCGCACAGGCGCACCAAGGGTCCGCCGGTTTGGAGCAAGGAGGCCCCAATGTCAGCAGAGCGGATGTTCCAAAGTGTCCCGTCGGACCCGGATCCCTGGATGTCCGGCGAGACGCCCGCCGAGGTCCGGCAGTTCGCCATCGAATCGCTCCGGTGGCAGGCCCAGGAAATCATCGACGAGCTGCTCGGTGGCCAGGATCCGGGTGAAGAGCTTGCCAGGGCCCGACTCCGCCGGTGCGTCGCCAGGAACCCGGGCCGACCCGAACGCGCGCTGCTCGAGCAGCTCATGATCAACCGGGACCATCCAGTCCCCTAAGGAATCCCGCAGGGCTGCCGGGCAAATCCAGCACCGCAGCACTCCGCTCCGCTGCTATGAACTGAGCGGCACGTTGTCGATCAGGCGCACCGGCCCCACTTTGGCCGCGATGAGCGCCAGGCCCTCGCCGCGGAAAGGTGTTTCCCGGCAGTTCTCGGCCAGCGGTTCAAGCGTGCCCGGATCCACCACATCGAAATAGTCCAGTTCCACCAAAGGCTGGGATTCCACCATCGCCAGCGCGGAATCGATGCCCAGCGGTTCGTGGGCTTTGGCCCGCTCCTCCAGCAACCGCAACGCCCTGGACAGGACCAGCGCGGCGTCCCGCTCTGCCTCGGAGAGGAAGCGGTTCCGGCTGGACAGCGCCAGGCCGTCCTCGGCACGGACCGTCGGCACTCCCACGATCTCCACCGGGAAATTCAGGTCGGCAACCATCCGCCGGACCAGGGCCAACTGCTGGGCGTCCTTCTGCCCGAAGTAGGCACGGTACGCCGGCAGGCTGCCGCCGCCGGAACCTGCAGAGCCGGCCGGAAGACCTGCCGCCGGCATGCCATAGTGCAGCAGTTTGGCCACAACGGTCAGGGCACCGTCAAAGTGTCCGGGCCGCGAAGCGCCCTCCCACTTATCCCCCAGGCGGCCCGAAGTGATCCGCACCAAGGGCTCGCCACCGGGGTAGACCTCTTCCACGGAGGGCGCGAACGCCAGGTCAACGCCCTGCTCCTCAAGCAGGGCAAGATCCGCATCAAGCGTCCGCGGGTAGCGGTCCAAGTCAACCGCGTCGCCGAACTGGAGGGGGTTGACGAAGATACTGGCCACCACCACATCGTTCTGCTCGACGGCGGTGCGCGCCAGCGTTGCATGGCCTTCGTGGAGTGCCCCCATGGTTGGCACCAGCCCTTGGGAAACTCCTTGCTTCGCTGTGAGCAGGCGGTCACTTTCGGCTTTCAGGCCGGCCACCGTGGTGACGAGTTGAATCGGCATTCAGTCTTCCTTCGGATCAAGGGCCTCGTGCAGACCCTTCAGCTGGTCAGGTTTCAGCAGCCCCCGGCCTTCGGCGCGCAAAGCGGTGGCTCGGGCCATCGCGAGGTAGGCGGCGAGCACGTCACCCTGCCCCCCGCCGTCGTACTCCCGCAACGCCTCAGCGTGTGCACGCACCGTGCCGACGTCCCCGCGGGCCACCGGACCGGTCAGGGCGGACTCCCCCGAGGCCAGCGCGTTTTCCAGCGTGGCCCGCAGCAGCGGCCCCAGCATCCGCTCGGGGGATTCCACTCCCACCTCGCGCAGGAGCTGCGACGCCTGTGCCACCAGCGTGACCAAATGGTTGGAACCGTGGGCCAAGGCTGCATGGTAGAGCGTCCGGTCCGCCTCGGCGATGGCCACGGGCTCCGCCCCCATCTCCACCACCAGGGCCTGCGCGATGGGGAGCATGGCGGCATCGGCCGTCACGCCGAAGGTGCAGTCAAGCAACCGGGTGAGGTCAAGGCTCATGCCCGTGAAGGTCATGGCCGGGTGCAGCGCCAGTGGAACCGCGCCGGCGGCACGTACCGGATGCAGCACGCCCACGCCGAACCGGCCCGAGGTATGGGCCACGAGCTGTCCCGGCTGCCAGGCGCCAAGCTTCGCCAGCCCTTCCACCAGGTTCGGGAGGGCGTCGTCGGGCACCGCCAGCAGCACCAGTTCGGCACGCTCCACGATGTCCTGCACTTCCAGGATAGGCACGCCGGGGAGCAGCGCCTCGGCCCTGTCCCGGCTGGCGTCGGAGACGGCCGAGACCCCCACGACGGCGTGCTCGGCGGCGCGCAGGGCGGCACCAAGCACGGCGCCCACCTTGCCGGCACCGATGATTCCAACGCCGAGGCGTCCGGGCTTAGCCATGCTGCTGGCCTTCCTGTTCGTGATGGGTGCGGGCTTCACGGGCTGGTGTCACGTGATGCGGTGTCCCAGGATGCGGCGCCCCGGGTACCGGCGTGCCCGGCACGGCCGCAGGTTCCGCTGCCGGAACAACCTGCCGCAACCATTGTTCGGTGGTTTGCCGCCTCCTGGCCAGCCGGGCCCGCGCGGACTGCTCGTCAAAGAGCTGCCGGGCCTCGTCCAGGCCCGCCTGGGTCAGCCTCGGGGCCACGGGGCCGGCCGTCGTGTGCAGGACCAGGTCGGCCACCCGGAACAGGCGTGCCACGGGCCCCTGATGGATTGCAAGCGACTGCGTCCGTTGGTGGGGCACCAGCACAAGGTCCCGCCACCAGCGCCCGGAACGGATCAGCAGCGCCGTGTCCGTGGCGGCAAATCCGTTCCGGCGCCAGGCAAGGGGCGCCAGCAGCCATGCCCGCCGCGGCGTGGTGGTGAATCCGCCGTCGGAACCCGTGCCGCCGAGGCCGGCGGCAAACAACTCGGCAGGGCGTTCGGTTCCCGGATCCGGAAGGACCAGCGAAAGCATGGCCATGACGTCGGCGAACTTCCCGACGGGCAGGAGGATGGTCCGGGTGTTCCCTTCGGCCGCGTTGCCGGAGGTCCCGTAGCCGGCGACGTTCACCTGCATCCGGTACCAGCCGAAGGGACGCCACAGCGGCGGCTGGGCGATCTTCACTGCCTGGATCCGGCCGGGCGGAAGCGTCTGCGCCTGCGTATCGAGCAGTCCGTACCGCAGCCGGATGCCGTCCGGCGAGACCGCAGCGGTGAAGTTGTAGCCCTTGTTGAAGAAGTTCCAGTAACCTGCGGCGAGGCCCAGCGCGGCGGGCACCAGGTAGAAGTAGAAAGCGCGGTTGTCCGTCAGCGCAGACAGGAGCACCGAGACGATGCCGCCCACCACAATGAAGAAGCTTTGCTCGCTCAGCAGGAGCGATCCGATAAGGCGCGACGGCGGCACGCGAAGTACCTGGATTTCGGGCGCCTCGGATGCGTACGGGCCAAAGGAAGCCGCGGATAGGCCGGCTGGACCGGCAAGCGCCGCGCCGTCGATGCCGGCGGCCGGCCCCGCACCGGACTCCGCCTCAGCCCCGGAAGCCCCCGCAAGGATGGTGGCGCGCAGCCGGCGGGCGTCGTCGATCCGCAAATAGGCGAGGCGCACCGCCGATTCGCCGGCGTCCGCCACTTCGAACTTGAGTTCTGCCAGGCCGAAGATGCGGGCCAACAGCGGCTGCACGATGTCGATTGCCTGGACCCGGTCCAGCCTCGCCTGCCGGTGTTGGCGGAAGAGGAGGCCAGTGTTGACGCGGACGTAGCCGCCGGAGACCTGGTACTTGGTGAAGTACCAGGTCAGGACGAATCCGAGGACTGCTACGGCCAGCACCGCCGCGCCGCCGCCCAGGAGCCACGGTGCACGGCGGGCAAACCCGTCCTCGAACACCGGTTGGCCCTGGAGCGTCCGTTCAAAGAGGTCGCGGCCAAAAAAGAACAAAATGGCCGCCAGTGCAACCCAGCCCCGGACGAAAGGCGAGGCAGGATGCACGCGCAACCAATCGCCGTCGGACGTTTCGTAGCTTTCCGGTACCGCGGCAGGTGGGAGCGCGGGCGCTCCGGGCAACTGGCCGTCAGTGGTCACAGTCCTGCCAGCCTGGCTTCGCCGCGCGCGGCCAGCTGTTCGCGGAGCCGCGCCCCTTCCGCCGCCGGGAGGCCGGGAATGCGCGCGTTGGTGCCAGGGGATGCCGTATGGAGCTTTACGGTACACAGGCCCAGCCCGCGCTCCACGGGGCCCACGGCGATGTCCACGTACTGCATTCGGCCGTAGGGGACGGCCATGGTGCGCTGGAAGAAGATGCCGCTCCTGACCAGGAGGTCGTCGTCGCGCTCGGCGTAGCCGATGGCCCTGACCTGCCGCGGGATGAGCACCAGCCGCCACAGGGCGACCAGCAGGGTGACAGCCGGAACGGTGATTGCCAGCCACAGCGGCGGCCACCGCCACCACCCCAGGAGGACGAGCGCCAGCGGCGCGGACAGGACCAGCACCGCCAGGACGTTCGCCAGGGCCCACTCCACCAGCCGGACGGTCACGTACTTGGGGGAAACCCGCTGCCAGGCAATACCGGGCGGGTCAATCGCCTCGGTACGCATACTCGCCTTCCCCGGCGGCCTCGCCGCGGGCGGTGCGGCCCTTCTTCCCGTCGGCACCGGGGGTGTCGCCGTCCTCCGGGGGAATCCTGCAAAACCGCTCAACGAGGAGTCCCACCACGATCATCACCAGGCCGCCGCCGGCCATGGCAAGGGCCAGCCAGGTGATTCCCTGGTCGCTGCGCAGGCTCCAGATCCGCAACTGGTCAAGGAAGATGCCCACGTGCCAGCCCAGCAGCACCGTTCCCGCGTACGCACACGCCTGCGCCAGGACCAGGGTCCGGGCGGCCAGCAGGGGGTCCAGCTGCGTTTTCTTCGTCTTGCTGTTGGGCTGGTGGCTGTTCCGCCATCTCAGGATCCGGATCCCCAGGATCAAGGTGATGACGACGATGACCCCCATGGTGGCAAGCGCGGTGGAGGGCAGGACAGGCGTGGCCATGCTGTAGCGGCTGGTGACAACCGTGGCCGACCAGCCAGCGACGGCAAGAATGACGCAGATCAGCAGCAAACGCAGCGGGTTGATGGGCTTCATCGCTCGTCCACAGCTCCCGCCGTGGGCAGGCCGTCAAAGTCTCCGTAACCGTCAAACGGGGCAAGATCCTTGAAATCGTCGGCCTGCACTGCCAGGGTGCTGATCCGTTCGCCGTTCAGCGTGGCGCTGGGTTCGATGAGGGACCACGGATAGAGGACGAACGCGCGTGACGCTGCGCGGGGGTGCGGGATGGTCAGGACGGGATCGTCGCTGCGGAGCTCTCCGTAGGTGATGATGTCGACGTCGAGCGTCCGCGGTCCCCAGTGGACCTCGCGGACCCGGAGGTGCTTGTTCTCCACGGCCTGGCAGTGTTCCAGCAGTTCCGCAGGGGTGAGGATGGTTTCCACGGTGATGACCATGTTCAGGAAGTCGGGCTGGCCGGAGGGTCCGCCCACCGCCTTGGTCTGGACGATGGGTGAGACGGCGAGGAGCCGGACCTCCGGCGGGTCCACGAGGTCCGCCACGGCCTCGGTCAGGGTCTCATTCCGTTCCCCGAGGTTGCTTCCCAGGGCCAGCACGGCCTTGGTGTAGATTCCGTTCATGCCTGTGCCCCGGCCGGCGCAGGGACGGCAGAGGCCCGATCCCGGTGGACCGTCACTGCCACGTCCCCGAACGGAACCTCAATGGGGGCCTGCGGTTTATGGACCGTGATGTCGACGGCATGGAGGGCGAATTCGGACAGGAGGCCTTCGGCGATCCGCACCGCGAGTGCCTCAATGAGGTTGAGCGGCTCTCCGGTGATCCAATCGGTAATACGCTGGGCCACCTCACCGTAGTGGGCGGTGTCCCGGACATCGTCGGACTGCGCGGCTCCGGTGAAGTCCAGGTAGAGCACGGCGTCCACCACAAAGGGCTGCCCTTCCCGGCGTTCGAAATCGAAGACACCGTGGTGGCCGACTGCCGTCACTCCGGTCAGCGTAATCCTGTCCATGGGTCCCCCGGCCCTATTGCGTTTTAGGTACGGCTTGTGTCGAGGGTGCCGCCGCCATGCGCGCCGCAACCTTGACCGCGTCGAGGCTGGACCCGACGTCGTGCACACGCACGGCCCATGCCCCGCGGCTGGCGCTGATCGCCGTGATCGCGGCCGTGGCAGCGTCCCGTTCGTCCGGAGCGGCGGACTTTCCGGCGACGGTAAGGAGGGTGCCGAGGAAACGCTTGCGGGAGGCGGCCACCAGGACCTTGTGCCCCAGGCTGTCCAGCTGGTCCAGGTTCTGCAGGAGTTCCCAGTTCTGGGCGTCGTTCTTGGCGAACCCCAGGCCCGGATCGATGATGATCTGTTCCTGGCTGACGCCGGCAGCGTAGAGCTTGTCCCGCACCCCTGCCAGCTCCGACACCACTTCCCCGGCCACGTCCGTATATTCTGCGAGCGAGTTCATGGTCCTGGCGTCGCCCCGGCGGTGGGTGAGGACATAGGGCACCTTGGAGGTTGCCACAAGCTCCACCATCTCGGGTTCGATGGTCAGTCCGGAAACGTCGTTGATGATGGCAGCGCCGGCCTTGAGGGCAGCGGCCGCCGTGGAGGCGTGCGTGGTGTCGATGCTGACCAGGGCGCCGGCCTTCACCAGCGCTTCGATCACTGGCAGCACGCGGCGCTGCTCTTCATCCGGAGTGACGTCGTCGGCACCCGGCCGGGTGGACTCGCCCCCAACGTCGATGATGTCAGCGCCGGCGTAGAACATGCGCAGGCCGGCCGCGATGGCGGTGTCCGCCGTCGCATGCTTGCCGCCATCGCTGAAGGAGTCAGGGGTGACGTTCAGGATGCCCATGACCAGGGTGCGGCCGGTGGGCAGGTCTTCGAAGCGCGCGGCCGGCCGCGGCTTGCGCAGGATGGGCAGTGGGGATGTTGCGGGCCCCGTTCCAGGGGCTGCAGCGAGTGTATCCATGGTCTGTGGTTACCTTCCGAGGATGAGGCTCATGGCTTCGGCACGGGTGGCCGGATCATGAAGCTGCCCGCGGACCGCACTGGTGACGGTCTTCGCTCCGGGCTTGCGGATGCCGCGCATGGACATGCACATGTGTTCGCATTCGACAACGACGATGGCACCGCGGGGTTTGAGGTACTGCACCATCGCCTCGACGATTTCGGTGGTCAGTCGTTCCTGCACTTGCGGGCGGCGGGCGTAGATGTCCACCAGCCGGGCCAGCTTGCTCAGTCCGGTCACCTTGCCGTCATGCGAGGGAATGTACCCAACGTGGGCAACCCCGTGGAACGGCACCAGGTGGTGCTCACACGTGGAGTAGAACGGGATGTCCTTCACCAGGACCAACTCCTCATGGTCCAGGTCGAAGGTGGTGGACAGGACGTCCGCCGGATCATGGTGCAGCCCGGCAAACACCTCCGCATAGGCCTTTGCAACCCGTTTGGGGGTGTCCACCAAGCCGCCGCGGTCCGGGTCCTCGCCGATGGCAAGGAGGATCTCACGGACGGCCGCTTCAATCCGTGGCCGGTCCACCTTTTCGCTCTTGGAGTGGTGGGAACCGGCCTCCGCCGGGTAGGCGGCGGAGGCGGAAACGTCGTCGTCGTCGAAGGAAGTCACAGGGAAAGCTTAGCCGCGAAGGGTGTCAGGCCCCGAGTCGGGGGTTCCTCCATGAAACGGAGCGTCCTCCGGAACGCCCTGCGAATGCGGCGGCTGGGCGTCCAGCGGCTCATCCATCCGGGCCTTCTTGGCTTCCTCCTGCGCTTCGCGCTCAGCCCGCTCCTGGCGGCTTTCCACGGGGCCGGCCTGCTGGACCGGCCGGGTCTCCTTGGACAGCCACACTTCGCGGAAGTCACGCTTGCGGACGTCACGGAAGATGTCGGCAATCTCGGCCTGGTTGAGGGTTTCCCGCTCCAGCAGCTCCAAGGCGAGGAAGTCCAGGATGTCCCGGTTCTCGGTGAGGATTTCGTAGGCCTCATCATGAGCCTGCTCGATCAGGCGGCGCACTTCCTCGTCCACAACGTAGGCGATCTGGTCCGAGTAGTTGCGCTCATGGCCGGCATCGCGGCCCAGGAACGGCTCACCGCCGCCCTGGCCCAGGCGGACAGCCCCCACGCGTTCGCTCATGCCGTATTCGGTGACCATCTTGCGTGCGGTGCCGGTGGCCTTTTCGATGTCGTTGGAAGCGCCGGTGGAAGGATCATGGAAGACGATCTCCTCAGCCACGCGGCCGCCCATGGCGTAGGCCATCTGGTCCAGGAGCTCGTTCCGGGTGATGGAGTACTTGTCGTTCTCCGGAACCACCATGGTGTAGCCCAAGGCCCGGCCACGCGGCAGGATGGTGATCTTGGTGACCGGCGCCGAGTTCCGCAGGGCTGCCGCCACCAGGGCGTGGCCGCCTTCGTGGTATGCGGTGATCTTGCGCTCGTGTTCCTTCATGACGCGGCTGCGCTTCTGCGGGCCGGCCATGACGCGGTCGATGGCCTCGTCCAGGGCGCGGTCGTCAATCAGGTTGGCGTTGGAACGGGCCGTGAGCAGCGCGGCCTCGTTCAGGACGTTGGCCAGGTCCGCACCGGTGTACCCGGGCGTCTTCTTGGCCACGGCCTTCAGGTCAACGCCGGGGGCCATCGGTTTGCCCTTGGCATGCACCTGCAGGATCTGGTCGCGCCCGATCAGGTCCGGTGCTTCCACGGATACCTGGCGGTCGAAGCGGCCGGGGCGCAGCAGTGCCGGGTCCAGGACGTCGGGCCGGTTGGTGGCGGCGATCAGGATCACGTTGGTCTTGACGTCGAAGCCGTCCATCTCCACCAGGAGCTGGTTGAGCGTCTGCTCGCGTTCGTCGTTGCCGCCGCCGATGCCGGCGCCGCGGTGCCGGCCGACGGCGTCGATCTCATCCACGAAGATGATGGCCGGCGAATTGGCTTTGGCCTGCTCGAAGAGGTCGCGGACACGGGACGCGCCGACGCCGACGAACATTTCCACGAAGTCGGAGCCGGAAATGGAGAAGAAGGGTACGCCGGCCTCACCGGCAACGGCGCGGGCCAGCAGGGTCTTACCGGTGCCTGGCGGGCCGTACAGCAGCACGCCCTTGGGGATCTTGGCGCCGACGGCCTGGAACTTGGCCGGTTCCTGCAGGAATTCCTTGATCTCCTGCAGTTCCTCCACGGCCTCATCCGCACCTGCAACGTCAGCGAAGGTCACCTGCGGCATGTCCTTGCTGACCATCTTGGCCTTGGACTTGCCGAACTGCATGATCTTGGAGCCGCCGCCCTGCATGCGGGTCATCAGGAACCAGAAGAGTGCGCCCAGCAGGATCACGGGGATCAGGAGGGAAAGCAGGCCCGAGAACCAGTTGCTTTCAATCGGCTGGTCCGTGAAGCCCTGGGCCGGCTTGGCGTCGGTGACAGCCTTCACCACGTCCTGCGCGCGGGCATCCACGAAGAAGAACTGGACGCTCTTGCCTTTGTCCTGCCCGTCCACCTGCAGGTTGTCCTTCAGCGTGAGGTCAACGCGGTTTTCACCGTCGAAGATCTTGGCCTGCTCCACCTTGTTGCTGGAGAGCAGTTCCAGGCCCTTGTCCGTGTCGATCCGGGCCGCACCGCCGGGGGCGAGCGTTGCAAAAGCCACTAGGAGCAGACCGACCACAACGACGATCCAGATGCCCGGGCCTTTGAAGAAGTTCTTAGCTTTCATCTGTTCGGGGGCTGACCCCGTCCCTTCCGGTAGTGCTTCACGGCGAGTAGTCTGCGCGCGTGATGGTGCTGCGTCAGCTTCTAGCTATACACCGTCCGGAGTACATCACGCATAGCGAAAAGCAAAAGTTCCCTGTGGGCGTATCGGCCCGGCGCTCCGCCGCATGGCGCACGGAAGGGAGTGCGCCGGGCGGTGCGGGCCGGGGCTTTCCGCGGCCGGCGCCTACTCGTAAACGTGCGGGGCCAGGGTGCCCACGAAGTCCAGGTTGCGGTACTTTTCCGCGTAATCCAGGCCGTAGCCCACCACGAATTCGTTGGGGATGTCGTAGCCCACGTACTTGACGTCGATCTGCACCTTGGCCGCGGTGGGCTTGCGGAACGCAGTGCAGATTTCCACGGAGGCGGTGCCGCGGGATTCCAGGTTGGTCTTGAGCCAGGACAGGGTCAGGCCGGAGTCGATGATGTCCTCGACGATCAGCACGTCCTTGCCCATCAGGTCCGTGTCCAGGTCCTTGAGGATCCGCACCACGCCGGAGGACTGCGTACCGGAGCCGTAGGAGGACACGGCCATCCAGTCCATGGAGATGTGGCTGTGCAGCGCCCGGGCCAGGTCGGCCATGACCATGACGGCACCCTTGAGGACGCCAACAATGAGGATTTCGCGTCCCTCGTAGTCCTTGTCGATCTGTGCGGCGAGTTCGGTGATCCGCTGCTGGATCTGTTCCTTGGTGTAGAGAACGTGCTTGAGATCTGCCTGGACGTCGTTTGAATCCACCAATGGCTCCTGTGTAGATGCGGGGTGCGACTATTTTGCGGGCGGTTTTTGAGGCCGGAATACTAGCTTCCCACAGCGCGCGGGTTCGCGGGGAACGGAACCGGTACCGTCCGGGGCCCCTGCTGCGGCAGCGTCCTTCGATTCCTCCAGCTGCGCGAGCGACAACCTGTACACAGCCACCCCGCCCGGAAGCTCGACGGGACCGGCGGAACCTTGCCGCCGCAGCAGTGCTTCCGCCGCCAAAAGGCGCCGGTAGCTGGGCTGCTGCCCGCCGGCGTCGGCCGCTGCCTTGGCGATGACGCGGAACCTGATGGCAGGCGCCAGCGCGCGCAATTCCTCCTCCGGCAGGCTCAGGTCCCTGCCATCACGCACCACCAGGGAGGCATAGGTGCTTTCCGCCACATCCTCGAGGTAGTCGGCGTCCAACTGCAGGATGGCAGCGGTCCGGGCAAGGGATTCGGCGACGCCGGGACCAAGTTTTTCCTCAAGGTGCGGCAGGACTTCCACCCGGGTCCGCGACCGGGCAAAGGAGGGGTCGGAGTTGGTGGGATCGTGCCAGGGATCCAGCTCCTCCACCGCGCAGATTTCTTCCGTGTCCGCCCGCCGGAGTTCCAGGAAGGGGCGCAGGAGAACGGCATTTCCGGCCCCGGGACGGGCCGGCCGCATACCCGCCAGGGACCGCGTGCCGGAGCCGCGGGCCAGGCCCAACAGTACTTGCTCGGCCTGGTCGTCCAGGGTGTGGCCCAGCAGCACTGCCTGCGCGCCCTGCCCTCCGGCTGCGGCTTCCAGCGCGGCGTGCCGGGCTTCGCGGGCGGCGGCCTCGGGGCCCATTCCGGCACCGGCCACCGTAACGGTACGGATTTCCACCGGCTGCAGGCCCAGGTCCTGCAATGCTTCGGCCGTACGGGCGGCGACCTCGCCGGACCCCTCCTGCAGCTGGTGGTCCACCACCACGGCGCCGACGGTCAGCGGGTGGCCGTCCACGTGGCCGCGGCGGGCGAAGTAGGCGGCGACGGCGGCGAGCGCCAACGAGTCCGGTCCGCCGCTGCAGGCTACAAGGACGTGGCGCGGATAGCCGGCGCCGGCCAGGGCGTTCTGCAGCAGTTTGCGCGCAGTGCCAACGACGGGCGCCAACCTGCCGGGCCGTCGTCGACCCCTCCGCGCGCCCTGTCCTCCAGCTGCCGGGGCGCCCTCCGGTACCTCTGAGGGCAACTAGAGGCCCATCCGGTCGAGCCACAGCTTGGCGTCGTGGATCTCGGGTTCGGTGGGAAGGTGGTCCACCGAGTCCCATACCTTGTTGAAGCCCTCCATGCCGGCCACGTCCACCACGGCGCGGACAAAGCGGGCGCCGTCTGAGTATTGGCGCATCTTGGCGTCCAGGCCCAGGAGGCTGCGGATGAACTTCTCGATCACGCCGCGGTCCTTGCCGCGGTCGTTGAAGCGCTGCCGGATGGTTTTGACGGAAGGCACGATGCTCGCATCCACGGCATCCATCACCACGTTCGCGTGACCCTCAAGGAGGCTCATCACAGCAGTGAGGTGCGAGATGGCAGCCTTTTCCTCGGGGTCCTGCAGCAGGTCCAGGATGGCGCCGCGCCCCGGCGTGTTTCCGCTGGCAGAGCGGTCCTTGAGCGAACGCGCGGCAGCCGAGGCGCGCTCCATGAGGGAATCGACGTTGCCCAGGAGGTGCCCGCTGAGTTCGTCGATTTGCTCCAGCATGTGGTGGCGCAGCCACGGCGCTGCCGCGAACTGCACCCGGTGCGTCTGTTCGTGCAGGCACACCCAGAGCCGGAAGTCCTCCGGGGCGACGTTGAGTTCGCGCTCCACCGAGATGATGTTTGGCGCCACCAGCAGGAGCCGGCCTGCGGCAGGGGCCGTGGAGTTCTCGGCCAGGGCCGCAAAGGGATCGTACTGGCCCAGGACCTTGCTGGACAGGAAAGCCAGGACGGCGCCCAACTGGCTGCCGGTAATGGCGCCACTGACCTGGGCGGCAGCGGGGCTGAGGTTGCCGCGGCGGGTGTCCAGCATCTTCTGCATGGCGGGCTTGAGCATTACTGCGAAGCTTTGGGTGTTGGCTTTGGCCCAGGACGCCCGGTCCACCACCAGCACGGAGGAGTCGCGAAGGTCCCGCGCGGCTTCCAGCCCGGTGATTTCGTGGACATGGGGAACGGATGCGTCCGCGAGCCGGCGCAGGCTGTCCACCGCATCGCCGATGGCTTTTCCGTCAAGCACGGGTCCGGCCGGGGCCAACCGCGCCGCGGCAGAGGCAGCGAGGTCCCAGTTGATCAGGGCCTGCGCCGGGTTGGACTGGCCTGACTGGTTGGGCTGGGCTGCCTGGTTGGACTGGGTTGCCGGGGACAACGCCGGTGCGGACTCGCGTGCAGTGGACTCCATGGTCCCATCAGAACACAGCGCACCGGACAACGTCCTTAAGTTCGCTGACCGGCGAAACTTCCACAGCCCCCGCACAGGGAGGCGAAAGCACTGTCCCAGTCCGGACCCGCACAGTGGGAACCACGAAAACATTCCGCCCGCACCGGAGCGGCCCTATCCCGCAGGAGGACACCGTGATCCCCTACCGTCCCATCGCTCCCCTGACCGTCGGTCCCCGCAAGGGCTGGAAGTCGGTGCTGGCCGCCGTCGTCATGGCCGCCCTGCTTGGCACCACCGCACCGTCCGCCATGGCTGCAGGGCCGGCGCCCACCGCCGCGTCAGCCACGGAGGCAGCACAGCCCGGAACCACCCCCGCAACGGAGCGCCCCACGGAGTAGGCAACCCCTAGCGGCAGCCGCAGCCTGCCAGGGCGGTGGCTGCCCGGTCCAGCGCCACTTTGTTGCCGGCAGCTCCGGGCGTCAGTCCGTTGCCGATGAAGGAGAACACCAGGAGCCGGCCGTCCGCGTCAACCACGTAGCCGCTGAGCGCCAGCACGGTGTTCAGGGTCCCGGTCTTGGCGTGGACCAGCCCGGCACCCCCGGAGGTGGTGGAGTCCCCGTAGCGGGTGTCCAAGGTGCCCGACAGGCCGCCGACCGGGAACCCGTCCAGGGCAGAGCGAAGCCTGGTATCAGCGCCGGTGGTCATGGCGCGCACCACGTCCGTGAACTGGCGGGCCGTGACCTGGTTGCCCATGGCCAGCCCGCACGCATCCACCAGTTTTACGGCGTCCGGGGTGACCGCCGCTGCCGCCAGTTCGGCGGTGACTGCGGCCGTGGCGCCGTCATTGCTGCCGGGCCGGCCCGTGGCCACGGCCGCCATCCGGCCCATGGTCTCGGCCAGGTAGTTGTCCGAGACCTGCAGCATCAGGTCCACCTGCTCGGCCACGGTGGCCGAGTCGACACCGGCCAGGACAGCAGCACCGGAACTGGCGGCGCCGGGTGAACGGTCGACGCCGGCCGCGACGGTCAGTGCCGCCCCGGCACCAGCGGCCCGAAGCCGGGCCGCGAATTCCTGCGCTGCGGACATCGCAGCGTCCTGGGGCCGCGGACCGGTGGTGACGGCGGGGTCGAAGCGCGCGGAGTTGAGGGCCAGCGGGTAGAGCGGCGCGATTTCGCCGGCTTCCACGTCGCCGGACAACCAGTTGGGATTCAGCGCCGGGCCGGTGAAGAGGGAGTCGTCCACCAGTACCTTGATCTCGCCAGTGGTGCCCGTGGCCTGCAGGGACTGCACTGTCAGTGCGGCAAGCGTGGCCAGGCCGGCGTGGCCCAGGGTCTGTCCGGGCTGCGATTCCCCTGCCCCCAGGAGGACGTCCCCGCCGCCCACCAGGACCACCTGCCCGGGAGCCGGGCCCCGCACCACCTTCGTGGTGAACCGGTGGTCCGGTCCCAACGTGCGCAGCGCGGCCACGGCAGTCAGCAGCTTGAGGTTCGACGCCGGCACCCGGCTTTCCGAGCCGCCCCGGTCAAAGAGGACCTGGCCCGTGAGCGCATCCTGCACCATGCCCGTGAAAGTACCCCCGCCGTCGGCCGTCAATACCGGTTCCACCTGCGCCGCCACGGCAGGCGGTGCGGGCACCGGCGCCGAAGGCTGGAGGGGTGCAAGCACCTGTGGGACGGACAGTGTGGCGGGAGCCTGCTGCCAGGCGGGCGCAGAGACGGCGGCCGCCGGGGCCTCGGGTCCGCGGAAGCCGGGGGCCACCAGCAGGGCCGCGGGGATGGTTAGCGCGATCAGCACCAGGGCGGCCAGGACCAGGTGCCAAGGCTTCCTTGCCTCCCGGGCCATGCTGCCGGAGCGTTGGGAACGCCGGTCCCGCAAACGTTCCCCGCCGGTTGGTGTGGTCATGCTGGTGCCGGTCCTCAAGTCCTGAAATTTCCCCACAAGTTCCTGATTCCAGGGCCTCTCGCTATATCCTCAATTGTAGTCGGCGGCACCGACACGCTTTTTGATGGGCCCGTCCTGTGTGCCGCGCACCCCCTGCAATTGCCGAGGAGCATTCCCATGAAGCACGACGTGACCATCGAGATCCCCAAGGGATCACGCGTCAAGTACGAAGTTGACCACGAGACCGGCCGCGTCCGCCTGGACCGCGTCCTCTTCACCTCCATGCAGTACCCCACGCACTACGGGTACTTCGAAAACACCCTCGGCGAGGACGGCGACCCGCTGGACGCACTGGTGCTCCTGCAGGACTTCGACCTGCACCCCGGCGTCATCGTCGAATCCCGCCCCATCGGAGTGTTCAACATGACCGACGACGGCGGCGGAGACGCCAAGATCCTGTGCGTGCCCGTGGACGCCCGCTTCGACCACATCCAGGAAGTCAGCGACGTCAACGAGTTCCTGATCAAGGAGATCGAGCACTTCTTCACCCGCTACAAGGACCTGGAACCGGGCAAGTGGGTCAAGGCCGAAGGCTGGGGCGACCGCGCCGCCGCCGAAGCCGAGCTGGAAGCCTCCATCAAGCGCTACGTCCCCACCGGACACTAGTCCCCAGGCTGGGCTTGCCCGGCAACTCCCTTAGGGTCCGACGGCGGGTGCCCGGCTTTTCGAAGCCGGGCACCCGCCGTCGTTGCTCCAGGAAGTTGTGGCATGGTGGGGCTGTGAATTCCGAGCCAGCCGTGACGTCCCAGCTTCTGTTCCATCCCCCGTGCGGGCCCGTCAGCGGTTGGTGCGACGGCGACGTTGTGCGCGCCTCCGGCATCCCCTACGCCCGGGCCCCACGTTTCCAGGCCCCGGTACCGGTACCGGACTGGACCAGCGAATATGCCGCCACGTCTCCCGCTCCCGCTTGCCCACAGGCGCCAGTGCCGTTCCTGGACGACGTCCTGGGCACGAAGTACGGCGAGCTCCCGGGCAGCGAGGACTGCCAGAACCTTTCCATCACCCTGCCCGGTGACCTGGCACCGGATGAGAAGCTGCCCGTCATGGTGTGGATCCACGGCGGCTCCTACACCACGGGCTCCGGGGACCTTGCCATCTTCGACGCCGCACGGCTGGTGGCCGAGAACCGGATCATCGTGGTCTCGGTGACGTACCGGCTTGGACTGTTCGGCTTCCTGGCCACACCTGCAGGACGGCCCGGCAACCTGGGGCTCCTGGACCAACTCGAGGCCTTCCGGTGGGTGCAGCGGAACATCGCCGCTTTCGGGGGTGATCCAGGCCGGGTCACCGCGTTCGGGCAGTCCGCCGGCGGGGACGCGATCGCCCACCTGATGGCCACCCCCGAGGCTCCAAACCTTTTCCGGCGTGCCATCATCCAAAGCGCCCCACTGGGCATCACCCGCGGCCGGGCGAAGATGAACCACGCCATGGGCATCGCCTCGGACGGCGTCACGGACCAGACCCCTGCCATGGACGTGGTGGCCCTCGAAGCACAGGTGACCCAGGTGGCCCGAAAGTTCGGGATGTTGGCTGCCATGCCGTTTGGCACCCAGTACGGCCACGATCCGCTCCCCGGGGAGTCCGGCATCGAGGCTGCCTGGAACCGGACCGCCCCGGCCATCGACGTGCTGATCGGCCACACCTCAGAGGAGGCCCGGCTGTTCCTTCCCCGCAGCCCGCGCCTGATGCGCCTGGCCAAGGTTCCGTTTGTGGGCAAGGCCGCCGTGCGCGCCATCGACTGGGTGGTCACCGAAACCGTGTACGGCCGGGCCACCCGCAGGTTCGCGCGCCGGCATGCCAAGGCGGGCGGGCGGGTCCACCGTTACGTCATGGACTGGCACGCCCCCGGGAACATCTTCGGCGCAGCCCACACCATCGACCTGCCGCTGCTCCTGGGCAACCGGGAAACCTGGGACGGCGTGGGCCTGATCGCCGGCGCCCGCTGGGAGGATGTGGACGCGACCGGCAGGGCGGTGAGGTCATTGTGGGCCGGTTTCGCGCGGGGCGATGACCTGGGCGAGGCCGGCGGAGTCGACCACGCCCTGCATTATCGGCGGGTGTGACAGCCCTTGAGGACCCTCGGCGTGGACCTGGCGGCGGCCACCAAGAAAACCGCCGCGGCCGTCATCGAGTGGAGCGATGACCGGGCCCGGCTGGCACACCTGTCGCTGGACGTGGACGACCAGGAGATCGTGGACTTATTCGGCAGCTGCGACATGACCGGCGTCGACTGCCCCGTGGGCTGGCCGGACGCCCTGGTCCCGTTCCTCACCGGCCACCTCAACTTCGACGCCGGACCCGTCCTGGCGCATGACGGCATTGCGGGCCGGCGGCTGCTTGCGTACCGGGACACGGACCGGTTCTGCACCGCCCAAACCGGCCTGATTCCGCTGAGCGTTTCGGCTGACCGGCTGGCCCACCCTGCCATGCGCTGCGCAGTGATCCAGGCAAAGATCGCGGCGGTACATGGCCCACAGCTCCGGGACGGGTCGGGGCGGCTTGCCGAGGTGTACCCGGCGGCGTCACTGAAAATCTGGGGCCTCAACGGCCGGGGTTACAAGGGCCGCGGCGTCCCCGAAGCCGAACGCCTGGGCATCCTGCTGGCGGCCCTCGAGGAGCAGGCCCCCTGGCTGGACCTCGGCGGGCACCGGGACCGGATCACCGCTTCGGACGACCTCTTCGACGCCGTCATCGCCTCGCTGACCGCCCGGGCCGCCGCCCGCCGTCGAACGCTCCTGCCGGATGAAGCCCACGCTTCAGCCGCCCGCAGCGAGGGCTGGATCCATTTGCCCTCCTGCGGCCTGGACGTGCTCCCGGGCTAGGAGCTCAGCCGCCCAGCTTCCAGTTGCGGATCTCCTTCGGGTCCTCGCCGTGGGTCCTGGTGTGCTCCCGGGCGCGGTTCCGCCGGTCCTGCAGGTCCTGGCGCAGGAGCGCGTGCGTGCCGGCGAGGCCCGGCACCCGGTCGATCGCGTCGATGGCCAGGGTGAAGCGGTCGATCCCGTTGAGCATAGCCATGTCGAACGGGGTGGTGGTGGTCCCCTCTTCCTTGTAGCCGTGCACGTGCAGGCCCTGCTGGTTGGTGCGCCGGTACGCCAGCCGGTGGATCAGCGCCGGGTAGCCGTGGTACGCGAAGATGACCGGCTTGTCAGGGGTGAAGATCCCGTCGAAATCGTGGGCCGGCAGGCCGTGCGGATGCTCGCTGTCGTCCTGCAGCCGCATCAGGTCCACCACGTTCACCACGCGGACTTTAAGCCCGGGGGCGCCTTCGCGGAGCAGTTCGGCGGCCGCCACCGTCTCCACCGTCGGGACATCGCCAGCGCAGGCCAGCACGACGTCGGGCTCCTCGCCGGGCACTTCGGAGCCGGCAAACGTCCAGATCCCCAGTCCGCGCCGGCAGTGGTTGGCGGCATCTGCCGGGCCCAGCCACGTGGGCGAGGGCTGTTTGCCGCTGACCACGATGTTCACGTAGTCCGTGGACGCCAGGCAGTGCTCCATGACGGACAGCAGGGTGTTGGCGTCCGGCGGCAGGTACACCCGGATGACTTCGGCTTTCTTGTTCACCGCGTGGTCGATGAACCCCGGGTCCTGGTGGGAGAACCCATTGTGGTCCTGCTGCCACACATGCGAGGACAGCAGGTAGTTCAGAGACGGGACCGGCTGGCGCCACTGGAGTTTGCGGTGCACCTTGAGCCACTTGGCATGCTGGTTGAACATCGAATCGACAATGTGGACGAAGGCCTCGTAGCAGTTGAACACCCCATGGCGGCCCGTGAGGAGGTAGCCCTCCAGCCAGCCCTGGCACAGGTGCTCGCTCAGCACCTCCATCACCCGGCCGGACCGGGCCAGGTGCTCGTCGACGTCGTCAATCCGGTACTGCCACACCTTGTCGGTGACCTCGTAGACGTTCTGAAGCCGGTTGGACGCCGTCTCATCCGGACCGAACAGCCGGAAGTTATCCATGTTCTCCGCGATGACGTCCCGCATCCAGGACCCGAGCGTGATCATCGGGCTCACGCGGTCCGTGCCCGGGTTCGGGACCTCGACGGCGTGGTCCCGGTACGCGGGCAGTTTCAGTGCGCGCCGGAGCAGTCCGCCGTTGGCGTGCGGCGTGGCACTCATGCGGAAGTCACCGGCAGGCGCGCCCCGGGCGACGTCGGGCCGAAGCCTTCCCTCGGCGTCGAACAGTTCGTCCGCGCGGTAGGACTTCAGCCACTCCTCCAGCTGCTTCAGGTGCTCCCCGTTGGTGCGGACCTCGGACAGGGGCACCTGGTGCGCCCGCCACGTCCCTTCCACCTGGAGCCCGTCCACGGTGCGCGGGCCGGTCCAGCCCTTGGGCGAGCGCAGGACGATCATGGGCCAGCGGTGCCCGCCCTCCCCCACCTTCTCAGCCTCCGGATCCTGCCGGTGCGAATCCTGGATGGCCTTGATTTCCCCCAGGCAGCGGTCCAGCACGGCGGCAAAGTCGCGGTGCGCCTGCTCGGTGTTGTCCGGATCCTGCACGGTGACGAAGTAGGGCTGGTGGCCGTAGCCACGCAGCAGCTGCTCCAGCTGGTCCTCCGGCATCCGGGCCAGGATGGTGGGGTTGGCGATCTTGTAGCCGTTCAGGTGCAGGATGGGCAGCACGGCGCCGTCCGCGGCGGGGTCCAGGAAGTTGTGCGAGTGCCAGCTGGCGGCCAGCGGACCGGTCTCCGCCTCGCCGTCACCGATGACGACGGCGGTCACCAGCTGGGGATTATCAAACACGGATCCGTAGGCGTGCGCCAGGGAGTACCCGAGCTCACCGCCCTCGCTGATGGAACCGGGGCTTTCGGGGGCCGCGTGGCTGGGAATGCCGCCGGGGTAGGAGAACT
This sequence comes from Pseudarthrobacter niigatensis, assembly GCF_030812615.1. NCBI lineage: Bacteria > Bacillati > Actinomycetota > Actinomycetes > Micrococcales > Micrococcaceae > Pseudarthrobacter > Pseudarthrobacter niigatensis. Next base: position 130,683 of record NZ_JAUSTB010000004.1, on the reverse strand, counting down.
GCCGGAACAGTTCGGCGATGCCGGCCTCGTCGTTGCCCACGTGGGCATAGATTTCCGAGTAGGTGCCCTCCAGCCAGGCGTTCGCGACGACGGCGGGGCCGCCATGGCCTGGACCGGCCACAAAGAGCATCTCAAGGTTGTCGCGGCGGATCACGCGGTTCAGGTGCGCGTAGATAAAGTTGAGCCCGGGCGTGGTGCCCCAGTGCCCCAGCAGGCGTGACTTGGTGTCCTCAGCCTGCAGCGGCTCACGCAGCAACGGGTTGGAGCGGAGGTAGATCTGGCCCACCGAAAGGTAGTTAGCGGCACGCCACCAGCGGTCCACGAGTTCCAGTACCCCCTGCCCGATGCCTTCCTGCCGCACGTCGTCCTCCCGCATCGTGTCCTGCATTCCATCGTGCCCAGTGCTGCCGGCCATAACCATCCTCACCTCAGGAGTGCCGCTGCAGGCGGCCGTTTCCCCATCGCAACAGATGGAGGGGCAGCGAGGCAACCCCCCGCCGTCGGACCTTGTCGTGGGGACGTGGGCCCCCTGAGGAGGCCGCGGGTGTGGTGGGAGGCAGCGATGCGGACCCGGCGACCGCCACGGGGTCCGCCGCTGGGGGCCCGCATTCACCCGCCTGCCGGGCCCCCAGCCGTGCGCAGGGCCGGAGCCCGGCAGGCGGTACTGGCGCGAAACCTCCCGTTTCGCAATTACTACTTCCGGGTAGTGTGGACCCAGAATGTTCACCCTCACCATCAACCAGACGGACAGCCGGCGCCACGGCGACCAGGTGCCGCAGCTGCTCAAGGCGCTGCGGCACATCCCCGCGCGCCTGGATTTCGACCGGTCAGTGGAAGACGAAGTCCAGGGCATTGTCGACTGCCCGCACCAGGCCGTGGAGGCCGCGCTGATCGCCTTGCGGAGCGGGCATTGGTACGTAGGAATCGGCGCAGGGACCGTAAACGAGCCGTTGCCCAACCAGATCAAGGATGCCTCCGGCCACGGTCTGGTCTATGCCCGCCGGGCGGTGGACCGGCTCCGCAGCAGCAAGGAGCGGGTGCCGGTTGCCGTGGAGGGTCCGCTGGCGGATGTTGCCCATGACGCCGAAGCGATCCTGCGGCTTCTCGGCCATATCGTGCGGGAGCGGTCCGGCGCGGAATGGCGGGTGCTGGACCTGCTGACCCCGGGAGTCCGCGGCCAGCAGAAGGCCGTGGCGCAGGAACTCGGGATCACCACCCAGGCGGTCAGCAAAGCCGTCGCGCGGGCGCAGTGGAACGAAGAACATGCCGCCCGGCCCGCAGCTGCCCGTTTGCTGGCGCTGGTCCTAACGGGCATGACCGCCGGCGGGTTGACCACTTGAGCCGCGTCCCGCCGTCGTAATGACTGCCGGGGCTTCCCGGCCCCCTTAGCTGCCCGTTGCTGCCAGGACCGGCTCGCCGTTGAAGTATTCCAGCTTCCAGCCGTCGACCGCGTGGTGATGCGCCAGGTTGAGGGCGGCGTTGTCCACGCTGCCCAGGGCCTGGCCGATGGCGCGGCTGAGGCTGACCCGCAGCAGGGTGCCGTGGGTGACCACCAGGACCCGCTGGCCGCGGTAATCATCCGCCAGGGCTTCCAAGGCTGCGAGGCCGCGGTCCGCGGCTTCGTCTTCACTCTCCGCGCCTTTGAATCCGCCGGGAATACGCAGCGCTTCCAGCTCGGGGCCGGCCTGCATCCCCTCGGCCGGGCCGAAGCTGCGCTCGGTGAGCTCCGGGACCCGCCGGGAAACCGTCAGCCCGAGCCCTTCGGCGATCAGGTCCGCGGTCTCCGCGGCCCGGCTCAGCGGCGAGGAGACGATGGCGTCCCATTCATACGGTGCAAGGATGGCGACGGCGTCCCGCGCCTGGCCGCGTCCGACGTCGTTCAGGGGGATGTCGGTTGATCCCTGCAGCCGGCGCTCAGCGTTCCAGTCGGTCTGGCCATGGCGGACGAGGGCGAACGTCGTAAGGGTCATGTCTCTATTCTGCCTTGGGCCGGCGGCGTGCCCTGAATTCTGCTTGCTGCCGGGTCCTGCCTAGAGGAGGCTGCGCAGCACATGGGCGGCGCCGTCGTCGTGCACTGAGTGCGTGACTTCGTCCGCCGCAGCGACCACTTCCGCCGGAGCCTGCCCCATGGCGACGCCGCGGCCGGCCCACGTGAGCATTTCGATGTCGTTCCGGCCGTCGCCCACGGCAACCGTCAGGTGCTCTTCAAAGCCAAGCCGGAGCCTGAGGTTTTCCAGGGCGCTGGCCTTGGTGACGCCCGCGGCGGCGATGTCCAGCCACGCGGTCCAGCCCACCGAATAGGTCACGCCCGCCAGGCCCACGTGGTTGATGGCCTCGTTGAACTCTTCGGGCGTGTTCTCGGTGCTGAACACCACCACGCGGACGGCAGTAGCCTCCAGCATGGTCTGGAAGTCAACCCCCACCGCCTCGACGCCGAAGCTGGCATCCTGGAACCGCTCGGTGGAGAGGAACCTTCCGTCGGCGTCCTCAAGCGCGTACTTGGCGGACGGAAGACGTTTGCGGAGGGCACGCAGGGCCGGTCCCGGATCAAACGTGGCCTTGTGGATCACCTCGTAGCCGTTTTCCAGTTCGGGGTGCAGCCGGAGGGTCACCCCGCCGTTGCAGCACACGGCGTACCCGTGCTCGATGCCGATCTTTTCGATGATGGGAAGCGTGGCGTTCAGGGAGCGGCCGGTGGCGATCATAACCTCGTGCCCGGCTGCCACCACGGCCTGCGCAGCTTCCCGTACGCCAGCGGACATATGGCCGTCGTGGTTAACCAGCGTGCCGTCCACGTCCAGGGCGACCATGAACTTCTGGTCCACCGCGGCGGAGCCGATGCTGTTGCGGTTGTAGTCTCGATTGTTGTCTCGCCGGTCATCGTTGCCGGCGACTGAGGTTTCAGTCAGCGTTGTCATTCACACAGTGAAGCAGACGCAACTGACACGCGCTAGGACGCGGACCACAGGTTTATTGAACTGTTGGTTAACACGGCGGATTTCCACATTTGCGGGAGGCCGTACATGGACAAGCGCGGGCAAAACCCAGGCGTGTTCGCGGATCGGAACAATTGAAGTGCCGATCCGCGAACACGCTGATGAAGGATTCCCCTAGAGGACCGGGAAGACCTCCAGGCCGCCCAGGTACTTCTGCAGGGCCTTCGGCACGTTTACGGAGCCGTCCGCGTTCTGGTGGTGCTCCAGGAGGGCCACGATCCACCGTGTGGTGGCCAGGGTGCCGTTCAGCGTGGCCACGGCGCGCGTGCCCTTGGCAGCACCCTCAGAATTCACCACCCGCTCCCGGATGTTCAGGCGGCGGGCCTGGAACGTGGTGCAGTTGGACGTGGAGGTCAGCTCGCGGTAGGCGTTTTGCGTGGGGACCCAGGCTTCGCAGTCGTACTTGCGGGCCGCGGAGGTACCGAGGTCGCCGGCGGCAGTGTCGATGACCCGGTACGGCAGTTCGCACTTGGCCAGCATCTCCTCTTCCCAGGCCAGGAGGCGCTGGTGCTCGGCGGCAGCTTCTTCAACCGTGGTGTAAATGAACATCTCCACTTTGTTGAACTGGTGCACGCGGATGATGCCGCGGGTGTCCTTGCCGTGGGATCCGGCTTCGCGGCGGTAGCAGGAGCTCTGTCCCGCGTAGCGGATGGGACCGGCGGAGAAGTCCAGGATCTCGTCGGCGTGGTACCCGGCCAGGGCCACCTCTGAGGTGCCCACGAGGTAAAGGTCGTCTTCGGCGAGACGGTAGATCTCGGCGTCGTGCTTGACGTCGAAGCCGGTGCCCTGCATGGTCTCGGGACGCACCAGGGTGGGGGTGATCATAGGGACGAAGCCGGCTTCAATGGCCTGGTCCATGGCCATCTGCAGCAGTGCCATCTCCAGCCGGGCCCCCACGCCCCGCAGGAAGTAGAAGCGCGCACCGGAGACCTTGGCGCCGCGCTCCATGTCGATCGCGCCGATCAACTCGCCGATTTCCAGGTGGTCCCTAGGCTCGAAGTCGGGGAATTCGCGCGGGGCGCCCACGGTCTTGACCACCACGTAGTCGTCCTCGCCGCCTTCGGGAACGCCGTCCTCCACCAGGTTGGGGATGGTGCGCAGCAGTTCTTCCTGCTTAGTCTGGGCGGCATCAGCCTCCGCGGAAGCGGCCTTTACCGAATTGGCGAGTTCCTTGACCTCGGCCAGCAGGGCCTGCTTCTCGTCGCCCTTGGCCTTTGCCACCTTCTTGCCGAACACGTTCTGCTCCGCCCGGAGGTTCTCGAAGCGGAGCAGGGCGGCACGGCGGGCGGAGTCCGCGGAGATGATCGCGTCCACCACTGATTCGTCCGCGCCGCGGGCGCGCTGGCTGGCACGGAACTTGTCCGGGTTTTCGCTGAGGTCTTTTACGTCGATCACCAGACAAGGGTATCCAATTCACTGCACGACGGCGGGCGTGCAGCTCCGTGCCGCGGGCCGCCGCGCGCCGGGCTACTGTTGAACCACCATGAGCGACTGGATTCTCTACCTGCTGATTGCCGTGGCGCTTGCCTTCGCCACCTCCAGCTGGTGGGGGGTGCGCCGCCTCAAGGCCCTGCATATGCGCAGCGCCGTCGCCGGGGAAGCCTACGACTCAGGGCTGGCCCAGCAGCGGGTGGCCGTGGTCCTGAACCCCATCAAGGCGCGGGCGGACGAAGCCAGGGGAATGATCCACCGGGCATGCCTGGCGGCGGGGTGGGAGGAGCCCGTCTTTTTCGAGACGACGGCGGAGGACCCCGGCTTTTCGCAGATGCAGGCCGCCTTGGCGGCAAAGCCCGACGTCGTCCTGGTGGGCGGCGGCGACGGCACCGTCCGGGTGGTGGCTGAGGCCCTCGCGAACACCGATGTAGCCATGGGCCTGATTCCGCTGGGCACGGGAAATCTCTTGGCCCGGAATGTGGACCTGGACGTGAACGATCTCCACGGCAATGTCCAGACGGCGCTTTTTGGGCGGCAACGGTACATTGACACTGCCCGGATGGCCATTGAGAACTCCCGCACGGGCCACTATTCGGAGCACGTCTTCCTGGTGATCGCCGGAATCGGCATGGATGCCGAAGTCCTCGCCGACACCAACGCCGGGCTGAAGAAAGCCGTGGGCTGGCTGGCCTACACGGAGGCCGGGGTGCGCCACCTCCCGGGCCGGCGGAAAAAGGTGTCGATCGCCCTGGATGACAGCCCGGAGCAGGTAAGGAACATCCGCAGCGTGCTGTTCGCCAATTGCGGCCTGGTTCCCGGCGGCATTGACTTCATCCCGCAGGCCATGATCGACGACGGCATGCTGGACGTCGTGGTGATGAGCCCCCGCAGCGCCCTGGGGTGGCTGCTGATGTACGTGAAAATCATGTTCAAGCACAGTGGAAAGCTGCCCATCATGACCGTGTACCGGTCAGTCAAGGTGGTCATCAAGTGCCCCGAGCCGATGCCCACGCAGCTCGACGGCGACACGGCGGGGGAAGCCACCCAGCTTACGGTCGGGGTGGAGCCCCGGTCACTCCTGGTCAGGGTCAGGGGGCAGGGACACAGCGGCGGCCCGGCGCAGGGCAGTCCACGCACCGTGCGGTAACGCGGAGCTGGAGCGGCGCCGCGACGCGGCGCCGCGCCAGTGGTCGGCGCCGTCAGGACCCGGACTTTTTCCCAGCCTCCGCAGCAGCTTTCGCGTCCGCGTGGGCTTGTTTGGCAGCAGCGTGGGCTTCGGACTGCTCGCGGATCATCGCCTGCTCCTCTTCGAAGCGGAGGCGGTCTGCGCGGTCGGCGTCGTCCCCGTCCCAGTCCTGGTTGTCTCCCGTCGGCTTGGGGTTGACGATCATCCCCTGGCCGTCATTGTCAGTGCTGCTGGTCATGACCCGCTCCCTTCGTCAGGGGCCATACCCCGTGTGGATCAAGCAAGCATACGCACAGTCCACAGTCCGCGGAAGTATTTTCCGGGGGCATTTGCCTACGCTTTGGGCGAAGCCCCGGAACCGCTTTCACCTGCGGCGGATTCCTCGGCGAGGACGGATTCCACCCACGTCCGGGCGGCCGCGAAAGCAGCATCGGAGGTATGGGCGGGAACCGGCGTGGCGTGCCTGTCGGCCCTGGCGTAGGAGCCCAGGAAGCGGGTGCCGGGACTGATGCGGTGCAGCCCCGCCAGTGCGTCAGCCACCCTGGCCTCGCGGGCATGGCCGTCGGCGTCGATGCTGAAGAAATAGTGCCCCAGGTACTGTCCGGTAGGGCGCGATTCGATCCTGCTGAGGTTGACGCCGCGGCTGGCGAACTGGTCAAGGATCTCCATGAGGGCGCCCGGCCGGTCCTCCGGCAGCGGGACCACAACGGTGGTCTTGTCCGCTCCGGTCCGTTCCGGCAGTGGAGCCGGCCGGCTGACCAGGATGAAGCGTGTCACCGCGCCGGGGTTGTCCCCAATGTCTTCCGCCAGGACCGACAGCCCCGCATGCTCCCTGGCCACGAGCGGGGCGCAGATTGCCGCGTCGTACCGGCAGTCCGCGTCCAGCAGCCCCAGCGCGGCAGCGGCTGTTGACGATCCGGGAACGTATTCCGCACCAAGTATATGCTGATCCATCCATAGCCGGCACTGCGCCCAGGCATGGCCGTGTGTGGACACCCGCCGTACATCCTCCAGCTGCACCCCGGGCCGGGCAGCCAGGACAAAGCTGATGGGAACCAGGACTTCGCGGATGATCCGCAGTTCCGGGCCCGTGGCAATGGCATCCAGCGTGGCAGTCACGCCGCCCTCCACCGAGTTTTCGATGGGGACCATGGCGGCGTCTGCCGAGCCGTCGCGGACTTTGTCAAGGGCAGCGTTGACGTTCGACGCCGGCAACCGGACCGCCTGGGCGGCGCCAGGGACCTGCAGCAGGGCAGCCTCAGTGAATGTGCCCTCCGGACCGAGGAACGTATAGGCGCAGGGCACTAAAGCACCAGGGGCTTGAGTCCGTTGTCCGAGACCAGGGGCTTGCCGGATTCCAGCCACTGGTCCATGCCGCCGGACACGTTAATGGCTGTATACCCCTGGCCTGTGAGCCATTGGGCCACGCGGAAGGAGCGGCCGCCGGTGCGGCAAATGACGTAGACGTCCTCGTCCGGGTCGAGTTCATCCAGCCGGGCCGGGACCTGGTCCATGGGGATGTGGACTGCGCCCTCGGCATGGCCGGCAACCCACTCGTAGTCCTCCCGGACGTCCAGGATCACGGCGTCGGCCGGGACGTCATGGACGGGGACGGTATCGAAATCGCTCATCGGAGTCCTGTCTTGGCAGCTCTGTCGGATCAAAGTCAGGTTTAAGCCTAGCCCTTCCGCCTCCCCGCAGCCGGAACGGGTCCGGGGAAAGGCGCGGGTTAGGCTGGTGAAGGCCCAGGAGGTTTCCATGTCCCAGCAGCTGACCGCCCTCTCCGCGCTACCGGCTTGTGCCTGCCGGAAAGCCCGGCCCCGGCCGGCAGGTCCCCGTGCCTGAACTCCACGAACTTTCGGCACTGGCGCTCCGCGACCTCCTGCGCAGCGGATCGGTGTCCGCCACTGAATCCACCGCACACTTCCTGGAGCGGATCGGGCAGCAAAACCCACTGCTGGGCGCCTTCATCACCGTGACGGCGGACCAGGCCCTGGGGCAGGCGCGGGCGGCGGATACCCGCAGCGCCCATTCCGCCGCCGATGACCTGCCCCTGCTGCACGGCATGCCGCTGGCGTTCAAGGACCTCGCGGACGTGGCCGGTGTGGTGACCACGCACGGCAGCGCCGCCCTGGACCACAAACCCGCCCCTGCCGACGCTCCCCTGGTGTCCCTTTTCAAGGATGCAGGCGTGGTTTCGCTGGGCAAGACCCAGGTGCCCGAATTCGGACTGACGGCCTACAGCGAAAACCGCATCGCGCCGCCGTCGCGCAACCCGCACGCGCCCGGCAGAAGTTCGGGAGGGTCCTCCGGCGGCAGTGCAGCCGCCGTGGCGGCAGGGTTGCTGCCTTTTGCCCCCGGGACCGACGGCGGCGGATCAGTCCGCATACCCGCTGCCGCCTGTGGCCTGGTGGGACTCAAACCCGGGCGGGGGCTGGTGGCCGCCGGGGAAAGCGCCGGCGACCCTGCCCGGCTGGTGACACCGGGACCCATTGCCCGGAGCGCAGAGGATGCCGCGCTGATGATGGACGTCCTGGCCCCAGGGAACCAGTACCTCGAGGCAGTCCGGCAGGAGCCGCCGCGGCTGAGGATCGGCATCACGCTGGACAGTCCCTGGTCCGGCACCTTTCCGTTCACGCCGGACCGGGAGGCCCTGGACGCGCTCCAGGCCGGCGAAGCCCTCCTGGAACATGCCGGCCATACCCTTGGCGACGCCGGCGTCCGCTATGACAACAGGTATCCGGATGCCTTCACCACAGCCTGGACCGCCGGAGTGGGCGCCGCCCGGATCAGCCCATCCAGGGAAGCGCAGCTCGCGCCCCTGACCCGGACCTTCCGCCGGCGCGCGCAGCAGCGCAGCCCTGCCAAACTTGCCGAGGCGCTGGCGTTCCTGCGGCAGTTCCAGCACGACACGGAGGCCCAGTACCGGCAGTGGGACCTGATGCTGATGCCCGCGCTGGCGCAGACGCCCCGGCCGGTGGGCTGGTTCACCGGCACGGCGCACGGCAGCGTCCGCTGGCCGTCGGTGCAGTGGCCCGGGGACGCCGATGGCGACTACCGGAAGCAGTGCGAATACGCGCCCTGGTCCTCGATGGTCAATGTGTGCGGACTGCCGGCCATCACGGTTCCGGTGCATTGGACCGGCGGTGCCCCCGGGAGCGGACTGCCCATGGGAATCCAACTGGTGGGCCCTCCGGGTTCTGAGGCCCTCCTGCTGCAGGTCGCGCGCCAACTGGGCTTCTAGGGGCAGGGCTTTTTGCTGTTGACCTTAACCTAACGGCGGCTTAACCCAGCCGTAACCTGGGCTACCCAAACTGGTAAAGCGCCATTACGTTTCCTCCACCCACCAAGCTCCACGAGGAGTTGTCCCGCATGAATGCTGAAGCCAGCGCAAACGGCGCCGAAACTTACGCGGCGGCCCCCGACGGCCGGCCGGACCTGAGCAACACCAACGTCAGGGAGGACCTCGCCATGGCCGGCCGGTGCGCCCTGGTCCACCTGCCGACGGGCCGGACTTGCCTGCTCCCCCTCCGCCATCAAGGGCCCTGCGAGTTCCACCGCCCGCAGGAGGCACAGGACATCGTTAACGGCGGCTGACTCCCCGCGTGGCCTGCCCCGCGGGCTGCATACCGATGCCGCGGCGCCCGTGTGGACTTCGCCGGCGTATCGACTCCCGCGCCAATCAGGGGGACGATTAAAGGGCAGTCACCATGAGGAGGCCTGTATGTGCTACGCATCAAACAAGGACTTCGGATGGGGCGCCAGGAAGGAAACGACGCGCCGGCCCGAAGCCGAAACAAAACCCGAAACACCTGCGGAAACTCCAAAGGAGCCGGTCAAGGCACCGGATTTCACCTTCTGGGCGTTCCCCAACTGGCGCAGGTCCCCTGCACCGCGCACCCCCTCCGCGGAGCGGAACAGGGAGAGGGTCTGACGCCCGGGCTGTAATGACCCGGGCCGGTCGAAGGAGGGGTTCCCGGGCGGGTGCCCCTCCTTCGACAAAACACCCCGGGACCTCCTCCGTCTGCGACTCTTGGCCGCACACCCCGTTACGCGCGTTGTGCTAACGCAACACTGGCGTCTATGGTTGCACAATAAGCATGCTTATTATTCTGCGAAAGGAAACGGGCATGAGCGCAGGACAGTACACGCCAGGACCGGACCGCACGCCGGAACGCGAGGCCACCACGCCGCCAGCAAACCCGGCCCAGCCGTCCGGGGACCGGGCCGCATCCCTCGGCGGCGCCCCGTCCTACCCAACCCGGGAGCCCGGAACGCCCGCCACAGGAACCTCGGCCACGACCGCCCCGGGCGGCGCCACCCCGGAGCGCAAGGTCACCCGCGCCGGAGTCATCTGGGCAGCGGTAGTGGCTGCCTTGGCGCTCCTGATCCTGCTGATCGTTTTCATCCTGCAGAACCAGGAACAGGCCTTGGTGAAATTCCTGGGCTTCGAGGGCTCAGTCCCGCTTGGCATGGCTCTGTTCATCGCGGCCGTGACGGGCGGCGTGCTGGTGGCCGTTGCGGGCGGCGTGCGTATCCTCCAGCTCCGCTCCAACGCCCACAGGGCACGGGTCCGGCAACGAAAGTAGCGGCCGGTCGCCGAGCCGCCCGGTCGCCGAGCCGCCCGGTCGCCGAGCCGCCCGCGTGGCTGCCGCCGTCGAGGTGGGTACCGACGTCCCAGCTTTACGCCGCCTCGCCTAGCGGGCGCCCAGCGTCGCGAACTTTCCGGCGCGGGCAGCCACCAGTTCCGGCACGGGAACTCCCGCCACAGTCGCCAGCTCATACTCAATCGCCTGTGCCATCCGGACGCAGAATTCGCGCGGCTCCAGGGAAGCATCACCGCGCTCGTCAACGATGTGGTCCACCAGCCCGTTCGCGTACAGCGCCGCGACGTTCACACCCTGCGCCTGGGCCATGGCGGGCGCGAATTCGGTGGTCCGGTGGACGATGGCGCTGGCTCCCTCCGGCGGCAGCGGCGACAGCCAGCTGTGCTGTGCGGCGATGGTCCTGTCCGCAGGCAGCAGCGCCAGCGCCCCTCCCCCGGCTCCCTGGCCAAGCAGCACGGAAACCGACGGTGACTCGAGTCCGATCAGTTCATGCAGCGAGCGCGCAATTTCGCCGGCAAGCCCGCCCTCCTCCGCTTCCTGCGAAAGGGCGGCACCGGCGGTATCGATGACAGTCAGCAGGGGAAGCCGCAGTTCCTCCGCCAGCTTCATCCCCCGCCGCGCTTCCCTCAAGGACCCGGGCCCCATGCCGGCGGCGTCTTTCCGCAGCGGGCGTGCGTGCCCCAGCACGATGCAGGACTGGGTGCCGAAGCGTGCAAGTGCCAGCAGCAACCCGGGGTCCTTCTCGCCCTGCCCGGTTCCGTTCAAGGGAAGGGCATCTCCGGCGCCGAATTTCAGCAACTGGCGCAGGTCCGGCCGCCGCGGCCGCCGGGAGAGCCCGATGGACGTCCAGGCGTCCACGGACGATGGCCGGACGTTCACGGTGTCGGGAGCCGCGGGGCGCGGCGGCAGCGGGGCCACGGGAGCGAGGATGTCCAGCGCCCGGCCCACCAGATCGGCGAGGTCGCGAGGTTCGACCACTCCGTCGATCAATCCCTTGTTGAAGAGGTTTTCCGCCACCTGGACGTTCTCCGGGAAGTCTTCGCCGTACAGCGCCTGGTAGACGCGTGGGCCAAGGAATCCCAGCAGGGCCCCGGGTTCGGCCACGTTGATGTGCCCCAGGGATCCCCAGGACGCCATCACGCCGCCGGTGGTGGGGTGGCGCAGGTAGACCAGGTAGGGAAGGCCGGCCTGGCGGTGCGCGCGGACTGCGCCGGTGATCTTCACCATGGACAGGAACGCGAGCGTCCCTTCCTGCATCCGCGTGCCGCCTGACGCCGGACCGGCCAGCAGCGGGAGCCCTTCGGCAGTGGCGCGTTCGACGGCGGCAACAATCCTTTGCGCTGCCGCGTGGCCGATCGACCCGGCAAGGAACGAAAATTCGCTGACGATGAGTGCGACCCTCCGGCCGCGGATCAGCCCGGCGCCGGTGATCACTGATTCGTCGGCGCCGCTGCGCTCCCGCGCCTTGGCCAGGTCCCGGGCGTACTCTTCGGACAGCCCGGGCTGCTCCGGTTCCGCGTCCCAGGAAACGAACGAACCGGGGTCCACCACGGTTTCGAGCAACTCGGTGGCGTTCATGTGCCGCACCTTCTCTGCCGTCCCCACGCTACTTGGCCGCCGGTGCCGCGGGGGCCATGCCCAGCCATTCCCGGATGGCGGCGCCGTCCTCATTCAGCAGCGGCGGTGCGTCGTGCCCGGTCGGGGTGGTTTCCGCGGCGTCGCCGGGTGCGAAGAACCGCAGCGGCGGCCCCGGCAGGCTCACCTTTCCCAGCAGTGGATGGTCCACCTCCACCACCAGGCCCTGGGACGCCACCTGCTCCCAGGCGTACACCTCATCCAGTGAGCGGACCTTGCCGGCCGGGATCCCGGCGTCGTTCAGCTTCTGCAGCAGTTCCGCCGCCCCGTACCCCGAGAAGGCGCGTTCGACGGCGGCAATCACCTCGCCGCGGTTCCGCACCCTTTCGGCGTTGCTGGCGAAACCGGGGGCGGCAGCGTCCAGGCCGAAGGCTGCCGCGAAGGACTGCCACAGTTTCTCACTGCCGACGCTGATCTGGACGCTGCCGTCCTTGCAGTTGAACAGGCCGTAGGGTGCGATGGACGGGTGGTGGTTTCCCTGGGCCTGCGGAACTTCGCCGGCAACAGTGGTCCGGGTTCCCTGGAAGGCGTGGACTCCAATCAGGGAAGCGAGCAGCGACGTGCGCACCACCTGGCCCCGGCCGGTCCGGTTCCGCTCCACCAGTGCCGCCAGGACGCCGAACGCCCCGTTCATGCCGGAGAGCAGGTCGGCGATGGGAACGCCCACGCGCTGCGGATCATCCGGTCCGGAGCCGGTGAGTGACATGAGTCCGGCTTCGCCCTGCAGGATCTGGTCGTAGCCGCTCCGCTGGGATTCGGGGCCGTCGTGGCCAAAGCCGGTGATGGACAGGATCACCAGGCGCGGGTTGAGTTCATGCATCGCCGCCGTTGAGAAGCCCAGCCGGTCCATGACGCCGGGCCGGAAGTTCTCGATCACCACATCGGCCCGCTCCAGCAGTCCGCGCAGCACCGCCTGCCCGTCTTCACTCTTCAGGTCCAAACTGATGGATTCCTTGTTGCGGTTGCAGGACATGAAGTAGGTGGACTGCAGGTCATCCTCCGGGCCGACGAAGGGCGGGCCCCAGCCCCGGGTGTCGTCCCCCGTGCCGGGGTTCTCCACCTTGATGACGCGGGCACCGAGGTCCGCCAGCATCATGCCGGCGTGCGGTCCGGCCAGTGCCCGGCTGAGGTCGACGACGGTGTGCCCGGCCAGGGGGCCTTGGCGGTTCTCGGTGCTCATGTTCTGGTTTCCTTTCTAAAAACAGGCTGGACGGGGGCGGTGGCAGTTAGAGCCAGCCGGGGACCACCAGTGCCAGCCATGCCAGGACGGGTCCGGCCACGATGACGATTCCGCTGTAGCCGAGGATCCGCTTGTAGAACTGGTCCTTGTCCACGCCCTCCGGGGCGTTGGCCAGCACCAGTGCGCCGTTGGTGGAAAACGGCGAGACGTCAACGATCGTGGCGGAGACCGCCAGGGCGCAGATGACGCCCACGGCGCCGATTTCACCGGTGGACAGGAACGGGACGGCGAGCGGGATGAGCGCTGCCAGGATCGCGGTGGAGGAGGCGAAGGCGGACACCACGGCGCCGATGAAGCAGATGATGAGGGCCGCCAGCAGCGGCATTCCCATTCCGGCGACGCCGCTGGAGACGAATTTAATGGTGCCGGCCTCCTCAAGCACGCCGACGAAGGTCAGCATGCCGCAAATGAGCAGCACGGTGGACCAGCTGATCTTGTTGATGGCGCCCTTCTGCGCGGCCGGCGAGACCAGGGCCAGCACGATGGCGATGGTGATGGACACGAAGCCGACATCCATCTTGAAGCCGAGGGCCACCACGGCCAGCACGATCAGTCCGGCAATGGTGACAAGCTGGGGGATCCGTTCGGAACGTTCCTTGGTGGCGGCAATGCCGTCGCCTGCTGGGTCGCGGGGGCCGTACATGCCCGAGCCGAAGCCCTTGAAAGGAACGTCGCCGCCGGCCGCCTTGGCGCCGACGCTGACTGCCATGCGCGCCTCGGCCGCCTGCTCCACGAAGTGTCCCACCTTGGAGGACAGGAGGTTCTTGCCGCCCAGGACCACGAAGAGGACCAGCGCGATGACCAGGTTGAAGATGAAGCTGGACAGGAACAGGGCGGTGGGGCTGAACGCGAGGTCGGTCTTGGCCAGGATGCCGTTGACGGTGACGCCGTAGACGGCGATGGGCGAGAAGCCGCCGGCCTGTGCGCCGTGGATCACCATCATGCCCATCAGGAGCGGGCTGATCTTGTACTTGCCGGCAAAGCTCAGGGCGATGGGGGCAATGATGGCGACGGCGGCGGGAGACAGGGCGCCCACGGCCGTGATCACCGCGGTGATGGCGAACATGACCCAGGGGATGAGGGCAACGCGGCTGCCCACGAGCTTGACGGCTCCCCGGACCAGGAGGTCGATGGTGCCGTTGTTCTGCGCGATGGCGAAGAGGTAGGTGACGCCCACGATGGTGAGGAAGAGGCCGCCGGGGAAGTTGGCCAGGATCTCATTGGTGGACATGCCCAGCACCACGGCGCCGAGCAGGAAGGCGCCGACGAAGGCGAGCGCACCCATGTTGAGGGGCAGGACGGTGGCGAGCAGGAACATCGCCGCGAGGATGATGATGGATAGGACAGGAGCGGACATCGTTGGTCCTCCATTGAGGGGAAGAATGTGACGTGAGTTACTGGCTCACTGGACTAGCCTCTTAGACAGTGAGTCTATCTGTCAATAGATGAAGGCGGTATTCTGGACCGGTAGACCCAAGGGAGGGCTTTGTGGAGAAGACGGCACGGCTGGGGCTGGAACGCGTTGCGCGGCCACGGCTGTACGAGCAGCTGGTGGAACAGATCCTTGCCTACATCGAGTCCGCCCAGCTGAAGCCCGGCGACCTGCTGCCGGCCGAGCGCGACCTCGCCGAGCGGCTGGGCGTCTCCCGCGCCACTCTCGCCCAGGCACTGGTGGCCCTTGAGGTCCTGGGCGTCATTGACGTGCAGCACGGCACCGGAGCCGTGCTGGCCCGGAGGCCCAGCGTCGCCTCGGTGGTCAAGGGCCTGCGTGAGCACCAGAGCCGGCTGCCGGAAATCGTGGAAGCCCGCAGCACCCTGGAGGTGAAGCTTGCCGCCCTTGCCGCGGAACGCCGGACGGACCAGGACCTCGCCGCGATCGACAACGCCCTGGACGTCATGGCACAGGAAATCAGCGACGGCGACCGCGGCACCCACGGTGACGAACTCTTCCACCAGGCAATCACCGGCGCGGCGCACTCCTCGGTCCTGGCACAGCTGATGGCCTTCATCGCGGAGATGATCCTGGAAACAAGGATGGAGTCGCTGGGCCAGCCCGGCCGGCCGGAACAGTCACTGGCATCACACCGGAAAATCGCGGATGCCGTGCGTGCGCAGGACGCTGCGGCAGCGGCCGACGCCATGCTGGCGCACATCGAGCTCGTCTCCGACGTGGAGCTGCTCCGCTAGCAGCCGTGGGCCGGGCCGCCCCACGGCGACACGCCGGGCTGTCTGGTTTCCCGGACAGCCAGCGTGGGACAGCGGTGTTGCAGCGCCCTGAAACCCGGTGTGATGGACCCTACGTTTACATCACTGAGGAGTTTGGCCATGGCCGGAGGCAGTACCGCCGTAGAGGCACGTTCGATTGACATGATCCCGCCGGGTGAGCGCCACGGCCACCCGCGGGGCCAGTTCACCCTGTGGTTCGGCGCCAACGCGCAGATCACCGCCATCGTGGACGGCGCCCTGGCCGTGGTGTTCGGGGCGGATGCTTTCTGGGCCATCGTGGGACTGTTGGTGGGGAATGTGCTGGGCGGCGCCGTCATGGCCCTCCACTCTGCCCAGGGCCCCAAGCTGGGGCTGCCCCAGATGATTTCCAGCCGGGCGCAGTTCGGCGTGTACGGGGCCGTGATCCCGCTGGCACTGGTCATCCTGATGTACGTCGGATTCGCCTCCACCGGCACCGTCCTTTCGGGGCAGGCCATCAACCTCATGCTGGGAGTGGAGACGCCCGCCGTCGGAATCCTCATCTTCGGTGCGGCCACCGCCCTGCTGGCCATCCTGGGCTATAAGTACATCCACGCGCTGGGCCGCATCGCCACCGTGCTGGGCCTCGCCGGCTTCCTCTACCTGACGGTCGCCGTCGTCACCAGGTTCGACGTCACCCAGGTGCTGATGGTCAAGGGCTTCGAGTGGCCCACGTTCCTCACCGCCGTCGCCCTCGGCGCAGGCTGGCAGCTGACGTTCGGCCCGTACGTCGCCGACTACTCCCGCTACCTCCCGGCCCACACCTCCGAGCGCAAGACGTTCTGGTACACCTTCGCCGGCTCGGTGGGGGGCGCCCAGTGGGCCATGACCCTGGGCGCCCTGGCCGGAGGGCTGTCGGCCGCCAAGCTGGGCGGGGATTTCCTGAAGAACCAGGTGGGGTACATGGGCGACCTCGCCGGCGCCGGCCTGATCGCCGTCTTCATCTACCTGATGATCGTCACCGGCAAGCTGACAGTGAACTGCCTGAACGCCTATGGGGCCTTCATGTGCGGCGTGACCATCAGCACCGCGGTCAACCGCCGGGACACTGTCTCCAAAACCGTTCGGATCGCGTTCATCGTGGCGGTCATCGGTGCCAGCGTCCTCATCGCGCTGTTCGCCAGCAAGGACTTCCTGAACATGTTCAAGAACTTTGTGCTCCTGCTGCTGATGGTGTTCACGCCATGGTCCGTGATCAACCTCGTGGACTACTACAAGATCTCCCGCGACCGGCTGGACATCCCGGCCCTGTACAACCCGGACGGCCGCTACGGCCGCTGGAACGCCGCGGCCCTGGTCTCCTATGGAATCGGCGTCGTCATCCAGGTCCCGTTCCTGGCGCAGGCCCTGTATACCGGCCCGGTCACCAAGCTGCTGGGCGGGGCGGACATCTCCTGGCTCGTGGGGATCGTGGCCACCCTCGCCATCTACTACCCGTGGGCCAAGGCCACCAACCGGGCCCCGGCGGAATCGATCTACCCGGCGGGCAGGGTTGGGGAGCCGGCGGCCGTGGCAATGGAGGGGTAGGCAGGCAGCTGGGGAATTTACGACGGCGGCCCGGGCATTAGGTGCCAGGGCCGCCGTTGGCGCCGGGCCGGGGCGGCCGGCACCCGCCGGTTAGAACGTGCCGGTGTTTGACCCGGCAGTGCCGGCGACGGCCACGCCAATAATGAACAACAGCCAGAGCGCTCCGTAGCCCAGCAGGCAAAGGTAACCCAGCACCAGGCCGGTGATGGACATCCCCTTGCCCGAGGGTTCACGGCGCAGGGCCAAATGGCCGGTGATGATGGCGGCGAACTGGGGCAGCAACAGCCAGCCCATGATCACCGAGGCGATGCCGCAGACCATGCTGGCGATGCTCAGCGTTTTGGGTTCCACCTGCTGGCCGTAGTAGGACGCCTGGCCGAAGTACTGGGGCTGGCTGTACGGCGGCTGGCTGTACTGCGGCTGGTTGTATTGGGCCTGGCTGTAGGGTCCTTGGCCGTACTGCGGCTGGCCATACTGGGACTGGCCGTGACCGGCTCCCTGCCCATACTGGGCCGGTGGCTGGTACCCGGACCACGGCGGGCCGCCGGACTGGTTTTCGGGTCGCTGGTAATCGGGCCCCTGGGATGGCTGGTTGCTCATGGTTTCTCCCCTGCGAATCTGGTTACAGACTACTTCAGTGCAGGACCAGCCGGACGGCCAGGACCACCATCAGGACGCCGATGGCGGCGTCGATCCACCGCCAGGTCCGGGGGCTGGCGAGCACCCTGGCCAGTGCCCGCGCCCCGTAGCCGAGGGCCGTGAACCACAGGACGCTTCCGGCCACGGCGCCGGCGGCAAAGGTCCAGCGCAGCCCGGGGCCCTGCTGGTTGGCGAGGCTGCCCAGCAGCACCACGGTGTCAAGGTAGACATGTGGGTTGAGGAAGGTCAGGGCGGCCGTGGTGGCGATGACCGAGTTCCTGGACCTGGGCGACTGCTCCGTCAGCGCGGAAGGCCTCGCCGCTGCCAGGAAGGACCGCACCGCGAACCACAGCAAATAGGCGGCTCCGGCCCAGCGCAGGACTTCCAGCACCCCGGGGAATTGGGTGACAAGCGCTCCGATCCCCGCTGTTCCGCCCACGATCAGCAGCGCGTCACCGGCCATGCAGACGAGCACCACTGCGCCAATGTGCTCCCGGCGGATGCCCTGGCGCAGCACAAAGGCGTTCTGGGCGCCGATCGCCACGATCAGCGCCAGCCCGGTAAGCATTCCAGTTATTCCCGCGGTCCACATTCCATGACCATAGGATCGCAATCCACTGTAGACAAATAACAGATTCTTGGTTGTCCTTAGAATATCTTCATGAACCTTGAACACCTGAAGGCCCTCGTCGCGGTTGTCGACGAAGGAACGTTTGAGGCCGCGGCAGACCTGCTCCGCGTCACTCCGTCGGCCGTGAGCCAGCGCATCAAGGCGCTGGAAACCTCCGTGGGGCAGGTCCTGGTACGCCGCCGGGTTCCCTGTACCGCCACGGACGCGGGTGCGCTGCTGCTGCGGATGGCCCGCCAGGTGCAGTTACTCGAGGCCGAGACCGCGGCAGCACTGGGAACGGGTTCGAGCTTGCGGGCCCCTCTGCCAGTGGCCGTGAACGCCGATTCGCTGGCCACGTGGTTCCTTCCCGTCCTGCACCAGGCCGCAGGCTGGGAGGACTCTGCACTGGACCTTCATGTTGAGGACCAGGGCTACAGCAGCCAACTGCTCCGCGACGGCGCAGTGATGGCCGCGGTGACCTCCGACCCTGTCCCGGTGAGCGGATGCCGCGTGGAGTTGCTGGGATCCATGCGCTACATCCCGGTGGCCGCTCCAGGGCTGCGCCGGCGCTTTTCCAGCCCAGGCGGGATGGACTGGGCGGCAATGCCGGTTATGAAATTCAATGCGAAGGACACCCTGCAGCAGCAGCTGCTGGCCGCGAAGAGCGTGCAGCAGGCTCCGCCCACGCATACCGTGCCCTCATCCCAGGGGTTCCTTGCAGCGGTCAGGGCAGGCCTGGGCTGGGGAATGATTCCGGAGCTCCAGCTCTCGGGCGAACTGGCGGACGGCGCCCTGGTCTGGTTGGAGGAGGCCGCCCACCAGGACGTTGCCCTCTACTGGCAGGCCTGGTCCCTCGATTCAAACCGCCTCGCGCGGATCGGCGCGGCGGTCCGCGAGGCCGCCATTGACCAACTGCGGCCCGGGACCCGGCAGGAGCCTAGCGCGCCAAGTAGGGCAGGAAATAGACGGCAAAAATAACGAACGCCGCCAGCAGCGCCAGCTTGCCTGCGCTGGTCCCGCCGTGGTGCTGCGCCCTGGTGCTCCGGCCGTGGCGCCAATGCCCGGCCGGCGCGGCCGCATGCTGCCCTGCCTGGACGTCGCGTGGCGGCAGGGCACGGCCTGCGGGGTGGCGGGATGCGCTGCGGGCCCTGGCTGCGTCCTTGGCTCCGGTTTTGCCTCCCGGGCTTGCGGCGGGACCGGCCGGCGGCAGGGCTCCCGCCGGGCGCACCACGGTTCCCGGACGCACGTTGCGCAGCGCAGTGATGCCGGGCTCCTGCTCGTGCGTGAGCTGCCGGCCCAGGTCCTCGTACAGGCCCACCACGGCCTGCTGGTCCAGTACCGCCGGCAGCGACTCGATGGCCGGGACCACCCGCTGCGAACCGGCCACGGCCACGTCCGAGTCGGTTATACCAAAAAGGTCGGGCTGGGCAGCCATGCAGATAAGTGGACGGACCAGCCTGCGGTGCGGCGGAGCCAGCACCGAGGCAACGGCAGCGCATTGGGCCAGGGCACCTTCGACGGCCTGGGTGCGCGCATAGCGGCCCTGCCAGAGCACGCCGGACGCCACCTGCACCTCGCCGGTCCAGTTCTTGGAATCCACCACCACCACGCCGCCCGGTCCCACCAGGACGTGGTCCAGGGTGGCCTTGGGCCTGCCCGGCCAATGGACACCGTGGAGCACGTACCAGCCGCGGGGAACCAGCTCGCTGAGCTTGTCGGCCACCGTCCGCTCCCCCACCGCGGCGGTATCCCATGCCTTGGTGGATTGATCGGCCTCATCCAGCCTGCGCTTCAGCCGCGCCACGCGCTCGGCAGCAAGCCTGGACTGCTCCGCTGCCCCGTCTCCTGCCCCCATTGGACGTCCCCGTTTCCTTGCCGGAACCGACTAAGGCGGCGGCCCGCCGTCGTCCGTTCCTTTCGGTGGAATTTCCTTGAAAGTAGCAGTGGGCGGAAGGGGCGGTATATAGGTACTTTCGCGGCTGTGTACTCAGTTGGACTACTTGGTTGGCGTACGTCACGGCAGGTCACAGCGTCCGGATTTTGGGCGGGTCGTTTTGACTCCTGCCAGCTTCTGGCATGCTGGAGCCATGGCTAGCCGCGCGGGTACAGTTGCCCAACCCCAGGACCTTGTTGACATCACTGCGCTCCTCGACGCGTATTACGACATCGCGCCGGACCTGGGTGATCCCGGCCAGCGCGTGGTGTTCGGAACGTCCGGGCACCGAGGGTCCAGTTTGAAGGCCTCCTTCAACGAGCAGCACATCGTGGCCATCACCCAGGCAATCGTGGAGTACCGGGCGGCACAGGGCGTCACCGGTCCGCTGTTCCTGGCCAAGGACACCCACGCGCTGAGCGAGCCGGCACAGAACTCTGCCCTCGAGGTCCTCGCCGCCAACGGCGTCCAGGTCCTGGTGGATGCCCGGCACGGCTACACCCCCACCCCGGCCCTGAGCCACGCCATCCTCACCTACAACGGGAAGGCGGCGCCCGGCGCCCCGCAGGCTGACGGCATCGTGGTAACGCCCAGCCACAACCCGCCCGGCGACGGCGGCTTCAAGTACAACCCCCCGCACGGCGGTCCCGCCGACTCAGATGCCACAGGCTGGATCGCCAACCGCGCCAACGAGCTCCTGGAAAACGGCCTGCGGGGCGTGAAGCGGATTCCGCTGGCCGACGCACAATCGGCCGACACTACCGGCAAGTTCGACTTCCTCTCCAGCTACGTGGACGACCTTCCGTCCGTCCTGAACCTGGATGCCATCCGCGAGGCCGGCGTCCGGATCGGTGCCGACCCCATGGGCGGCGCCTCCGTTGACTACTGGGGCGAGATCGCCGAGCGCCACCACCTGGACCTCACCGTGGTGAACCCCACCGTCGACCCGCAGTGGGCGTTCATGACGCTGGACTGGGACGAAAAAATCCGCATGGACTGCTCCTCGCCGTCCGCCATGGCCTCGCTGATCCAGCGGATGTCGGCAGGCGGATCCTCCTTCGATATCGCCACCGGCAACGACGCCGACGCAGACCGCCACGGCATCGTCACCCCTGACGGCGGGCTGATGAACCCGAACCACTACCTCGCAGTGGCCATCGACTACCTGTACCGCAACCGCAGCGGCTGGAACCCGGCCTCGGTAGTGGGCAAGACCCTGGTGTCATCCTCCATCATCGACCGCGTGGCGCAGAGCCTGGGCCGCAAGCTCGTGGAGGTCCCGGTGGGCTTCAAATGGTTCGTGCCCGGCCTGCTCTCGGGTGAAGGCGCGTTCGGCGGGGAGGAATCCGCAGGCGCTTCCTTCAACAAGCTGGACGGCAGCGTGTGGACCACGGACAAGGACGGCATCCTGCTGGCCCTGCTGGCGTCCGAGATCACCGCGGTCACGGGCAAGTCCCCGTCGCAGCTGTACAAGGGCCTGACCGACCAGTTCGGCGCCCCTGTCTACGCCCGGATCGACGCCGCCGCGACGCGTGAGCAGAAGGCAAAGCTGGGCAAGCTGTCCGCCGCTGACGTGACTGCCACGTCGCTGGCGGGCGAGGAGATCACCGCCAAACTCACCGAGGCACCCGGCAACGGCGCACCCATCGGCGGCCTGAAGGTGGTCACCGAGAACGCCTGGTTCGCGGCCCGGCCGTCCGGCACCGAAGACGTCTACAAGATCTACGCCGAGTCCTTCAAGGGCGAGGAGCACCTGAAGCAGGTCCAGGCCGAGGCCAAGGCACTGGTGGACAGCGTCATCGCCTAGCTTCCACCCTCGCGGCACCACAGCCGGAGGACGCGCCTGGTGGTGTGGTCGCCGTCGGGAGCCATGTCCACCAGGGCGACGCGGTCAAGCACGACGGCGTCGCCGGGGTGGAGGCGCTTGCCACCATGGTGTGAGACGTGGGGGCGGTATCCGGCGAGGGTGTGGGCCGGCGTCAGGATCCTGCCTCCCACGCCCACGCCCACGTCAACCAGCTGCCCGTGCAGGGCCTGCAGGTCAGGCTGGGGCTGGATGAGGTTGACGGGAACGGATCCGTTGCGGCCGAAGGCGGCGTCCTCCCCCACGGTGAGCGCGGCGCCCAGCGCTGCGGCTGCCGGTGCGTCAGCGAGCCCGGCGATGCGTTCGGCGACGTCCGCGCTGCCTGTTGCGGCGGCGTCGAACCCCACGTCAAACCGCACCAGCGTGATGTGCAGCGGCCAGTCGGTGCGTGGGAAGACCTGGCCTTCGGCCACGGGCTCCACGAAGGCCACAAAGATCAGGTTCCGCGTCGGCATGGCCCCAGTCTCCCACCACGGCCGCGTCCAGACGCCCCATCACCTCCCGCCCTTAAAACCCAAACGCCCCATCACCAGGTGATGGGGCGTTTGGAGAAAACACGCAGGAAGTGATGGGGCGTCAGACGGTGCGGACGGCCTCACCGTAGGAGTACTTGGGCTTTGCGTCGCCCCAGGCTTCCTCACCGGGCTGGCCGATGTTGACCACCAGGAAGCTCTTCTGGCCGCCGGCCGGGAAGAAGGCGGCGTCAATCGCGGCGAAGTCGGCGCCGGTCATGGGACCTGCGGCGAAGCCAAGCGAGCGGACGGCCAGGATGAAGTAGCCGGCCTGCAGGTGGGCGTTGTTGTTGCCCGTGGCGGCCGCGAGTGCGGGGTCCGCGTCGTACATGGCCTTGGGGGCGTTGTAGCCGGGGAGGAAGTTGTCCCACTTGCCGGCCCAGTCGGTGTCGTAGCTGAGGATGGCCACGAGCGGTGCGGAGGCGGTCTTGGCCTGGTTGCCACGGGACAGGGCGTTAACCAGGGTGGCGCGGGCCTCGGCCGAGCGGACGTAGGTGACGCGCAGCGGCTGGGAGTTGAAGGCGGTGGGGCCGAACTTGGTGAGTTCGTAGATGGCCTGGGCCTGCTCCTCGGTCACCTCGCCGGTGAAGGAGTTGGCGGTGCGGGCCCGGGCGAAAATGGCGTCCACGGCTGCCGAATCGATAACCGCTTCTTCATGGGCAATGGTCATTGGCGTACCTTTCGCTGCGGGTCACCCGCCTTGCCGCGGTGGCCCCTGGTTGCTTTCCATAGTTGCAACTTCAACTGACCGTTGGCTCTTCCCGCATCAGGGGTGACCTTGGCCACAGCGGGTGCGCGCGGAAACTTGGCGGTATTCTGGACCGAGTTGATCTTCGCCCCCTCGCGGCACCCCCTGAAAGGCATTCCTTCCCATGAGCATGCTCGGAATCAAATGGAAGCTGCACGGCACCGGCAAAACCATCAAGCCCGGCCAGGTGGTGGCCCCCGATGAGCGCCTGGCGTGGCCCCTGACCATAGGGGTGGGCATGCAGCACGTGGTGGCCATGTTCGGCGCCACCTTCCTGGTTCCCATCATCACCGGGATGCCGCCCGCCACCACGCTGTTCTTCTCGGGCATCGGCACGCTGCTATTCCTGGTGGTCACCAAGGGCCGGGTGCCCAGCTACCTTGGCTCCAGCTTTGCGTTCATCGCGCCCATCACGGCCTCGCAGGCGCAGTTCGGCATCCCTGGCGCGCTGGGCGGCGTCGTGCTGGCGGGAACCACACTGGCCCTGGTGGGTGCCGTGGTGCAGAAGTTCGGCGCCGGCTGGATCAACCGGCTGATGCCGCCGATCGTCACTGGGGCCATCGTTGCGTTGATCGGCCTGAACCTTGCCCCCGCAGCCAAGCAGAACTTCGACGCCGCACCCATCACCGCCGTCGTCACGCTGGCCACCATCATCCTTGTCAGCGTCCTGTTCCGCGGAATCCTCGGCCGGCTCAGCATCCTGGTGGGCGTCGTGGTGGGTTACCTGGTGGCCATGCTCCGAGGCGAGGTGAAGTACGACAAGATGGACGCCGCAGCCTGGGTCGGCCTGCCGCACTTCCAGACTCCCGAGTTCCACCTCGGCGTTTTGGGGCTGTTCGTCCCGGTGGTCCTGGTGCTGGTGGCGGAGAACATAGGCCACGTAAAGTCCGTGGCCGCCATGACGGGGCAGAACCTCGACGGCGTCTCCGGACGGGCGCTGATGGCCGACGGTGCCGCTACCGTCCTGGCTGGCTTTGGCGGCGGTTCGGGCACCACCACCTACGCGGAAAACATCGGCGTCATGGCGGCCACCAAGGTGTATTCGACGGCGGCCTATTGGGTGGCGGGGATGTTCGCCATCCTGCTCAGCTTCTCGCCGAAGTTCGGCGAACTGATCGCCACGGTCCCGGCAGGCGTGCTGGGCGGCGCAGCCACCATGCTGTACGGCATGATCGGCATCCTCGGCGTGAAGATCTGGGTCCAGAACAAGGTCAACTTTTCGAACCCCATCAACCTGACCACCGCCGCCGTCGCCCTGATCATCGGCATCGCTGACTACACCTGGACCATTGGGGACCTGAAGTTCACCGGCATCGCCCTCGGTTCCGCTGCCGCGCTGGTGATCTACCACGGCATGAAGGCCATCGCGAAGGCGCGCGGAACAGTGGCCGAGCCCGAAACGGAGCAGGGCGTCCTGCCTCCCGCCGTGAAGTCGGCGCTGAACGCAGCCTCGAAGCGCGGCCCCAAGAAGCGCTGACCCCCTGTTCAGATTGCCCCTCCCGGCATCCCGTGTAGGTTGAAAAGACGTCAAGCACTACGTCTGGGGGATCAATGCTTGAGAGTTTCATGCGCCTGCCGAAATCGCCGCCGCCTGCAAACCGCCGCCACGTCCAGCAGGCCGACCTGCCAGCAGAGCAGATCTACACCCTGGGTCCGGCACCTCGGAGCCGCGTGGCAGGATGCGTCCTCGCGGTCCTGCTCAGCGCCTGGATGCTGGCCGTGCCAATTGCCCTGATTGACCGGCTCAAGGATGCTCCAGGCCCGGGCGCCGGCTTCCTGACCGGGAGCATTATTACCTTCGCCGCGGTCACCGCGGGCCTCGGCGGTTTCCGCTTCTTCAACGCCAGAGACGTCCGAAGGCGTTTGTCCGGCGCCCTCATCGCGGCCCTGGTTGCAGCCGTCACCGCAGCGGCAGCTTCTGCGCTGCTCCCCGAATACGGCCTGCTGCTGGCCGTTCCGGGCCTGTTGGCTGGAGTGCCTGCGCTCGTCGCCCTGGTGGGGGACCACCGCAGGCACCGCGCTGCCGGTACCAGGAACTAGGCGGCCTGCCCCTGAGGCGCCGGTCCACCCGCCATACCGGGGTTCAGGCCGGCCGCGGGGTGGCCCGGCGGGAATGGCCCCGGACGGCCTTGGCCGAAGACCGGGCCGGGCTGCGGCCGCTTCGCCGCCAGCGCGTCGGCCTGATGGGGCCGCAGCTGCTTGAGCACCCACGGCATGAAGTACTGCCGCGCCCACACCAGGTCCTCGGCCCGGGCCTGCGTCCACCCGTGCGCCGGCAGCGGCCTGGGCTGCAACGGCTTGAGCGCATGCTCCACGCCCAGCGCATTCAGGGTTGCCACGGCGACGGCATGGTGGCCCAGCGGCGACAGATGCAGCCGGTCGGGGTCCCACATTGACGCGTGCTGAAGCTCCGGCAGGCACCACAGGTCAACCATGATGGCGTGGTGCCGGGCCCCGATGGTGTGCAGGTGCTCGTTGTAGATGGCCACGCGGCCGCGGATCTTGCCGAACACCGGCGTGTTGCCCCAGTCCGGGCCCGCAAACAGGAGCACGGTGGCACCGGTGGCTGCGAGCGTGCCGATGGCCTGGTCCAGCTTCCCGGCCAGCTTGTCGGGATCGCCGTGCCTGAAGATGATGTCGTTGCCACCGGCGGCAATAGCGACAAGGTCCGGCTTCAGGGACAGCGCCGCGGCCAGTTGCCCGTCGAGGATCTGCCGCAGCAGCAGTCCCCGGATGGCAAGGTTGGCGTACGCAAAGTCGGCACGGCCGGACGCCAGCTCCTCGGCCACGCGGTCCGCCCAACCCCGTAGCCCGCCCAGGCTGAGCGGTTCCGGGTCGCCGATTCCTTCGGTGTAGGAGTCTCCCAGGGCAACGAACCGGCGCCAGGGGTGGCTGTCCGGCCCGGCCGCGATGAAACGCGGCTCCTGCTTCTGGATGGTCATGCTGTCCTCCCTTCTGCGGGAGGCGGGGTTTCCGTCTTCGCCGCAGCGTTCCTGCGGGGTTGCTTTCCGGTTGGAAAGCCCCGCCCCGCCGCCGACGGACGCGGAAGCTCCGCGACGCCGTCGTACGCTTCCTGCCGCAACACGGGCGGCGGTGCGCCGCTCCGGTCCCGGCCGGCCCCCGGGGCCACGACATTCAGGGCCGCGTCCCGGAGGTCAAGCTCATGGTGCAGTGCCTGCGTCTGCAGGAAAAGCAGCGCGGCCTCCCTGCTGAGGCCGTATTCGCTGGTGAGGCTGCGCACGGCCAGGTCCACCAGGACCAGGGAGCTTTGGACGACGGCGAGGCCGGCTGTCGTTTCCGCCCTCTCGGCCACGCGGAACACGAGGCGAAGGGCCCGGGCCATCTGGCGCGCATAGCCCCGAACCCTGACCAGGTCGTCGCTGGTAAACGCGTGCGGCACGCCCGCGTAGAAGGTGACGGCGGCGCTCGTCCCGCCTTCGGCCATGATGGGCACCGAAAGCATCGACTTCACCCCGTGGCCCGACGCCGCACTCGCGTAACCGGGCCACCGCCGGTCACGGCTCAGATCCGATACCAGGACGAATGCCTCGGTGCGCATGGCCTCCATGACGGGCCCGTCGGCGAACGAGCACTGTTCCCGGTCCGCCTCCCGCGCCTGCTCCGTGCTGGCCGCAAGCGTGCGTCCCTGGCCCAGGCGGAAGAGCGTGGCGGCCCAGCCAATACCGCGGCGTTCACCCTTGATATCGCTCATGAAGTCATGGGTGACTTCCCGGAGGAAGGTTTCGACATCCTTGCTGTCGAAGACCGGCTCCGGGGTAACTGGAAGCAGCCCCCAGCCAACCTGCCCCGAAGGTTCAGCCGCCATGTTCCAGCCCTGTTCGAAGCGCTTCGGCCTACTACAAAACCTGGTTCCAAGAATACGTCCGAACCGGGGCCTGGCGGGAGTGGCGGCAGAAATAAGCCTAAAGAGGGGGAAATGGTTCGCTGATATGGTCCCCCTGTACGGCAACAGCTGCACCGCAGCACAGGCCCGGCCGGAGAGGAGCCCCGTTTGGACACCCGGAAGCTGAAGTATTTCCTGGCGGTGGTGGACCAAGGCGGGTTCAACCGCGCGGCCGAACACCTGTTGATCGCCCAGCCCTCGCTGTCGCAGACCATTGCAGGCCTGGAAAAGGAGCTGGGAGTTCCGTTGTTCCACCGGATAGGCCGCCGCGCCGTCCTCAGCGACGCAGGCAAGGAGCTGGTAGGGCCGGCGCGGCTGGTGATGCGGGACCTGGACGCCGCGCAATCCGCGGTTCAGGCATTGCGCGGCGTCCGCAGTGGGCAGCTGGACATTGTCACCATGCCCTCGCCCGGAATCGAACCCCTGACCTCGATGATCGCCGCGTTTACCCGGTCCTACCCGTCAGTCAGATTGAACGTGGAGGCAGCCTTCACGCCGGAGGAGGTCATCGAATCGGTGCGTAACGGCAGCACCGAGATCGGACTGGCCGGTGCTGCCACCGCCATCCGGGTGCCCGGGGTGGAAGTGCTTGCGCTGGAGCGCCAGCCGCTGATCCTGATCGTCAATCCGCAGGCAGACACCTTCGGCCCGGGAGAGGCCATCGCGCGGGAGGACCTGAACGGGCACCGGCTCATCGCCAGCCAGCGGGGATCCCTGATGCGCTGGCTGGTGGATGATGCCCTGGCGCGCGGAGTCAATGCCGAGATCGTCGTGGAAGTGGCCCACCGTACCTCGGTCCTGCCCCTCGTGCTGGCAGGGGTGGGGCACGCGGTGATGCCTTCCTCGTGGGCCCCCACCGCCGGGAAGGCCGGGCTGCGCACGCTCCTCATTGAGCCGGTTTCCCACCTGGAGGTGGCCATCCTGAGCCGCAAGGACGATCTCACGCCCGCGGCGCGGGCCTTCCTGCAGGTGGCCAAGGACCACGCCCAGTAAGCACCGGCGGCGATTGATAGGCGCAACCTATCTGGCGGATCGAATCTTGGTCTTGGACGCCCACCCCGCCGCGCCCGTCTACTTGAGGAGGAAGAAAACAGTGTGACCGGGGCGACACCCGCACACTGCCCGCACTCAACGAGGAGGTAGGCAAATGAGCGCCAACCAGACATTCAGCATCGCTTCAATCCCGGCCGACGGCGTGGGCAAGGAAGTGGTATCCGCCGGACGCCGCGTCCTGGACGCCCTGGCTGGAAACTCGAATGGAAAATTTGCGTTCGACTGGACCGAGTTCCCTTGGGGCAGCGAGTACTACGCCAGGACCGGCCAGATGATGGACCCCAAGGGCCTGGACGCCCTGAAGGACTTCGACGCCATCTACTTCGGCGCCGTCGGCTGGGAAAACGTCCCGGACCACATCAGCCTCTGGGGCCTGCGCCTGAACATCACCCAGAACTTCGACCAGTGGGCCAACATCCGCCCGGTGAAGTTCCTCCCCGGCGTGCAGTCCCCGCTCCGCAAGGCCGACACCACCGAACTGGACTGGGTGGTGGTCCGCGAGAACAGCGAGGGTGAATACGCCGGCCTCGGCGGCCGGAACCTCAGTGGGCGCGGCCCCGGCAACGAGGTGGCGCTGCAGACCGCGCTGTTCACCGAGAAGGGCTGCGAGCGCATCATGCGGTTCGCCTTCGACCTGGCCCGGACCCGGACCGTCAAGAAGGTTTCCTCGGTCACCAAGTCCAACGCGCAGCAGTACGGGATGGTCCTGTGGGACGAGGTCTTCCACCGCGTCGCCCTGGACTACCCGGATGTCCGGACCGAAAGCGTCCTGGTGGATGCCATGAGCGCCAAGTTCATCCTCAAGCCCGAGGACCTCTCCGTCGTCGTCGCCTCCAACCTGAACGCCGACATCCTCTCCGACCTCGGCTCGGCGCTGGCCGGCAGCCTGGGCCTGGCGGCCAGCGCCAACCTGAACCCGGAGCGCCGCTTCCCGTCAATGTTCGAACCCGTCCACGGCTCCGCACCGGACATCGCCGGCCAGGGCATCAGCAACCCGATCGGCGCGATCGCCAGCGCCGCCCTGATGCTGGACCACTTCGGCCTGCACGCGGAAGCCCGCCAGGTGGAAGCCGCCATCGAAGCGGCCACCGGCGCTGGCCACCTGACCCGCGATGTGGGGGGCAAGGCAAACACCGAGGACGTCACCGAAGCCATCATCAAGGCCCTGACGCTCACTCCGGCAGCGGTCTAGGCGCGCAGCAACCTCCGGCGCCGCCATCCGGTTGCCGATTCCAGGCACGGGGCGGCCGGTGAAGCAGTACCGCCGGCCGCCCCGTATCAACTTTCTTCAGAACATCCTCCAGCGACATTCCACAATGAGGTAGGAATCATGGACCACACCAGCACCGCCGCGGCTACAACAGCGGCCCCGAAAACCCGGTGGTACCGCCAGCTCTACTTTTGGGTACTGACGGCGATCGTCATCGGCATCCTGGTCGGCTGGCTTGCCCCGGCAACCGGTATCGCCATGGAACCGATCGGCACCACTTTCGTGAACGCGATGAAGATGCTCATCGGGCCCATCGTGTTCCTCACGATCGTCGGCGGCATCGCCAGCGTGGCGGACCTGAAGAAGGTGGGCATGACCGGGCTGAAGGCGCTGACCTACTTCCAGGTCGGCACCATCTGCGCCCTGGCATTCGGCCTGGTGGCCATCAACGTCTTCCGGCTCGGCGAAGGCGTGAACGCCGATCCCGGTGCCATCAAGACCTCGGACTCGGCCGCCAAGCTGATCGATGCGGGGCAGCACCAGGAATGGTGGCAGTTCATCACCAACATCATCCCCACCAGCGTGGTCCAGCCCTTCGTGGTTGGCGACATCCTGCAAATCATCTTCATTGCGGTGGTCTTCGGGATCGCCCTGAACGCCATGGGCAAGGTGGGCGCCCCGGTCCTGGACGGGGTGCAGCGACTGACCGGGGTCATGTTCAAGATCCTCGGCTTCATCATGAAGGCCGCGCCCCTGGGAGCCTTCGGCGCCATGGCCTTTGCCGTGGGCAAGTACGGCGTCTCATCGCTCACCAGCATGGGCGGCCTGATCGCCCTGTTCTACGCCACATCCATCCTGTTCGTCGTGGTGGTGCTCGGCTCGGTCATGGCGTTCCTGAAGCTGAACATCTTCAGCATGATCCGGCACCTCAAGGAGGAGTACATGCTCATCCTCGGCACCTCCACCGCCGAGCCCGCCCTTCCCGGCCTGATGCGCAAGCTTGAGAATGCCGGTGTCAAGAAGGAAACGGTCGGCCTGGTGGTCCCCACCGGCTACAGCTTCAACCTGGACGGCGCCGCCATCTACCTGTCTTTGGCCGCCCTCTACATTGCCCAGGCCACCAACACCCACCTGAGCATTGGCCAGCAGCTGGGCCTGCTCGCGGTCATGCTGCTCACCTCCAAGGGTGCGGCAGGAGTCGCCGGCGGCGGCTTCATCGCCCTCACCGCCACCCTGGCCACCATCGGCACCATCCCCGCCGCCGGAATCATGCTGATCTTCGGCATTGACAAGTTCATGTCCGAATGCCGGGCCCTGGTCAACTTCACGGGCAACGCCGTGGCCACCCTGTTCATCGCCTGGTGGGACCGCACCCTCGACGCCGACCGTGTGCGCCGCGTCTTCGCCGGCGAAGCCGTGGACCCGCTTCCCGTCACGGCGCCGGGCCACCTCGAGGCCACCGACGGTTCAGGCGCCCACCCCCACAAGGAGCCTGCCCTCCAGGAAGGCGCGACCGGCGTCGAGCCTTCCCTGCCTGCCCGCCACCCCGCCTACTCCGAAACGGCCTGACATGCCCGTCAACACCACCACGGTCCGTGCCCTGATCGCACCCGACAAATTCAAGGGCAGCCTCACCGCAGGCGAGGTGGCACAAGCCCTGGCGGCCGGGCTCCGGTCCACCGCCGGGGCCCCCGGGGCCATCGAATGCGAGCTGCTGCCGCTGGCCGACGGCGGGGACGGCAGCGTGGACGCCGCTGTCTCAGCCGGCTTCGCCCGGCACACCTGCTCCGTCACGGGCCCCACAGGGCAAAGGGTCCAGTCGTCCATCGCCTTCGACGGCGTCACAGCCGTCGTGGAAGTCGCCAACACCTGCGGGATCGCGCTCCTGGCGGACGGCTCCCTGGATGCCCTCAATGCATCCAGCCGCGGTTTCGGTGAGGCAGTCCGGTTCGCCCTGGGCCTGTCGCCCGCGCGGATCGTGCTGGCTCTGGGCGGGAGCGCCAGCACGGACGGCGGCATGGGAATGCTGTCCGCCCTGGGATACGCCTTCCTCGCAGCCGACGGCACGGTACTGCCGGGGACCGGCCATGCACTCGGCAGCATCCACGCCGTCCGCGGTTCCCTCCTGCCAGGCCTGGCAGGGACGGAACTGGTGGTCGCCAGCGACGTCTCCAACCCCCTGACCGGGCCAGCCGGGGCAGCGGCCGTCTTCGGGCCGCAAAAAGGCGCCGGCCCGGCGGATGTCGCGGCCCTCGACGCCGGGCTGGAACACTTCGTTGGCAGGATGGCGGACGCAGGGTTTGGGGCCGCGGCCAGCCTGGCACGGCATGACGGAGCCGGCAGCGCCGGGGGAATCGGATTCGCCTGCCTGCTCCTGGGCGCGCGCCAGGTCTCCGGAGCGGACTTCTTCCTGGACCTGCTGGACTTCGATGCCCGCAAGGCCGGCTGCGACGTCGTCATCACGGGCGAAGGCAGCATCGATGCGCAGACCCTCGCCGGCAAACTGCCCGCCGCGGTGGCCCGCCGCTCCGGCACCCGCACCCTCATCGCCGTGGCCGGCCGCTCCCTGCTCCCCCGGGAACGCTGGGCGGACCTGTCCCTGGCGCAGGTCTACGCCCTGGCTGACTACACCAGCCGGGATTCCGCCAAGGACCCTCTACTGTCCGCAGCCCTGCTCACCCGGATCGGCCGCGACATCGGCCGGCAGATCGGGCAAGGCATCCGCCAGCCCGGCACGTTTGTCCCTTCCGCCGGCTCCGCCGGGCAGTAGCATCGGGAGAGGGAACACCGAATACTCCCTGCTCGCTTGGGTACCTGACCTTGGGCAAGGGGTCTTGGAGCATCCATGCCAGCACGGAAACGAGCAACGGAAAGAGGAGCTTATGCGGGAGCCGGGCACCAGCGAGCGTACTTCGGAAGCGGATGATTCCGCGCAGGCCAGCGTGGAAGTGGAAGAGGACGCGGCGGAGCCGTCACCGGACCTTGAGGTCACGTTCGACGAGCAGTTCTTCGCGGCCCGCCCCAAGGCCCTGCGTCCCATCGCGCGCCGGCGGCAGTTCGTGGGCAGCCGGCCATCCTTCGAATTCGACGGGCGTAACGCGGCATACGTGGAGTGGCTGCGGAACCAGGCCATGCTCGGTGACGCGAACACGCTGGCACGGCAGCTGTCCGGCCAGGCCAGCATGTGGCAGAACTCGTACGCGCACCCCAACCCGCGGGCCGCCGTCGAACGCGCCTCCGTATGGTTCACCGCCTACCCGCTGTCCTTCATCACCCGGACCGGCCAGTCATTCCTGTCCGCCCTTGGCGACCCCGAAATGTGGAAGGCGTTCCGCGAGATCGGGATCCGCGGGATCCACACCGGGCCCGTGAAGCTCGCCGGCGGCATCAGCGGCTGGTCCCACACGCCCAGCGTGGACGGGCACTTTGACCGCATCAGCATGGCGATCGACCCCGTCTTCGGCACCGAGGAAGAGTTCCGCAGTATGTGCGAGGTGGCCGCGGAGCACGACGGCACCGTCATTGACGACATCGTCCCCGGCCACACCGGAAAGGGCGCGGACTTCCGCCTGGCAGAGATGAATTTCCGCGATTACCCGGGGATCTACCACATGGTGGACATTCCGGAAGAGGACTGGAACCTGCTCCCGGACGTCCCGGAAGGCGCAGACTCGGTCAACCTCAGCCCCGACTCGGAGCAGGCGCTCCAGAAGGCCGGCTACATCATCGGCCGGCTGCAGCGGGTCATCTTCTACGAGCCCGGCGTCAAGGAAACCAACTGGAGTGCCACGCGGCCCATTGTGGACACCACCGGCAAGACCCGCCGCTGGGTCTACCTGCACTACTTCAAGGCCGGCCAGCCCTCCATTAACTGGCTTGACCCAACGTTCGCCGGGATGCGCCTGGTGGTGGGCGACGCCCTGCACTCGCTGGTGGACCTTGGCACGGGGGCGCTGCGCCTCGACGCCAACGGCTTCCTGGGCGTGGAGAAGAGCGCCGAAGAGCAGCCCGGCTGGTCCGAAGGCCACCCGTTGTCCGAGGCCGCCAACCAGCTCATCGGCTCCATGATCCGCAAGGTGGGCGGATTCTCCTTCCAGGAGCTGAACCTGACCATTGATGACATCAAGGCAACCTCGGAGGCAGGCCCGGACCTCTCCTACGACTTCATCACCCGGCCGGCGTACCACTACGCGCTGGTCACCGCCGATACCGAGTTCCTGCGGCTGACCCTCCGCCTGTCCATGGAAATCGGGGTGGACCAGGCCTCACTGGTGCACGCTTTGCAGAACCATGACGAACTCACCTACGAACTGCTGCACTTCGCCGCCGGCCACCGGGACGAGATGTTCGAGCTTAACGGCGAGGAACTCACGGGCGGCCAGCTGGCCGAGAACGTGCAGCAGACCCTGCGGGACCGGCTCACCGGCGAGAATGCGCCCTACAATGCCGTGTTCACCACCAACGGCATCGCCTGCACCACGGTCAGCTTCATCATGGCCGCCCTGGGGATCAAGGACCCGGCCGCCGTCACCCCGGAGCAGGAGGCGCAGATCCGGGATGTGCACCTGCTCCTGGCCATGTACAACGCCCTGCAGCCCGGCGTCTTTGCCCTGTCCGGCTGGGACCTCACCGGCATCCTGGCACTGGACCGCAGCAGCGTGGGCGAGCTCACGTCACAGGGTGACACGCGCTGGATCAACCGCGGCGCCCACGACCTCATGGGAACCAGCCCGGACGCCACCAACTCATCGGCGGGAATGCCGAGGGCCCGCAGCCTGTACGGTTCACTGCCGGACCAGCTGCAGGACCAGGACTCATTCGCACGGCGGCTGCAGCGGATCCTCGCCGTGCGCGAGGAAAACGGGATCGCCACCGGCACCCTCCTGGACGTGCCGGACGTCTCCAACCGCGCCGCGCTGGTGCTGGTCAACCGGCTGAAGGACGGGGCCCTGCAGGTCACTGCCCTGAACTTCTCCGGCCAGGACATCACCGGCAGCATCCAGTCCAACGAACTGCCATCCGGCGCCAACGTCCAGGACCTGTTCAGTGGGGAGACCGTGGCGCAGGTGGACGACCTGCACAGCTTCTTCCTCGAGCTGCCTGCCTACGGCGGAACGGCCCTGCTGTTGACCGAGGCGCCCGAACCGGAGGCGGAGGCGTAAGAAGCCGCCGGATGGCGCCGGGCACCGCCCCGGCGCTACCCGGCGATGGCGCCTGACAGCGTGGCTTCAATGATGGCAGGCGAGAGCACGTACTGGGTGACCAGCTGGCTTGCCCCGAGCACGGCGGCCTGGCTTCCGGCGCGGGAGACATTGATGCGCAGGTGGGAGGTGGCCAGTGGCGGCGAGCGCCGGTACACCACCTCGCGGATGCCGGCCACCAGGTGCTCTCCTGTTTCGCCCACGCTTCCGCCCACCACGATGACGGACGGATTGAGCAGGTTGACCACCGTGGCCAGTACCTCGCCGATGTCCCGGCCGGCCTGGCGCAGGGCCTGGATGGCCTGCAGGTTGCCGTCTGCGGCGAGCCGGAGCACGTCCGCGCCCCTGGCCACGTCCAGTCCCTGCTCCTTCAGGGAACGCACGACGGCGGGACCGGACGCCAGCGCCTCCAGGCACCCATAGTTTCCGCAGGCGCAGAGGACATCCGCGCCCCGTGCCACCTGGACGTGGCCAAGGTCCCCCGCCGTGCCATTGGCCCCGCGCTGGAGTTGGCCGTTGCTGATAATGCCGGAGCCGATGCCAGTGGCCACCTTCACGAAGAAGAAGTTGCTGTGTTCGGGCCAGTGCGCGGACTGCTCCCCAAGCGCCATGATGTTCACGTCGTTGTCCACCAGAACGTGGACGGGCAGGGACTGCTGGACGTAGCTGACCACGTCGAACCCGTCCCAGCCCGGCATGATGGGCGGCTTGACGGGCTTGCCGGTGTCATGTTCCACCGGCCCGGGCAGCCCGATGCCGATCCCGGCCAGTTCCGCAACGGTCCGTCCGGTGGACGCCAGCAGTTCCTTGCCCTGCGCCACCACCTGGTCCAGCACGGCTTCCGGCCCGTCGGCCACCTGCTGCGCCAGCCGGTGTTCGGCCAGGATGTTTCCACCAAGGTCCGTCAGTGCAACGATGACGTGCGTGGCGCCCACGTCCACGGCCAGCACCAGGCGGGCAGACGGGTTGAAGGCAAAGCGCGACGGCGGCCTGCCGCCGCTGGAGAGGGCTTCCCCTGCCGGGCCCACCAGGCCGGACAGCATGAGCGCATCGATCCGGGAGGCCACCGTGGAGCGGGCCAGCCCGGTGCTCAGGGCAAGCTCGGCGCGGGTGCGGGCCCTGCCGTCGCGGAGCAGTTGGAACAGGTCCCCGGCACGCGACAGGCTGCCGACGTCGGAGTCTTTTCCGGCCTGCCTGCCCGTCGTTGAAGTCATGTCTAAGTCATAACACTGTTACTTAGTGCTGTCACCACAGCAGAAGAATGACGCGAAACAAACAACTTTTGCTTGACGCGCGTCAAAAGTACATCTACGTTGTGATTCAGGGCACATTCGCGGTTCCGATGGCAACCATCCGCCGCGCTGATCCCTCCGGTACTCCAGAGTCCGCCTTACAAAGAGGTAATAGAACTTGTCCCACATCGAAGCGCCAGCAGAACGGCCCCTGGGCGTCGGCATCCTCGGCGCCGGGCCGGTCACCCAGGCCATCCACCTTCCGGCTCTGGCCCGGCTCCAGGACATCCTGGAAGTACGGCACATCATGGACGTGGACCCTGCGGTTGCCTCCTCGGTGGCAGCGCGCGTCGGTGCGGTCTCCAGCTCCGGCATGGACGCCCTGCTGAGCGACCCCGGCGTGGACATCGTCGCCATCTGCAGCCCCCACCAGTTCCACGCGGACCAGGTCATCGCGGCGTGCCGCGCCGGCAAGCAGGCGGTCCTCTGCGAGAAGCCCTTCGCCATGAACGGCGAGGAGGCAGCCAGGATCGCGGACGCCAGCGCCGCGACGGGCGTGCCGATCGTGGTGGGAGCCATGCACACGTTCGATCCCGGCTGGCTGGCGGCGGAACAGAACTGGGGTGACCTCCCGGAGCGCGTCCACACCCTTCGCTCCTCGATCGTCCTGCCGCCGAATGCCCGCTTCGAAGACTTTGCCACCGAAATCATCACCCGCCCCGCCGCGGGCAACCCCGATTACTCCGACATCGGGGTCATCAAGGCCTTGATGCAGGGCGGGATCATGGGCCTGGCCATCCACGATCTCCCCCTGGTGCGCCGGTTCACCCCGGACTTCGGCGACATCGAGGTGCTCCAGGCGCGGCACGTGCGGCCCTCCGGCTACGTGGTTTCGCTCCGGACGCCCACCCGCGTGATCGAACTGCGGGCCGTCATGAACAGCACCTGGAAGCCGGAGTGGACCTTCGAGGCCATCGCCGACGACTCTGCGCTCCACATCGACTTCACGCCGTCCTACGTCCAGGCCGGGTCCGCTGTGGCCACCTTTTCCCGCGACGGCCAGGCCACCAGCTACGGCCCTTACGGCCACAACGGCTACGAAGGCGAGTGGCGCCACCTTGCCGAACTGGCCCGCGGAACCCGCCAGGCTCCCTCCGCCCAAACTTTGATCGATGACCTCACGTTTGCGCTTGCCATCTCCGAGGCCACCGTGCAGAACGTTGCCGCGGGACAAGCGGCCGCTGAAAAGGCAGGAGCCAACGCATGAGCGCCTACACAGTGGCAGCAACGCCCCGGGCTGGAGCTCGTCTCCAATGGCATCGTCGACCCGGCCGCGGTCAGCTACACCACGGACAACATGTCCGCCCAGTGGAAGGACGGCAAGGCCGGCTACGGCCTGTTCCAGGTGAACGTCCCGCAGCGCGTGGGCGACACCTCCGGCGACCTGCTGGTGGCTGACCCCATCAAGGGCCCGCACGGCGACAAGGCCACCATCGTCTTCCCGAACAACATCATGATGTACACCAACACACCGTCGCAGGACGCCTCGGAGGAGTTCCTGGTGTACTACCTGGGCCAGCTCAAGCAGCTGTGGCAGAAGAAGCTGATGTCCGCCCTCCCGGTCTTCAAGTCCATCACCGAGATTCCGGAATTCGCCAACGACCCCAACAACGTCAAGATCGTCAAGGACTGGCAGCCCATCGCCAAGACCTTCGCCGCCCAGGGCAGCAGGCTCAACGCCAACCTCGCCGCACTCGACGGCGGCCAGGCCCTGAACCAGTTCAGCCAGACCATCATCACCGGAAAGGCCGACGCCAAGACCGCCCTGCAGACCTTCCAGTCCGGCCTCGAGTCCGTCCTGAAGAAGTAAGCGCCCGCCATGTCCTCCACCACTGCACAATCCGGCCTCGCCCGGGCCCGCCGCGGGCTTGCCCCCGGCGGGTCCGGGGCCGCCCCCGGCAAACGCAAGAGCAAACTCTCGGCCCAGGCCACCAGGACCTTCTTCTGGCTCCTGCTCCCCTCCGTGGTCCTCCTGGTCCTGATCCACGGCTACCCGCTGATCTATGCCGCGGTCCAGGCGACGCACGATGGCGACCTGCTCCAGACCGGCAACTTCGTCGGCGTCCAGAACTTCACCACCGTCCTGACCTCGCCGGCGTTCTGGAAAGCCGCCCAGTTCACCCTCTGGTTCACCATCGTGGGCGTGTTCGGATCCTGGCTCGTGGGCCTGGGCCTCGCCCTGCTCCTGCGCACCAAGATCCCCGCCGGCAATACGTTCAAGGTCCTGCTGCTCCTGCCCTGGGTGGTGCCGATCGTGGTGTCCTCCACCGCCTGGAACTGGCTGGTGGCCACCCCGGACAGCCTGATCCCGTCGCTGTTCCGGAACCTCGGCCTGGGCACCCCGCTCTTCCTGGCCGACCCCACCCTGGCCTCCATCACCGTGATGGTCTTCAAAGTCTGGGTCAGCTTCCCGTTCATGATGATGATGATCTCGGCCGCCCTGGCGTCCGTGGACACCACCGTCTACGAGGCCGCCAGCATGGACGGCGCCAGCCGCTGGCAGCAATTCACCCAGATCACCCTGCCGCTGATCGCCCGCTCCACCTACATCAGCTGGATCCTGATGACCATCTTCTGCGTCAACGACTTCCCCACCATCTACCTGCTCACCGGCGGCGGCCCGGTCAACGCCACCACCTCCCTGGTGGTCCTGGCCTACCGCACCGTGTTCCAGGACTTCGCCACCGGCCCCGGCGTGGCCATCGCCTTCCTCATGACCATGACCCTGGTGGTCATCTCGGTCATCCTGTACCGCCAGATCCGAAAGTCGAGTGTCGAATAATGAGCGCAGCAGTCCACGCCCATCCCCAGTCCGGCCCGGCCCTCGGCGTCGGCCAGGCAGGCAACACCCGCCGGGTACTCTCCGAAGCCGGCCAACGCGGCCGCTGGTGGCGGTTCATCGCCATCCTCATCATCACCGCGATCGTGCTGGTGCCCATCATGGTCACCATCGTGCTCGCCTTCACCCCTGGCCCCAACAGCACCGCCACCGGCCTGACCTTCGAGAACCTCAGCAACGTCTTCTCCAAGACCCTTGCCGCCACGTGGCTGAAGAACAGCCTGGTCACCACCCTCTCCACCGTGGTGGTGTCGGTGGCGGTGGCCGCACCCGCCGGCTACGTCCTCTCCCGCGGCCGGTCCAAGGCCGTCTCCGGCTACTCCCTGCTCCTGTTCGTCATGCAGTCACTGCCCATCATCACCTCGGTGGTGCCGCTGTTCATCCTGTTCGCCGGGATGGGCCTGGTGGACAACCTCCTGGGCCTGACCATCATCTACGTCGGTTCCACCATGACGGTGGCCACCTGGATGATGGCCGCGTACTTCGACTCCATCCCCATCAGCCTCGAGGAAGCGTCCTGGATCGACGGTTGCTCCGTCTTCGGATCCTTCACCAAAGTGGTCCTCCGGAACTCCCTCCCCGGCGTCCTCTCCACCGCCATCTTCGCCTTCCTCCTGGCCTGGAACGACTACCTCGTGGCCATCGTCTTCCTCCGCTCCAACGAAATCTTCACCCTTCCCATGGGCGTGCAGTCGTTCTTCCAGCAAAACGCGACAGACTGGACGTCAGTCATGGCCCTGGCCGTGGTCATGATGCTCCCGCCCGTCATCGTGTTCGCCGCCCTGAACAAATACTTCAGCGTCGGTGGCATCGGCGGCTCCCTCGCGGGCCGCTGACCCCAACCCCAACGACCTCTACAAAACCGCTAAGGAAACCCATGTCCTACTCACTGCAGCTTTATACGCTCCGCAACGCCATCTCCGAGGACCTGCCCGGCACGATCAAGAGGGTTGCCGATATTGGCTACACCCAGGTTGAGCCCTACAACTTCGTGGCCACGGCCAAGGAACTCGGCGCAGCCCTGAAAGAGAACGGCCTCACCGCGCCGTCCGGCCACGCCCCGCTGATGAGCCAGGACCAGGACGAGATCTTCACCGCGGCCAAGGAACTGGGCATCAGCACGGTCATTGACCCGTTCCTGCCCGCCGAGCACTGGCAGAAGGCCGAAGACATCCAAGCCACAGCCGAAAAGCTCAACCAGGCTGCCAGTAAGGGGGCCGGGTACGGCATCCGGGTGGGCTACCACAACCACGCCTGGGAGCTGGAGTCCATCATTGACGGCCGCACCGCGCTGGAATACTTCGAATCCCTGCTGGACCCGGAACTCGTCCTCGAAGTGGACACGTACTGGGTAGCCGTTGGCGGCCAGGACCCGGTGGACATCCTGGCAAAGTTGGGTGACCGGGTGAAGTTCATCCACATCAAGGACGGCCCCCTCACCAGGGACAACAAGGCCCAGCAGCCGGCAGGCCAGGGCAAAGTGCCGGTCATGGACGTGATCGCCGCGGCCACGTCGCTGGAAGTGGGAGTCGTGGAATTCGACGACTACGCCGGTGACATCTTCGATGGCATCGCCCAGAGCCTTGCTTTCCTGAACAGCAACACCGCAGCCGAGGGGGCCAACGCATGAGCACCCCCGCAGCACAATCTCCCCGCAAGGGCCCGGTGGGCGTCGGCGTGATCGGCGCCGGCGTGATCAGCAAGCAGTACCTGGACAACCTCACGGCGTTCCCGGACCTGAAGGTCCACGTCATCGCAGACCTCTTCGAGGAAGCCGCCGAGGCGCGGGCCAAGGAGTACGGCGTCCCCGAGTGGGGCGGGGTGGAGAAGGCCCTGAACCATCCCGACGTCGAAATCATCGTCAACCTCACCATCCCGGCAGCACACGTGGAGGTGGCCACCGCCGCCGTCAACGCAGGAAAGCACGTCTGGACCGAGAAGCCCTTCTCCCTGGACCGCGAGTCCGGGCTCGGCCTGCTCAAGACGGCGGACACCGCCGGTATGCGCCTGGGCTGTGCCCCGGACACCTTCCTCGGCGCCGGCATCCAGACCGCCCTGCGCCTGATCCAGCGCGGCGACATCGGCACCCCGCTGACGGCGATGACCACCTTCCAGACCCCCGGCCCGGAGTCCTGGCACCCCAACCCGGCCTTCCTCTTCCAGCACGGCGCCGGCCCGCTGTTCGACATGGGCCCGTACTACCTCACCACCCTGGTCCAGGCCTTCGGCTCCATCCGCAAGGTGGCCGCCGTCGGGTCCAAGGCCAAGGACGTCCGCGTGATCGGTTCCGGCCCCAAGGCGGGCGAGGAGTTCACCGTCGAGGTGCCCACCCACGTCTCGGCCATGGCGCAGTTCGAGTCCGGCGCCTCCTCGCA
Organism: Pseudarthrobacter niigatensis; assembly: GCF_030812615.1. Lineage (NCBI taxonomy): Bacteria > Bacillati > Actinomycetota > Actinomycetes > Micrococcales > Micrococcaceae > Pseudarthrobacter > Pseudarthrobacter niigatensis. The sequence continues at coordinate 89,634 of NZ_JAUSTB010000004.1, read as the reverse complement.
CAGCGTCTTCTCCTTCGAGTCCCCCCGGACCCGGCTGGGCTTCGTGGAGATCACGGGCACCGAAGCAACCCTGTCGCTGCCGGACCCCAACTACTTCACCGGCGACATCAAGCTCTGGCGTGCCGGCGACGAGGACTGGACCACCGTTCCGGCCACCGGGCCCGCCAACGGCCGCGGCATGGGCGTCCTGGACATGGCACGCTCCCTCCGCGCCGGCGTCCCGCACCGCGCCACCGGCGACCTGGCGTACCACGTGCTGGACACCATGGTTTCCATCAGTGAGTCCATCGACTCCGGCACGTTCATCGACGTCGAAAGCTCCGCCCCGGCATCCTCCGCCATCCCGGAGGACTGGGCTCCGGAAACCGCCACCCTCTGACAGGCAGCAGGAACGCATCATGAGCACACCCGCACACCCTTCCGATTCCACGCCCTCCCGTCCCCTGGGGGTGGCCGCGATCGGTTATGCCTTCATGGGCAAGGCGCATTCCAACGCGTGGCGGAATGTGGCCAGCTTCTTCGACGTCCCGGCCTTCGAGCAGAAGGTCCTCGTGGGCCGGGACGCGGACGCCGTGGCCGAGGCCGCTGCCAGGTACGGGTGGGCCGAATCGGCAACGGACTGGCGCACCGTGATCGAACGGGACGACATCGACATCGTAGATATCTGCGCCCCCGGCTGGATGCACGCGGAAATCGCGGTCGCCGCCCTGGCGGCGGGCAAGCACGTCCTGGTGGAAAAGCCCCTGGCCAACACCCTGGCCGAGGCCGAACTCATGACCGCCGCGGCGGCCAAGGCCCGGGCCGGGGGCGTGCAGTCGATGATCGGCTTTAACTACCGCCGGGTCCCGGCGCTGGCCCTGGCCAGGGAGCTGATCGCGGAAGGCCGGCTGGGCACGGTCCGGCACGTCCGCGCGGCGTACCTGCAGGACTGGCTCGCCGATGCCCAGGCGCCCATGACGTGGCGGCTGCGGAAGGAAACCGCCGGGTCAGGCGCGCTCGGGGACATCGCCTCCCACGCCATCGACCAGGTTCTGTTCCTCCTGGGCGGCGAGGTCAACGAGGTCACCGGCCGGCTCAACACCTTCGTGGACCGCCGCCCCGGCGAGAACGGCCTGGAGGACGTCACGGTCGACGACGCCGCCTGGGCCACGCTGTCCCTCGCCTCGGGGGCCATCGCCTCTGTCGAGGTTTCCCGGGTGGCCACCGGACGGAAGAACAGCCTCCAGATCGAGGTCTACGGCGACAAAGGCAGCCTGCTGTTCGACCTCGAAAACCTCAACGAACTGGGCTTCCTGGACGCCACCCTCCCCGTCCGTGAGCAGGGCTTCCGCCGCATCCTGGTCAACGAACCCGAGCACCCGTACATCGAAGCCTGGTGGCCCCAGGGCCACATCATCGGCTGGGAACACACCTTCACCCACCAGGTCCGCGACTTCCTGCTGGCGGTCCGGGACGGAACCCAGCCGTCGCCGTCGTTCGAGGAAGGCCTCAACGTCCAACACATCCTCAGTGCCGTGGAGGAATCCGCAGCCAACAAGAGCACGCTCACCGTAGTCCGCCGCTAGGGCGCCACCGCGCGCCAGCCAGCCACCAGCCAAGGAGATCCATGTCCCGCCCATTCACCCTGTTTACCGGCCAGTGGGCCGACCTGCCCTTCGAAGAAGTCGCGAAACTGGCTTCCGGCTGGGGCTACGACGGCCTGGAAATCGCCGTCTCCGGAGACCACCTGGACGCCTGGCGCTGGGATGAACCCGGCTACGTGGACTCCAAGCTGGAAATCCTTGACAAGTACAACCTCAAGGTCTGGGCCATCTCCAACCACCTCAAAGGCCAGGCCGTCTGCGATGACCCCATCGACTTCCGCCACCAGGCCATCGTCGGATCCAAAGTCTGGGGCGACGGCGACCCCGAAGGCGTCCGCCAACGCGCCGCCGAGGAAATGAAACACACCGCCCGGCTGGCCAAGGCACTCGGGGTGGACACCGTGGTCGGGTTCACCGGCTCCGCCATCTGGCAGTACGTGGCCATGTTCCCGCCCGTCCCGGAAAAAGTCATCGACGCCGGCTACCAGGACTTCGCCGACCGCTGGAACCCCATCCTGGACGTCTTCGACGAACAAGGCGTCCGGTTCGCCCACGAAGTCCACCCCTCCGAGATCGCGTACGACTACTGGACCACCGTCCGCACCCTCGAGGCGATCGGCCACCGCGAAGCATTCGGCCTGAACTGGGACCCCTCGCACATGATGTGGCAGGGCATCGACCCCGTCTCCTTCATCTGGGATTTCAAGGACCGGATCTACCACGTGGACTGCAAGGACACCAAGATCCGCCAGACCGGCCGCAACACCGTCCTTGGCTCCCACCTGCCCTGGGGCGACCCCCGCCGCGGCTGGGACTTCGTCTCCGCCGGCCGCGGCGACGTCCCCTGGGAAGCCTCCTTCCGGGCGCTGGCCGCCATCGGCTACGACGGCCCCATCAGCATCGAATGGGAAGACGCCGGGATGGACCGCCTCCACGGCGCACCCGAAGCCCTCGCCGCCCTGAAGAAGTACGACTTCCCGGCCTCCCAAACCAGCTTCGACGCGGCCTTCAGCAGCAAGGACTGACCCGGTGCGCGGGCTGTCGCCGGGGCAGCAGTGCGAGGTGTGGATCGCCTCAGCCACGGGAGCGTTGGACCTTGCATACTCCACGGGGAATATGCTTCTCGAGGCGCCCAACTGGTCCCTCGACGGATCATCGCTGATCCTCAACGGGGACGGCAAACTGTGGCGCCTGGGCCTGGCGGACGGGTCCCTCGCCGAGGTCCCGGTGACCGGCGTTCCTGCCCTGAACAACGACCACGTCCTGGCCCCGGACGGGAAAACAATCTACGTGTCCGCGGATGACGGGCACATCTACCGGGCGCCCCTTGCGGGCGGGCCGGCCACCAGGGTGACCGGCGACGACGGGTCCTTCCACTTCCTGCACGGCGTCAGCCCGGACGGCAGTGAGCTCGCTTATGTCGGAATCGAGGCGGGAGACTTTACCCGGCCCGGCCGGCTGGTGACCATGCCGTCCGACGGCGGTGCCGCTGCCGCCGTCGACGTCGGGCCGGGCCACTGCGACGGTCCGAGTACTCGCCCGACGGGAAATGGCTGTACCTGAACACGGAATCCTTCAGCACCGTTCCCGGCCACGCCCAGCTGGCCCGCGTCCGACCGGACGGCAGCCAATTCGAACAGCTCCTGGCGAGCGGCACGGTGGACTGGTTCCCGCATCTCTCCCCGGACGGCAGCCTGGCCAGCTACGTCCGCTTCCCCGCCGGAACGCAAGGCCACCCCGCGGACCTGCCGGTCGACGTCGTCCTTGTCGCCACGGACGACTGGGCCACCCCGCTGCAGACCTGGCCGGTCTCCGGCGGCCAGGGCACCCTCAACGTCAACAGCTGGTCGCTTGCCTCCGACCGCTTCGCCTGCGTGGCATACCCGGGTCGGGAGCAGCCGGCAGCGGAGCCTGAAGCCCGCCGCCACCCGGGCCACTAAGGCGCCTGGGCGGACCCGCGGTCCAGGACAACGTCGTACGCTTCCACCCGGCGGTCCGTTACCGTCGTAGGCGATTCCAGATGCACTGCCCCGGAGGGCAGGATGCCCGCGCCGCCATACCGCTCCATCACCTGCCATTGCGCCACCACGTCCTCCCCGGCGTGCCCGGCCGGAAGGCTGCTCCAAAAACGGAACCCACCGGCGTCGACCAGCAACTGCCTGCGGTAGAGCACGCAGCCACCCAGCCACGCCACGTGGTACGGCACCCACTCGCCCGGTTCCAGGGAAAGGTCAGCGCCGAGGTGGCTGAGGTTCGCCGCGTTGTGCAGCGGCCAGCGATCGAACCCCGGACCTTCCGGGCGGATCCGTTCGGGAGTCACCGGCCCGTCCCATGCCTCGAAGGGTGCCGTCTGATCGGGCCTGCGGTCAGCCAGGAAGGATAGACCCTGCGGCGCCATGCCCACGAAACCGCAGCCAAGCTCTTCCAGGGCCCGGCTCAGCACGTCCAGTGCGCCGGGTTCAAGCCAGACGTCGTCGTCCAGGAACAGGCACTGGCCGGCGGTGGACTGCTCCAGCAGGTACTGCCGGTGTTCGGCGAGCCCACGCCGCGGAAGGTGGCGCAGCAGCGTGACGGGGCGGCCCTGCGCCTGGAGTACCCGCACCATGGCTGCGGCGGCCGGGTGTTCCCAGGCGGGTTGGCCCGCTGACTGGTCGCTCACCACGACGGCGAACGCCGGGTCCTCCTGGCCGGCAAGTCCGGCGAGGGTGACGGCGAGCTCGGCCGGCCGGTTGCAGGTAGGCACCAGGACATCCACTGCCGCCCCATCCCGCTGGTCCGTGGGCCGCGCCCACTGCCCTGAAGATCTCCTGCCCACGGTCCACCTTCCTGGCATCGATATCGGGTCCGGCACGGGGCGCCCCCCGCTCCTGCCGGCGTGGTTTCGCGTGTTCCGTACCCAGCCGGACCCGATGTATGCGGGCACGGAAAGGCCCCGGTTACGGCTGCCGGCGGGGCAGCAGGAACCGGGGCCTGCGGGGAAAGCTGGCTTATCCGGCGTCGAAGCTTTCGTCGTCGTCATTGGGCGATTCTTCTTGCGGAAGGTCGTTGCCGCTGCCGTCCGGGATGCCCGTGGCTTCCTGGCCCGACTCCGAGGAGTTCGGCGCCGACCCCTGGGAATCGTCGTTGGACTCATCGATTTCCGCGGCACTGGACGGGAGGTCCATGTCGTGCGGGACCGGGTCCTGGCCCGTCCCGGACTGCGGTTCGTTGGTGTCCGCGCCCGCGGGCGAAGCACCGCCGGACTGCCGGGCGCCGCTGCTGGACTGCTGGCCGCCCTGAGTGCCCGCCGCTTCCTGCTCGGCGGTGGGGGTGCCGTAGCCGCCCGGGGCCGACTCGGGTTCAGCCTGCTGGTTTTCCTGCGTCATGCTTCCTCCTGTTGTGCGTTGCCGATGGTGCACGGGTAATAATCAGTAAACTTATCAAATGTGGGCACAGGCGCAACGGGCAGCCGCCTTTCTGGGTACGGGAGGAGTAGAAAGAAGACGTGGGTCCCCGCCGCAGAGGAAGGAGCGCCGATGTCCGATGTTGAGGACTACACCGGCCGCACGGGCCGGAACGAGACCCGCGAGGAGCAGCTGGACCGCAACTGGGCCGAACTCCTCCAGGAGTTGCGCGTACTCCAGACCGGCGTGCAGATCCTTGCCGGCTTCCTGCTGACACTGCCATTCCAGCAGCGGTTCGAAAAGCTGGACGGCTGGGAGGTTGGCCTCTACCTCGCCAACGTGGTGATTGCCGCCCTGACCACGGCCTTCATCCTCCTCCCGGTCAGCGTGCACCGGCGGCTCTTCCGGAAGCGGCTCAAGGAGACGCTGGTTTCCAGCGCCGACACCATCACCAAGATCGCACTCGGCGGCATTGCCCTGTTGAGCGCCGGAACCGCCGCCCTGGTCTTCGATGTCGCGGCAGGAAGGTCTGCCGGCGTCACGGCCGGCGGTGCACTGCTGGGCGTCATGGTAGTGATGCTGGTGTTCGTTCCCCTTCGCCTGAACAAGCGGGCCACCGGGAGGATCCTTCCGCCGGCACGAAGCAAGGAGTGATGAATGCGCAAGTGGGCTAAAGAGCATGGACTGCTGATGGCCAACCTTGGACTGTTCGTCGTGTTTTTCGTGGGAATGGTCCTCTCCGGCGCGGCGTCTTACAGCGAAGACCAGCAGGCCCACGGCGAGCCCGCCGTGTCCGTGCTCCAGTTCCTGGGCACGGGCGCGTTCGTCGAGGCCACCTTCGAGAACTGGGAATCGGAGTTCCTGCAGATGGGCATGTACGTGGTCCTCACGGTATTCCTGTTCCAGAAAGGCTCATCCGAGTCCAAGCCCATGGGCAAAAGGGCACCGCAGGACCAGGACCCGCGGGACGCGCAGATCAGCAGTGCCACGCCGTGGCCTATCCGGCGCGGCGGGGTGGTGCTCAAGCTGTATGAGCACTCCTTGTCGATCCTGTTTTTCGTCCTGTTCCTTGCCTCATTCCTGCTGCACGCCGCCGGCGGCGTGGACGAGTACAACCAGGACCAGCAAAGCCACGGCCAGCCCGCCATCACCTTCCTGCAGTATCTGGGAACCAGCCGGTTCTGGTTCGAATCCTTCCAGAACTGGCAAAGCGAGTTCCTGGCCGTCGGGGTCCTGGTGGGGGCGTCGGTGTACCTCCGGGAAAGAGGGTCCCCGGAATCAAAGCCGGTTGCCGAACCAAATTCTGAAACCGGCGCCTGAGGCGCCCCTCCACGCCGCCGGTCAGGCGCCCTCGAGCACCTGGCTTGTTGCCCAGGCCAGGTACTTGCCGGCGTTTGCCACGGCGTCTTCGGGGCTGGATGCCACGTCCAGCAGCTGCGCCGCGGCGACCACTCCGTGCCCGGCCAGGTCCTCGAACGTCACCAGGATCCTGCCGGCCACCACAATGACGGGAATGCCACGCTCCCGGGCCGCGTCTGCGAGCGCGATCGGCGCCTTGCCGGTCAGGGACTGGGAGTCCATGGACCCTTCGCCGGTAATCACCAGGTCCGCCTGGTCCAACTGGCCGGCCAGGCCGGTCAGCCCGGCCACCAGCGCAAAACCGCCTTCCAGCGAGGCATCAGTGAAGGCAAGGAACGACGCCGGGAAGCCGCCGGCGGCGCCCGCGCCGGGGACGTTCACGTCCCGGCCCGTAGCTTCGCGCAGCACCGACGCCCAGTTGCGCAGCCCGGCGTCGAGCATTTCCACTGCATCCTGGTCCGCACCCTTTTGCGGGGCGAAGACGTGCGCAGCCCCGGACGGCCCGTACAGCGGATTGCGGACGTCGACGGCGATGCGAAAGGTGGTGGCGGTCAGGCGCGGATCCAGTCCCGTCGTGTCCAGGGTTGCGACGTCGCCCAGCGAACCGCCGCCCAGGGGCACCACATTGCCGGCCGCGTCCAGGGGTTTCAGGCCCAGGGCGCGGAGGGCGCCGCTGCCGCCGTCCGTCATGGCGGATCCGCCCAGGCCCAGGACGATCTCGGTGGCACCGGCGTCGAGGGCCGCGGCAATGAGCTGTCCGCAACCGTAGCTGTGGGCACGCAACGCATTCGCCGGGATTGGTTCCATCTCCGCCAAGCCGGATGCCTGGGCGGTCTCGATCACGGCGGTGACCGTGCCGTCACCGCCCTTATGGATGGCCCACGCAGCCCCGAGCGGAGCCAGGATGGGGCCCACCACGGCGTTCAGCCGCTCCTCGTAGCCAGCCGCCACCGCAGCCTCCAGGGTGCCCTCGCCGCCGTCGGCAATGGGGAACTGGGTGGCGACGGCGTCCGGGTACACCCGGAGCGCTCCCTCGGCGATGGATGCGGCCGCCTCGGCTGCCGTCAGGGACCCCTTGAACTTGTCCGGAGCAATCAGAATGCGCATGCGCTCCATCATGCCAGCAAGCGCTGGGAAAGCGCTTGCCTGATCCGGGATGCGGACTTCCAGTGTGCCGGAGCCGCCTACCCCTCACGCCATTCGTTGCCCGTGAGGTGCGAACCCGCCTGCGGACCCATCTGCAGCATTCCGCCGTCGACCACCCAGGCAGCACCCGTTACATAGCTTGAGGCCGGCGAGGCGAGGAAGGCGATGACGTCGGCGATCTCCCTCGCGTGGCCCGGCCGGCCGAGTGGCACCCCCGGGCGCTCCGTCGCCGTCGGATCCTGGTCCTCCTGCCCCGTCATGGGGGTGGCGATCTCGCCCGGGGCCACCGTGTTGGCAGTAATGCCATACTGCCCCAGCTCCAGGGCCAGGGTCTTCATGAGGCCGCCCAGGCCATGCTTGGACGCGTCGTAGGCGGAGGAGCCAACGCGGGGCTGGAACTCATGGACGCTGGACACGGCCACCAGCCGCCCTCCCTTTCCTGCCGTGACCATTCGGCGCGCCGCGGACTGCAGGCAGGCAAAGGCCCCGTTGAGGTTCGTGTCCAGGATCCGCATCCACTCGTCGATTCCCATGTCCAGGAACCTGGTGTTCGCACCCGTGCCCGCGTTGTTCACGAAGACGTCCAGGCCCCCCAGTTCCCCGGCGAGATCATCAACGACGGCCGCCGCGGCACGGAATTCCCTCGTGTCCAGTTGCCGCACCACGGCCTTGCGCCCCAGGCCGCGGATTTCCTCGGCGGTTTCCTCGGCACCCGCCTTGTCCGTATGCCAGGTGACGCCCACGTCCATCCCGGCCCGGGCCAGCGCCACGGCTGTGGCCTTGCCGATGCCAGAGTCGGAAGCGGTGACGATTGCGGTGGTGGGTGTGAAGTTGCTGGTATCCGGCATGGCGGGGCCTTTCGGTGGGTCAGGCAGGGCGGCGGAGGTCGGGATGGTAGGACTCGTCGTCACCGTCGGTGGAGGCTTCGGCCTCCCGGGGTGGGGGCGCCAGGTCCGGCCGTTCTTCCCGCACGGCCATGAGGGGCACCGCGAAGGTCACCACGGGCCGGCTGTCGGCGTCGTCAGCCGCCCTGATGGTCAGGCTCCTGGTGCCGGGCGGCACGGAGGGGGCGAAAACCTGCAGGTTGCGCGTGCCGACCGTGGCGGAGTCCTGCAGCGCGTATTTGGTACCGAAGTGGTCCTGGAGCATCAGCCGGGGTTCCGGCGAGTCCCCTGAGGGAAGGTGGATGTTGACCACCAGGCCCGAGGCCCAGACTTCCACGGACAGGACGGTGAATTCGGTCGCTGACGTGACGTGCCGCCCGTAGGTGGGAGGCAGCAGCATCCGGCGAAGGTCGCCGGATGGGATGAGGTTGCTCATGATCGTTCCTGTGGGTCTTGCGCCGGCGGCCGGCCGGGGCGCCGGGGGGTGTCCGGCGCCCCCCGAACGCTGGGGCGCGGTTGCGGCTCGGGCGCTTTTCCGGCTGGGGTCTTCCAGCCCGGAAGAAGTTGAAGGGGCGCCGTCGCTGCGCTGTTCCTGGTTGATGAAATTCAGTTCCGGGAGCCGAAGGTGTCCACCCATTCCTCCCAGCCGGCGTGGCCATCCTTTCCCCCGGACAACTAGTAAGTCTACTTACCAGCAAGCCTCCGGTTCGCGTCCCTGTCAAGGGGAGGGGAGGGATCTTTGCGTGCCGGCTGCGGGCATTGCGGCATTTCCGTACCCGACGGCAAGGGGACGTGGGTGGCCGGGCTACCGGCGGGGGCGGACCACTGCGTAGTACCCCGGCACCCGGTCCTGGCCGGGTACGCCGGTCACGGGGTTGGTTTCGATCGCCGTATGGCCGTCTTCCAGGAGTTCCCATGCCGACGCCGGGAACGCACGTTCCCGCTCTTCGGGACCAAAGTGCCCTGGCATGGGCAGTCCCCGGATGGCCAGTTCCAGCGGCGCCGGGATGCCCCGGGTGGTTGCCCCGAGGTGGGACACATACTCCACCGGGTTCCCCTGGAAATTGGTCTCCGCCATGAAGACGGTGCCGCGGCGGCCCGCCAGGAGCCGGAGGTTCTCGACGAGGGCCACCTGATGGGCCGGGGCCAGGACGTGCAGGACGCCGCGGATGAAGGCGTTGGCGCCGTCACCGCCCGCGTTGATGGACTCCGCCAGGGCCTCCCCGGCCCCTTCCGCCGTCATGTCGCGTGCTTCAAAGGCCGTGTTGCCGTGTCCGGCGGACTCCGCCCGGGCCCTGGCGACGGCGTGCGGGGAGACATCCACCCCCACCACGCGCGGAAAGACCTCCGCCAGCGCACGGGTGAAGCTGCCATGGCCGCAGCCGGTGTCCACAACGGGAAGGGCGGGGTCCAGGTACTGCAGGAGACTGTCCTTGTAGCCCAGGAACTCGTGGTCGCTCCCCGAATCCCACAGGACCTCCCCGCCCGGTCCGGTCGCCGTGATGCGTGCCCAATATGCGTCCCACGCTTTATGCCTGTCCTTCGGCGCGCCCCTGGACAACCTGACCAGCTTGGGGATCATCAGGTACTTCTGCAGGACGGACCGCGGCGACTTCGTTGGGGAGGACACGGCTCAAATATATGTTCCCTGCCCGGGAGCCGGCGTTGCTTCAGCCACATTACGGCGCGCCTTTCCCGACGCGGCACGGTATGCGGCGTGCAACGCCGGGGCCACGCGCTCTGGACCGGCGCGGCCCGCGTCCCCCTAGAATGTACTCAACTGGGAGGAAGGGATCACTGTGACGGCTGTGCCGAGTGGCGTGCACCTGGCCCGTACCGCCGTCGTCGCCGATCCCAACGCCCGCCGGCTGGCCCGCAATGCCCAGGCGCTGCGTGATGCCGGGTACGGCGTCCTGGAGGCCTCCGACGCCGCCGGCCTGGCCGCCCTGCTGGACGCGGGCCAGCCCTCCGTCGTCGTGGCCGATGCGCTCCTGGCCTCTGTCCAGTCCGCGGCGCCCGTCCTGGTCATGGTGGATCTGGACAATCCGCAGGAGATCGCGGCGGCCACCCGGGCCGGCATCCACGACTGCATCACCAAACCGCCGGAGCCCAAAGAGCTGGTCCACCGCGCCTCCGTCCTCATCGAGCAGGTCACCCGGCGGCGTTCCTCCCGGCAGGTGGCCGAGGGCCTCCGCGAGCAGCTGCGCGAGGTTTCTGCCGCAGTACGCGCCACCAACGATCCCCAGGAGATCGCCAACCACGTGGTCTCCGGCTTCGGCCGGACCTTCAAGGCCGACCATGTGGTCCTTTCCACCTTCGAGGACCCCCGCGTCCCGGTAATCACTGCCAAATGGCACAGGCAGGGACTGGTGGAGCTGCCCGAGGGCGCACTTCCCGGCGAGGACGAGGCGCGGGCCGCGGCAGATGCCCTGTGGGCCGGCGCAGAAACACTCTCCGCGGATGGAACGGAACCCGAGTCCCGTGCCACGGAAAAGCCCGCCCGGGCCATCGCCGGAGCAGCCTCCACGCTGGCGGTGCCCATCGGAGAAGGCAACTCTTCCCTGGGCATCATCTGGATCGCCATGATGGACCGGCCCCGGACCTGGTCCAGCGCCGAGCTGGGGCTGATCCAGCACGTGGCCGGCAACGCCGCCTACGGGCTCATCCAAAGCCACCTGATCAGCAGCCAGCAGCAGGTGGTCAAGCAGCTGCGGGACCTCGACAAAGCGAAGACGGATTTCCTGGCCACGGTGAACCACGAGCTGCGCACCCCGCTGACCTCGATCATGGCGTACCTGGACATGATCCAGGAGAGCACCGAGCACCCGGTATCCAGGGAAGTCCACCAAATGCTGGACATCGTGGTCCGCAACACCGAACGGCTCCGGACACTCATCGAGGACATGCTCAGCGTCTCCCGCGGCGGCCTGGACACCACCGAAATGCACCTGGCGCCGGTGCGCCTGGGACGCACCCTGGACCTGGTGGCCGCGGCGCTCCGGCCGCTGGCGACACTCCAGAACGTCACCATCGACGTGGACCCGGTTCCGGAGGACCCGGAGATCCTGGCCGACGAGGTGCAGCTGCAGCAGGTATTCACCAACCTCGTGTCGAATGCCATCAAATTCACGCCCAGCGGCGGCCGGATCGAGGTGGGCAGCGAATCCCTCGCCGCGGCGGACGGCTCCAAGTGGGCCACCGTGCGGATTGCCGATACCGGCATAGGCATCTCGGGTGACGAAATCGACCATGTGTTCACCAGGTTCTACCGGGCTTCGAACGCGATGAACGGCGCCATCCCTGGAACAGGGCTGGGCCTTGCCATCTCCAAGGACATCGTGGACCGCCACGGCGGCCGGATCGACGTCGCCTCCACGCTGGGCATCGGGACCACCGTCACCGTCAGCCTCCCCCTCGGCACTGACCGCGCCCAGGCCAATTAGGCGTCAAAGGAGGACTGGCCATGTTTGCCAATGACGACCCCCGGCTCTCCCAGCTGCTCGAAGGCATCGTCAAGCTTGCCTCCGGCGACCTCACGTCCCGGATAGAGGTCTCACCGGCCCGGGACGAACTCGATGCGATCATCATGGGCACCAACCTGCTGGCCGAGGACCTGCAGGTCATCTACGAGGAACTCGAGCAGCGGGTCCAGGTCCGGACCCAGCTCCTGCACGAGGCGCACCTCGAGATGCAGAAGATGGCCATGCAGGACCCGCTGACCGGGCTGGCCAACAGGTCTGCCCTCCTTGAGTCCCTCCGCACCGCACTGGAAGCTCCGGCCACGGCGGACGCCGAGCGCGTGCAGGAGGGGCCGGCCATCCTGCTGATGGACCTGGACGCGTTCAAGTCCATCAACGACAGCCTGGGGCACACCGCCGGCGACCAGGTCCTGATGACCGTGGGCGAAAGGCTGCGGAACGCGGTGCGGGCATCCGACGTCGTCGCCCGCCTGGGCGGTGACGAATTCGCCATTGTCATGCCGTCGGCGTCGGCAGACCAGGCAGCCATCGTGGCGCACCGCATCCTGGCGTCCCTGAACGATCCCATTGAACTCCCCGGCCGGAGCGTGCGCTGCGGTGCCAGCATCGGCCTCAGCGTCGGCAGCGAGGGCCAAAGCCCGGAGGACATGCTGATGGAGGCGGACGTCGCCATGTACGCCTCCAAAGCCGAAGGCCAAAACAAGCTGCACCGGTTCGAGCCGGCGCTGCTGCTGATGCGCAGGCTCCGCAGCCAGCTGGTGGATGACCTGCGGGCCGCCATCAAGAACGATGCCCTGACGCTCCACTACCAGCCTGTGGTGGAGCTTGGCACCGGCCGGATCGAGGGCGTGGAGGCGCTGGTCCGGTGGAACCACCCCACCCGGGGCTTCATCATGCCGGACGAATTCATCCCCCTCGCCGAGGAGGCAGGCCTGATCTCCGAACTGGGCCTCTGGGTCCTCAAGGCCGCCGTCAGGCAGCTGCGGGCCTGGATTGATGCCTCCCTGGTGGACAGCAGGTTCTCCGTTCGCATCAACATCTCCGCCACCGACCTGCAGAGCCTTCAGTTCATCGAGGACGTGCGCAACACCCTCAAGGAGACCGGCGTCAGGCCCGAACAGGTTGTCCTGGAGCTGACCGAAGTGGCAATCGTCAAAGGCAATGAGCTGGACCGGTATTCGCTGGGAGGGCTCCGCGGCCTGGGCGTGGGCATCGAAATCGACGACTTCGGGACCGGCTACTCTTCCATCAGCTACCTTCGCCGGCTGCCGGTGGACCGGGTCAAGGTGGACCGGTCGCTGATCACCGGGCTCGAGAGCGATCCCAACCAGCCCGCCCTGGTGGCGGCCGTCCTCCAACTGGTGCGGGCGTGCGGGCTCGAAGCTGTGTGGGAGGGCGTGGAAACGGCGGAGCAGGCCGAGATACTGCGCGGCCTGGGCTGCCGCAGCGCCCAGGGTTACTACTTCAGCCGCCCCGTTCCCCCGGAACAGATTCCGGAACTGCTGGCTGACCAGCAGGAAAGCGCTAACCAGTAACGCAAAAACTACTGCGCTTTTCCGGCCGCCGTTATACGATCAGCGTGCGGTGTCTGCTTTTTCGCCGCCTCGAAAATCAGGTTGGCAGCACCGTTCTTTTATAAGGCGTTTGGACATTTGAAAATTTTTGGGCCATCGGGTCATTACTTCGTCAACTGGGGGCGTTGCTAATGTCGGTTCGGGTACAGGCATGGGGAATTATCGCCGCCGTGCTGGCGGATACGGATCCTGCGGGAGCCGCGGTCCGGCAGCGGCTGAGCAACAGCCTCGATGAGAATCCCGGCGTGCCCGAGCGGGCCCTGCTGGAGTATCTCCTCGAGACCCGGCGCAGCGACGCCAACATGGTGGAAACCCTGGATACTGCAAGGGAGATGCGCCTCACGCCGCCGGCGCTTCCGCCTCATTTCGCGGAACAGCTTGACGCGATCCGCAGTACCTCCCGGATCAGCGCGCTGCTCGAAAACCAGATGCTGATGACCGCCTTCCAGCCGATCTACGGGCTGGCAGGAAAAGCGGTGGTGGGCGCCGAAGCGCTCTCCCGGTTCGTCAGCGATGACGGCGCGGCCGCCGAATTGTGGTTTGCCGAGGCCGCCGCCGTGGGCCTGGGTGCCAACCTGGAGTTCTCGGCCCTGGGATCCGCTGCGGCGGCCGCCCGGGACCTGCCCGGGAACCTGTACGTGTCCCTCAACATTTCGCCCACGTCCTGCATGGATCCGCGGCTGCCGGAACTGTTCGACCACATCGATCTTCCCATCCACCGGGTGGTCCTGGAACTGACCGAGGACATTCCGGAAGAGGAGTACCTGCAGTTCCTGTCCGCCATCAATCCGCTGCGGGAAAAAGGGCTGCGCATCGCGGTCGATGACACCCACACGGGAGCTGGCGCGCTGAGCCGCATGATCCACCTGAAGCCCGACTTCCTCAAGGTGGGCCGGAACGTGATCGGCGACGTCGACAAGGATGGACTGCAGCGGGCACTGGCTGCCTGCCTGGTGGACTTCACCGACCAGATCGGCATCACCCTGGTGGCCGAGGGCATCGAAACCGTGGGTGAGCTCAAGGTCCTCACCGAGCTGGGCATCAGTGCCGGGCAGGGGTACCTGCTGGGCCGGCCGTCGGTGCGGCCCAAGGACTGGGCCAGCTGGAATACGCGCCTCGACGTGGACGGACTGGAGCGCCAGCTGGCGGGCCAGTCGGAACCACGGGCCGTTCCCCGGCGAGCTGAGTCTTCCTGAAACCACTTCAGGGCAGGTGGGGCAGCGGGCGTTAGGCCCACCGCCCCGCTGACGGTCCGGGCGTTATTCGGAGTGGCCCCGGTCCCTGCTCATCTGGCCCTCCGCCGGCGGCGTCTCTCCCGGCGGCACTCCCCCGCAAATGCGATGGAGGCCGGGCAGCAGAAGGCACCCACCGAAGAGGACACGGCCTAGCCGGCGGACGCCGGCGGCCCATCATCCCCGGGTCCGGTGGGCCACTGGCCGCGGGCGCGCAGCACGTCGCGGAGCAGGTCCGCCCGGTCCGTCACAATGCCGTCCACGCCCAGCTGGAGAAGGCGGTGCATTTCGCCCGCATCGTTGATGGTCCACACGTGCACCACCAGGTCCAGGTCATGCGCGCGCCGGATGAAGCCCGGGGTGACAACGGGAACCCGCCCGTAGCGGACGGGCACCTGCAAGGCGTGCACGTCCCGGAGGACCCTGCGCATCAGCCGGTGGAATACCGGCCGGGGAAGCATGGGACCCAGCAGTGTGAACAAGGCATTCGAGGCCACCCCGGCGGAGGAGGCCACCGGCTGGCTGAGCAGCTTGAGTACCGCCCGCCTCCGCCGGTCCGAGAAGCTTGTGACCAGCACGCGGTGGTGTACCTGGTGCCGCTCGATCGCGGCAGCAGTGCTCCGGACTGAACTCCAGTCCTTCACGTCCAGGTTCAGCCGCGCGTCAGGAAGCTGGGAAACCAGTTCCTCGAATGTGGGGATGGGTTCCCGGCCGTTGATCCGGGCCTTGGCCACGTCCGCAGCGGGGAGTTCAGCCACCCTGCCCTTGCCGTCGGTGACGCGGTCCAGGGTTTCATCATGGAACAGCAGCAGCACGCCGTCCGCGGTGGTGTGCACGTCCGTTTCGAGGTACCGGAAACCGAGTTCGACGCCGGCGCGGAACGCGGCCATCGAGTTTTCCAGGCCCTCAGCCGAGAATCCCCGGTGTGCCATCCCGATGGGAAGCTGCCGCCCGGCGTCGTCAGGGTGCTCAAAGAAAGGCAGGCTCACACTGCGAGCCTACCTCCAGCGTTCACGGGTGGAACCCGCCGTCAGTCCAGGCAGCCCGTCTCGCCGCAGGGAACGATGTCCACGCCATCGCCGCAGTGCAGCAGGGTCCGCCCGCGGCCGGCGTCGAGGTGGACCCAGACCGCGGTGTGGTCCGCCGTGATGGTGTCCACCACGCCACCCGCCTCAAACCCGGGAGCGAACTGGACCCGGACCCGGTCCCCCTGGCGCAGCTGCTTCCAGTGCGGAGCGGGCGTTGCTTTGCGCAGCGGCGCGTCGGCTGCGTGCTGCCTGACGTTTCTTGCCATGGTTGCCCCCTTATCGAGCCGGCGGGAGGGTGCCTGCTCTCCACGCTTCACGCTACGGCGGGAAGGTAAACGCCAGGTGAGCGCGAGCTGTGAAGTTGGGGGTGCCAGGGCCGCCCGGCGGGGTCAGGAAAACTGGACGCCCAGGGCGGCGAGCCGCGCCTCCAGGACCTGGGCCACGCCGTCGTCGTCAAAATGCGGCGCCTGCTGCCCCGCCGCGCGGATGGCCTCCGGATGGCCGCTGGCCATCGCGTAGCCGTGGCCGGCCCAGCGGAGCATCTCAATGTCGTTGGGCATGTCGCCGAAGGCCACGACGTCGGCGGCGTCGATGCCCAGTGCGGCGGCGTATTCAGCAAGGGTGACGGCCTTGTTAACGCCCGGCAGGGACAGTTCCAGCATGGCAACGCCCGGTGAGGAGTGGGTGGTGGCGGCCAGATGTCCGACGGCGGGTGCCACCTCGGCGAGGAAGTCGTCCGGGGTGCCTTCGCGGACGATGGCGAGAAATTTGACCACGGCGTCCCTTTCGGTGAGTGTGTCCCGCAGTGGGGCGGGGGTGAACTCGGCGAGGAGTTCGCTGGATTCGTTTTCGATGAATCCCGGCTCCAGGTGGAAACCGGCGAGTGTTTCCGCGGCAAACAGCGCGGCCGGGCGGAGCGCCTTGATGATACGCCGGGCTTCCATGACGGTGTCGATCGCGAGGGTGCGCGCGGAGACCAGGCGGTCCGCTTCAAGGTCCCAGACCACGGCGCCGTTGGAGCAGATCACGCGGCCGGTGTGGCCCAGCTGCTCTTCGAGCGGGTGCAGCCAGCGGGGCGGCCGGCCGGTGACAAACACCAGTTCGACGCCGGCGTCACGGCAGGCGTGGAAGGCCCGGATGGTGCGGTCGCTGATTTTTCCGTCGTGTCCGAGGATCGTTCCGTCAATATCGCTTGCAACCAACCGCATCCTGCAAGTCTACGTGGGGTTTGGCCGGCGTCGTCCGGCCGGTTGCCCCAGGCTGGAAGCGCCCCTGGTTCAGACGACTCCGCCGGGTGCCCGATGTCAGTCGCCGGGGCTACACTGAAACTATCGAACATATTTTCGAATAAAGGTGTGTTGTGGGCGTTATTGTCGGTCCCCGCGTGGTAGATGCGGGTGCCTCGTTGTTCTCGGTGCTGATCTCGCCAGTGGCGGTCGCAGCCGGTTTTCCGTCGCCCGCCCAAGACTATTTCGACGGGCGGATCGACCTGAATGCCCACCTGATCAAGGACATCACCAGCACCTTCGTGGTCCGCGTGACCGGGGATTCCATGGAAGGAGCAGGCATCAGCGATGGCGACGAGCTGATCGTCAACCGCGCTCTTGAACCCAAGGACGGGTCCGTGGTGATCGCGGTGCTGGACGGGGAACTGACGGTCAAACGCCTGCGCATCACCGGCACCGGCGTGGTGCTGCAGGCGGAGAACCCAAAGTACCCGGACATCCGCGTACCCGCACTGTCCGAGCTCACCATCTGGGGCGTGGCCACCCGGTGCCTGCATCATGTCTAGGGGGAGCGGTGCCTAAACCAGTCCCCATGCGGCAGATGCCGCAGATCGCGCACGTGGACGTCAACTGCTTCTACGCCTCCGCCGAGCGCGCCTTCGACCCCTCGCTGGAAGGCCGACCCCTGGTGGTGCTGTCCAACAACGACGGCTGTGCGGTGACACGCTCCCCCGAGGCGAAGGCCCTTGGCATCGCCACCGGCGAACCGTGGTTCAAGCTCGCACCGAGGGCCAAGGAGTGGGGCCTGGTGGCCAAGTCCAGCAATTACGAGCTGTACGGGGACATCAGCTCACGGGTCATGGAACTGCTGGGCAGGTATTCGGCATGGTTGGAGGTATACAGCATCGACGAGGCCTTCCTGGGCGTGAAGGGCGGCCCGGACGACCTCCTGGTCCTGGGCCGCCGGATGAAAGAGGCGGTGCGGCGGCATGTCGGGGTGCCGGTCTGCGTGGGCATCGCCCCCACCAAGACCCTGGCCAAACTCTGCAACAAATGGGCCAAGAACAATCCCGCTTTCGGCGGCGTCTGCCTCTGGGAGGCGGTACCGGCTGACGTCCGGGAACTCCTGATGACCCGGTTGCCTGTGGACGAGATCTGGGGCATTGCCGGCCGGTTGACCAGACGGCTCAACGTGCTGGGAATCTTCACGGTCCAGGACCTTGTCAGTGCGGATCCGGTCATGATCAGGGACAAGTTCTCGGTGGTGCTGATGCGCACCGTCCTGGAACTGCGGGGCACGCCCTGCATCCCCATGGAGGAAGAGCGCATCGGCCGGGACCAGCTGATTTTTTCCCGCTCCTTCGCCACTCCGGTAACAACAGCCGCCGGGCTCCGGGAGGTGTTCAGCGTTTACGGGCAGCAGGCCAGCGCCAGGCTGTCCAAGCACGGCCTGCAGGCAAAGGTCCTGACGGCCTTCGCTGCCACCTCGCCCTTCCGGGACAACGAGCAGGCCTATCCGTCGGTGTGCGTCCCGCTGCCCATGCCCACCGCGGACCCGCTCCTGCTCACCCGGGCGGCGCACGCACTGCTGCCAAACATCAGGGAAGGGCTGAAGTACGCCAAGGCGGGCCTGATGCTCACCGACCTTCGGCCCACCGGCAACCAGCCACCGCTGGAGCCGTTCGAGAACCGGCACGAGGAGCGCGGCATCGGATCCCTGTTGGAATATGTGAGCCATCGCTTCGGGCGCGGCTCAATCGGGCTGGGACATGCGGGAATCAAATCGGGCCTGGACTGGTCCATGAAGCGTGGCATGCGCTCGCCCCGGTACACCACGCATTGGGACGAGCTCCCCGTGGTCAAGGCGGCATGAGGCCCGGTTTTCCGCCGCCGGCCGGGGGCGGGCGGCGGAACCTGTTCGCGCGCTAGGCCCGGGACCTGTTTTGAATGAAGTGGAAGATGAGGACGACCACTGCGATGACCAAAAGGATGTGGATGAGGCCGCCGCCGATATTTGCGAGCAGGCCGAGGAGCCAGAGAACGGCGATGATAATAGCGATCCAAAGCAACATGAGAATCTCCTACATTGTTTTTCGTTCGAATTGCTGATTGTTCAAGCCGGCGCTGCACCAAAAGCCGGCCGTAAGGAATCCACCCCTGCCTCTCGCTCCGGGCCCCCATGCCACATCTGTTCTTCACGCCCATATGACGTGATGGTTATCACCATATTTCAGGAAGGGCCAGCTGGAAACGGCATACCAAATGGAAATGGGAACGTGTCTCATCACCTCGCATCCGAGGGGCGGCGGATAAGACGTTCCGGGACGTTTCTTGACCCTCCGCGACGCTGCATTACGCATCCGGGTCGCCCCGTGAACCCCCGCTACGGGATTGATTGTGGGACGGCCGGGCCATTCGTAATCTCGACTCAGCATCCGCCCCAGCAGAGGAGTTCCCATGGCCGACCAGCAGGACAAGAATTCGCAGAACCAGCAAAGTACAACCCGCATCGTTGCCGGGCAGGCAGCGGGATCCACACGCCCGCTCGGCCTGAAAATCGGCATCGCCGCAGCCGTCCTGGCCCTGATCGGCGGGGGTGCCGCCGTCGCGTCCGCCGTCAACAACGGCAGCACTGCACCAGCAGCCGACGTGGCGCCCACAGGCAACCCGGCGGCCGAGCTGAAGCTTGGCTACTTTGGCAATGTCACCCACGCCCCGGCCCTGGTGGGGGTCAGCAAGGGATTCATCGCCGATGAACTGGGCAGCACCAAGCTCAGCACCCAGGTGTTCAACGCCGGACCCGCCGCCATCGAAGCGCTGAACGCCGGCGCCATCGACGCCACCTACATCGGGCCGAACCCGGCCATCAACTCCTTCGTGAAGAGCCAGGGCGAATCCGTCAACATCATCGCCGGCGCCGCCGCCGGTGGAGCACAGCTGGTGGTCAAGCCGGAAATCACCTCTGCCGCAGACCTGTTGGGCAAGACCCTCGCGTCGCCGCAGCTCGGCGGGACGCAGGACGTGGCCCTGCGTGCGTGGCTTGCCACCCAGGGCTACAAGACCAACGTGGACGGCAGCGGGGACGTGGCCATCAACCCCACCGAGAACGCCCAGACTCTGAAGCTGTTCCAGGACGGCAAGCTCGACGGCGCGTGGTTGCCTGAACCATGGGCGTCACGGCTGGTGCTGACCGCCGGAGCGAAGGTCCTGGTCGATGAAAAGGACCTGTGGGATGGCAAGCTGTCCGGCAAGCCGGGCGAGTTCCCCACCACCATCCTGATCGTGAACCAGAAGTTCGCCGCCGACCACCCGGACACCGTCAAGGCACTCCTGAAGGGGCATGTGAAGTCGGTCGATTGGCTGAACAGCGCTTCAGCCTCCGACAAGGCCACCGTCATCAATGCAGCACTGAAGGAAGCCGCCGGCGCCGAACTGAAGGCCGACGTCATCGACCGTTCACTGAAGAACATCGTGTTCACCGTGGACCCGCTCGCTGGAACCTACCAGAAGCTCCTGGCCGACGGCGTGACTGCCGGAACCACCAAGCAGGCGGACATCAACGGCATCTTCGACCTGCGGGCCCTCAACAGCGTCTCGGACGGGAAGACCTCCGCCGCCGGGCTCGGCAAGGAATAAGCATCGTCGACTGCTCCGTACCTGCCGTTTTGGGCCGTCAGAACGGCAGGCACGGAGCAATCGATTCCTGCGGAAATCCTGTGCATTTCCGGCGCTGAGGCTCGGGAGCACGCCACTAGGCTATGGAGGTTGGCCCGTGGCGGGCCGCGGGAGCCGGGGGGGATGCCAATGCATGGTTACGGGAAGAGCAGCAGGTCGAGGCCGGACATCCCCGGCGAACTTGCCCCACCCAATGTTCGGCGTTCCCCCAGCGGACGGATCCCGCAATGGGCCATCGATGAGGCATTCGGCACGGCGGAAACACCTCCTCCGTGGCGCGCCGGGCCTCCCCGGCCTCGACGGAAGACGTCCCGGGCCTGGTCAAGGAAGCGAGGGCGGCCACAACGGTCGATGCAGTTCAAGACCGTGCTGGGGATCGTCCTGGTTGTCTGCTTGTACTTTTCACCGGCGCTCTTCGACCGCTTGGTTCTTCCGGTCGTGGCCCCCTATTTGCCGGGGGCGAAAATGCCGCCGCCGGGATACGAAGCCGCTTCGGCGCCCTTGGGCACGCCGCCGGCAAGCACAGGCTCCACGGCCTTTGTGCTGCAGGAGTCGCCGAGAGCAACCCAGCCCGTCATCGCCTACGACCCGTGCCGCCCGGTTCATTACGTTGTCCGTCCGGACAACGCGCTGCCAGGTGGCGACGTCCTGATCCGGGAGGCTGTGGCAGCAGTCTCCCAGGCCTCAGGGCTCCAGTTTGTCGACGACGGACCGACGACGGAAGCGCCGTCGGATGACCGTTCGGCCTTCCAGCCGGACCGCTACGGAAAGCGGTGGGTGCCGCTTCTCATTGCCTGGTCGACGCCTGTTGAGACCCCCGGCCTTGCAGGGAATGTGGCCGGCCTCGGCGGGAGCGCCTACGTGGAGGTCGCCGGCCACCCGCTGGTCCTCGAAGCAGGGCAGGTGCGCCTTGATGCCCCTGACCTTGCCGGCATCATCGCCGGCAGGCCGGACGGCGCGGCCGAGGTGCGCGCCATCATCATGCACGAGCTCGGACACGTGCTGGGCCTGGACCACGTCAATGATCCGACCCAACTGATGTACGCCGAGAACATGGGCGTCAGGGACTTCGCTGCCGGTGACCGCGCGGGGCTTGCCCTGCTGGGCAGCGGACCGTGCGTCCCGCAGCTCTAGCGTCTCACTATCTATAAATGCGGCGAATAGTTGATATCGAAAAGCTTGTCTTCCCCAAATATATGAAGTACTTCACAGTGGTTACAGGACCTGCACCGACCGACCCGCAGCCAGTAACCAAAGGACTTCACCGTGGAAACTCCCCTCTCCCATCTTGCCCACCTCGAGATCACCAGCCCGGACGTTGAAGCCTCGGCCCGGTTCTACGAGGACAAGTTCGGCATGCGCATCATCGACCGCGCGGACGGCAACGTCTACCTCCGCTGCTGGGGCGATTACTACCGCTACAGCCTGGTTATCACCGAAGGCCCCGAAGCCTCGCTGGGCCGGATGGCATGGCGTACCAACTCGCAGGAAGCGCTCGAATCCGCGGCCCAGCGCATCGAAGCGACCGGGGTGCAGGGCACCTGGACCGCCGGTGGCCATGGCTTCGGCAAGGCCTACGAGTTCACCGGCCCCTATGGCCACCACATGCGCCTCTTTTACGAGGTGGACAGGTTCGTGGCCGAGGCGGGGTTCGAGTCGACCTACCCGGACCGCCCGGAGCGCCGCAGCAACCACGCGGCAGCCCCTCGTTTCCTGGACCACGTCACGGTGGCCTGCTCCGATGTGCGCGGCTTCGCCAAGTGGTACAACGAGGCCCTCGGATTCCGCGTCATGGCCTTCGTGGACCTGGACGAAGCCCCCATCACGGTCTTTTCCGTCCTCACCACCAATGAAAAGTCCCACGACCTGGGCGTGGTGGCTGACACCTCCGGCCGCCCCGGCCGCGTCAACCACATCGCCTTTTGGGTGGACACCACCGAGGACCTGCTCCGCACCGCGGACGTCATGATGGAGCACGGCACCCCGATGGAGTACGGCCCCTCCATCCACGGCGTGGGCGAGCAGAATTTCCTGTACTTCCGTGAGCCGTCAGGGCTGCGCGTCGAGCTGAACTCCGGCGGCTACCGGAACTACGTCCCGGACTGGGAGGCCAACACCTGGAAGCCGTCCGAAGGCTCCAACAACTTCTACAAGAACGGCGCCATGCCGCATTCGATGACCGAGTCCTTCCCGCCGGCCGAAGGCTTCACCGCCACCGAGGAAGGCGCCTCTCCCGAAATGAAGGAAGCCCTCCTGAACCCCTACGCCAAGCACGGCCGGGGCTGACACCATGGCAGACGCACAGTACACACTCGTCCGGTTCCAGGAGGCCGGGGACAGCAAGGCCCGCGCGGGCCTGCTGGTCGCTGACCGTGTCCTGCCGCTGGACGGGGACATCAACTCCCTGATCGAGCACTGGGACACCACCGAAGCCCAACTGGATGCCCTCGCCGCCTCCGCGGGTGGTGGCACCGGCTTCGCGGCCGCCGACGTCGAAATCCTGGCTCCCGTGGAGCCCGCCCAGATCCTCCAGACCGGGGCGAACTACCGCAAGCACGTGGTCGACCTCGCCGTGGCGCACCGCGAACCGGGCGAAGACGCGGAAGAGGTGCGTGCCGCGACGGCAGCCATGATGGACAAGCGCGCGGGCCAGGGCACGCCGTACTTCTTCATCGGCCTTCCGACGGCGGTCGCGTCCGCCACCGATGACCTCACCCTCCCGTCCTACTCGAAGTCCCACGACTGGGAGCTGGAACTGGCGGCCGTGATCGGGAAGACGGCGTTCCGGGTCACCCCCGAAGAAGCGCTGGACCATGTCTTTGGCTACACCATGGTCAACGACATCACCACCCGCGAGTACGTCTTCCGCAAGGACATGCCCGCTATCGGCTCGGACTGGTACCGCGCCAAGAACGCTCCCGGCTTCCTGCCCACCGGCCCGCTGCTGGTGCCCGCCAAATTCTTCGGCGACCCCCAGGACGTCCAGGTGACGCTCAAGCTCAACGGGAAGGCCATGCAGGACGAATCCACGTCCGACATGATCTTCGGCGTGGCCAAGCTGGTCAGCGAAGCCTCCCAGATCATGCCGCTGCGCCCGGGCGACCTGGTCCTCACCGGCAGCCCGGCCGGCAACGGCCAGCACTGGGGCCGGCTCCTCCAGGACGGCGACGTCATGGAAGGCACCATCACCGGACTGGGCACCCAGCGCATCCTCTGCAAGGACGAACCCGCCACCGAAAGCAGCAAGCAGTGACCACCCAGGACACCGCAACCGGCACCGGGGAATCAACCGATTCCCCGGTTATCCGGCGTGAAGATCCGCTCGGCAGCATCCGCGCCATGGCAGCTGCCCACAACAACTGGGGCCGCTGGGGCCAGGATGACGTCCTGGGCACCCTGAACTTCATCGACGCCGCCAAGCGCCTCGAGGCTGCGGCGCTGGTGAAGACCGGCGAGGCATTCTCACTCTCCCAGCCCTTCGATACCAACGGCCCGCAGAAAGGCTGGCGCCGCCGCACGAATCCCGTCCACACCATGACGGACACGGGCGTTGACGCCGAGCGCGGCAACCAGGGCTTCCCGCACGGCTTCGGCGGCGCCGACGACGTGATCGCCATGCCGCTGCAGTGCTCCACGCAGTGGGACGGACTGGGACACATCTTCGACCGGGGCAAGGCCTGGAACGGCCGGTCCGCCGGCGACGTGGTCACCTCTGAAGGCGACCTGGTGACCGGCATCGAGACCGCCGCGGCGAAGATCGTCACCCGCGGTGTCCTGCTCGACGTCGGGCGCGCGCTCGGTCCCGGACTGGGACGGAACGACGGCGAACTGCCGGACGGGTTCGCCATCACCCCCGAGCACCTCGCGCAGACCATCGAACTCCAAGGGCCCAGCTCCGAAGTGCGGCGCGGAGACATCGTGGTGATCCGTACCGGGCAATACACCCGGGTGAGCCGCGACGGCTGGGGCGACTATGCCGGCGGCTCCGCCCCCGGACTGTCCTTCAGCACGGCGCCCTGGCTGCACCGCAGCGAGATCGCCGGGATCGCCACGGACACCTGGGGTTTCGAGGTCCGGCCGAACGAGTTCGACGGCGCCTTCCAGCCACTCCACCAGATCGCCATCCCCAACCTGGGCCTGTTCCTGGGCGAGATGTGGGACCCGGACGCATTGGCGGAGGCATGCGCGGCGGACAGCAGGTACGACTTCCTGCTGACCGCAGCACCACTCCCCATTACCGGTGCCGTGGGATCGCCGGTCAACCCGATCGCCGTCAGGTAGCTTTCACTACAACAAACCACCAGCAGGATCGCCGTCAATACAAAGGAGTCAGCGATGGCAGCAGTACAGAACGTCGGAATCGTGGGGGCAGGTGCAGCCGGGCTGGCCGCCGCCATCCTCCTGGCTGACGCCGGAATCCAGGTGGAAGTCCTGGAAAGGGCAGACGCCCCGCAGACCCTGGGATCCGGCATCACGCTGCAGGGAAACGCCCTCCGGATCCTCCGCCGGCTCGGTGTCTGGGACCAGGTGGAGGCAAAGGGTTACGGCTTCAGCACCCTGGGCCTGCGGGCCCCGGACCCGGCAGGCACCGTCCTTGCGGTCCTCGAAGACATCCGCACCGGCGGCGACGACCTCCCCGCCACCATGGGCATGTACCGTCCGGACCTGACGGCCATCCTCCGTGAACGGGCGGAACGGGCGGGGGCCCGGATCAGCTACGGGAAGACAGTCACGGGAATAGCGGACGACGGCGCGTCCGTCACCGTCAGCACCGCCGACGGCGGCACCGCGTCCTACGACCTCCTGATTGGCGCCGACGGCCTGCACTCCGCGGTCCGCAAGGCCATCGGCATCGACGTCGAGCCCAAGTCCACCGGCATGGGCATCTGGCGCGCCTTCGTGCCGCGGCCGGAGGAGGTGGTCCGCACCGACCTGACCTACGGCGGCCCCTGCTTCATCGCCGGCTACTGCCCCACCGGCCCGGACACCATCTACGCCTACCTGGTGGAGAAGGCCCAGGAACGCAAGCACGAGGACGGCCCCCGCATCATGGCTGAACTCGCCGCAGCCTACGGCGGGCCGTGGAACGAAATCCGCGCCAACCTGGACCACAGCGCCCGCATCAACTACACGTGGTTCACCACCCACCTCGTCGACGGTCCGTGGAACCGCGGCCGCACCGTCATCATTGGCGATGCCGCGCACAGCTGCCCGCCCACGGTGGCGCAGGGCGCGGCCATGGCGCTGGAGGACGCCGCCGTCCTGGCCGAACTGCTGATCGACGCCGACCACGTCACCGAAACCCTGTTCAAGGAGTTCACCGACCGCCGGCTGGAGCGGGCCACGGCAGTAGTCAACGCCTCCGTCCAGCTGGGCCAGTGGATGCTTGACGGCGTCCGGGACGCCGACGTACCGGGCCTGATGCACGGCCTCTCGGTGATGCTGAAGGAGCCGGCATGAGCACCGGCTCCGACGGTAATCCCACGGTGGACGTCCACGCCCACATCCTGCTTCCTGCCCTCCAGCAACTGGTGGCAGAAGCCGACCCCGACGGCTTCGGCGCCCAGCAGTCCCTGGAAGTGCGGCGCAACGGACCTGAGTCGATGGCGGCATCAGGCAGGATGATCAAGGAACGGTGGCTGCAGCTGACGGACCTGGACCGCCGGCTTGCCGATATGGACGCCCAGGGCGTGGACGTGCAGCTCGTCTCGCCGTCGCCGTCGCACTTTTACTACTTCGCGGGCGAGGAACTGGCGCTGGAGCTGGCAAAGCAGGCCAACCAGGCAGTCCGTGACTTCGTGGACCGGGCCCCGGAACGGCTCAACGGGCTGGGTCTGGTCCCGCTCCAGCACCCCGGCCTGATGGTCGAAGCCCTGAACCACGCTGTGCTGGAGTGCGGCCTGCTGGGCGTCGAGATCGGCTCCTTCGCCGCCACCCCCGGGGACCCGGAGCGCGGCACGGTTGAGCTCTCGGACCCACGGCTGGAGGCCTTCTGGTCCCGGGCGGAGGAGCTGGGCGCGCTGGTGTTCCTGCACCCGTTCGGCTGCTCCCTGGATGAGCGGCTGGACCGGTTCTACCTGGCCAACACCGTCTCCCAGCCCGCCGAAAACGCCGTGGCCCTGTCCCACCTGGTCTTCAGCGGCGTCCTGGACCGCCACCCTAGCCTCAAGGTCCTGGCGGCGCACGGGGGCGGCTACCTGCCCACCACCCTGGGCCGCTCCGATCATGCCTGGCGGGTCCGGCCCGAGGCGCACGGGTGCGCCGAGCCGCCGTCGTCCTACCTGAAGAGGCTCTACTTCGACTCGCTGGTGCACAGCGCGGCCGAGCTGCGGGCGCTTGTGGCCGCGGCAGGCCCCGGGCAGGTGCTGCTCGGCTCGGACTACCCGTTCGACATGGGCTCGGACCAGCCCGTGGCGGAGGTCGTTGAAGCACAGCTCCCGTCGGACCACCGGGCCAGCGTACTGGCCGGAAACGCCGCAGCGCTGGGCATTACGCCCGCTTCAGTCCGCACCGCCAGGCACCCAGCCTAAGGAACAGATTCATGGTCAAGATCGCCCGTTGGAACCACGACGGCGGGACGCAGTCCGGCTTTGTTGACGGCGGCACGTGCTACGTCCTGCCCCAGGGCCAGGACGTGCAGACGCTGCTCGACGCCGGACTGGACAAGGCGCTGGATATTTCCCGGCACACCATTGGGTACGGTCCTGCCGTTCCCTTGGCGGACGTGCAGCTGCTCGCCCCGCTGGCGCCTGCCACCATCCGCGACTTCGTGGCGTTCGAGGAGCACGTGGAAGGCGTCCGGAAGAGCATCGACGGCGTGGCCGGTGTGGTTCCCGAGTGGTATGAGGCGCCCACGTTCTACTTCACCAACCCGCACACGGTGACCGGGACCGGCGAGGTGATTGGCATTCCGGCCGGCTGCACGGACCTGGACTTCGAAACAGAGGTGGCAGCCGTCGTCGGCCGCGTTCCCGGCAGCGACGGGCGGAACCTGACCGCAGAAGAAGCGCACCGGCACATCTTTGGCTACACCGTACTCAACGATTGGTCCGCCCGGGACCTCCAGCGCCGGGAAATGAAGGTCAGCCTGGGTCCGTGCAAAGGCAAGGACTTTGCCAACACGCTGGGACCCTGGATCGTCACCGCCGACGAATTCGAGGACCGGCACGATGCCGAGGGGTTCCTGCCCGTCTCCATGTCCGTGCACGTCAACGGAGAACAGATAGGCCAGGACCTACTCTCCAACATGGGCTGGCCATTCGCCGAGCTGGTGGCCTACGCCTCCCAGGACTCTGTGGTGCGCCCTGGCGACGTGCTGGGCTCAGGCACCTGCGGGAGCGGCTGCCTGGCCGAGCTGTGGGGGCGTAACGGCGCCCAGACTCCCCCGCCCCTCAAGACCGGCGACGTGGTCCGGATGACCGTGGAGGGCATCGGCACCATCGAAAACACTGTCGGTGACCGGCGCGAGGCCGTGACATTGGTCCGGGCCCGCACCCGGCCGCGGAACCGTGTTGCCGCTGCTGCTCCTTCCGGAATCTAGGGTGGTTTCGCTTCAGCTCGAGAGCCGGACGGTGGTGGTGACCGGCGCGGCCCAGGGGCAGGGTGCAGCCG
Organism: Pseudarthrobacter niigatensis; assembly: GCF_030812615.1. Classification (NCBI taxonomy): domain Bacteria; kingdom Bacillati; phylum Actinomycetota; class Actinomycetes; order Micrococcales; family Micrococcaceae; genus Pseudarthrobacter; species Pseudarthrobacter niigatensis. The sequence goes on along the minus strand of NZ_JAUSTB010000004.1, from coordinate 61,454 downwards.
AAGCCCGGATGCTCGCGGAAGCCGGCGCGCGGGTTATCGCCACCGACCTGGCGCCTGACATGCCGGCCGGGCCGGCCGGGGCAGCCTCAGGCCATGCCGGGCAGTTGCTGTACCGGCAGCTGGACGTCAGCGATGATTCCGCGTGGGCGGGACTTGCCGGGTGGATCCGGTCCCAGGGGTGGCAGGTAAACGGACTCGTCAACAATGCCGGCATCACGCAGCGCAGCAGGCTGCTGGACGCGTCAGTGGCAGACCTGCTGAAGGTCCATGAGGTGAATGTGGCCGGTAGCATGCTGGGCATCCAGGCGCTGGCTCCCCTGATGGGCAGCGGGGCATCGATTGTCAACGTCGGTTCCGTGGCGGGACTCACGGCGCATTACCCGGTGGCCTACACCGCCAGCAAATGGGCCCTCAGGGGGCTCTCCCAGGTAGCAGCCATGGAGCTGGGACCCCGCGGCATCCGGGTGAACACGGTCCATCCCGGCTTCATCGAGACCCCCATGACGGCGGGCGCCAAGCCGGAGTTCCGGCAGGCCACTGTGGCCGAAACCCCGCTCGGCCGCACGGGATGCGTGGAGGAAGTGGCGGGGGTCGTGCTCTTCCTGCTCAGCCCCCTCTCCTCCTTTGTGACCGGCGCGGAAATCCCGGTGGACGGTGGCCAGTCAGCGCATGGTGGGGCCAAGTCCATCTCCGACGCCTTGCGGTGACTCCCCCCCGCCAGGCAGGGAAGGTCAGCCGGGCAATACCGCCGACCACCCGCCGTCGACCATCAGGTTGGCCCCCGTGACGTAGGACGCTTCATCGGAGGCCAGGAACAGCGCGCACCTGGCCACTTCCTCGGGTGCGCCGATCCGCCCCAGCGGGATGCTGCCGGCGATGGTCCGCATGGGGTGGTCGGCAGCGAGGAGGTTGCCCTCTGTGGCAGCGGTGCGGATCATTCCAGGGCTGACGGCGTTCACGCGCAGCCCATGCGGCGCCCCTTCGGCAGCCAACTGCTTGGTCATGGCCACCACTGCGCCCTTGGCGGCGGTGTGTGCCAGCCGGCCGTTGGTCATGGACCCGGTGACGCCTGCCGTGGAACCCACCAACACGATGGCCGCGTTATGCGCCTGGATCAGCTGCGGCCAGAAGTACTTCACCGGCAGGAACACCACGTCCATTTCGTGTTCAACGTTCCACTTCCAGTCGGCGTACGTGAGCTCCTCGACGGGGGCGAACCGGGTGACGGCGGCGTTGGCGTACAGGATGTGGACCTGGCCGTGCTGCGCTGCGACGCCTGATGCCCAGGCAGCCACCGCTGCCTCGTCGGTCAGGTCCACCCGTGCACTGCTCATATGCCCGCCGCCGGCGGTGACCGCCGCAACCGTGGCCGCGGCGCCGTCGTCATCCATGTCGCAGCCCACCACCACGGCACCCGCCGCAGCGAACGCGAGCGCCGCGGCCCTGCCCTGGCCGCTGGCCGTTCCGGTGATGACGGCGGTCTTGCCGGCCAGGCGCTGGGTGGAAACGGGCATGGAGGTTCCTTCCGGAGGGTCTTTCCTTAAGACTGTCGCAGGGAAGGTCCGTGCCGGGAACGGCGTTCCGGGTCTAGGTGGTATCTGCCGCGTGGATAATGAGCGGATGCGTGGTGGCTGGAAACAGCTCTTCCAGCCGGGAGCAGGAACGCTGGACCACCGAGCGCAGCCACACGCTGGCGGGGTCTTCGGCCTGCGACGGGTGCCAGTACATGGCTTCCACCAGCGATGCCTCCGCGTCGCCGTCAAGCCGGAGGACAGCGATGTTGGCTCCCCGCTGGGCCCGTGCCGCGAGCATCCCGGGCACCAGGGCCACCAGGTCTGTTCCCTCCACCAGCAGCGGGAGGGACAGGAACCCCGCCACCACTGCGGCCACCCGGCGTTGTATGCCGCGTGCCTCGAACAGCCTGTCCGCCGGCGTGCTGATCCCCTCGCCGAAGTAGCCGACGGCGTGAGGCACCGTGGCGAGGTCGTCGAGGGCCAGGCGGGGCTGCTGCAGCAGCGGGTTGCCGGCGTCGACGACCGCCACGAAGCTGTCCCGGAACACCTGCTTGCTCAGGCCCTGCATCCGGTAGCCGGTGGGTCCCACGAGCAGGTCGATCTTTGCATAGTCCGCCAACTGGCCCTGGAAGCCGGTGGTGGGAACGAAATCGACGGACACACCCGGGGCCTCATCCCGAAGGATCCCGCGCAGCGGACCCACAATCAGCGCTGCGGCGTAGTCGGACGCCGCGATGACGAACTCACGCTCGCTGGTGGCAGGATCAAAACCGGATCGGATCCGGGTGGCGCGCTGGATGTGCAGCATTGCCTCGTCAACCAAGGGCACCAGGGACTGCGCGAAGGGCGTGAGGTCGTAGGTGCGGCCGTTGCGGACCAGGAGCTCGTCGTCGAAATGGCGTCTCAGCCTGGCCATCGCGGCACTCGTAGCGGGTTGGCTGAGCTGGAGCCGCTCCGCGGCCCTGGTGATGTTCCGCAACTCCAGCAGGACCTGCAGGTGGGGCAGCAGGTTCAGGTCCAGGTTCTTCATACCCACAGGTTATCCATGCCCTGCCGGTGCGGCGGTGCAGGCCGGGCGCCGCCGCACCGTGGATGCTCCTGGTCTATGAAAGCTCCGTCGCGATCTTCCGTGCCCCGCGGACGGCGATGGCCACGCTCATCAGCGTGGGGTTCATGGCCGTGGCCGTCGGGATGAGCGCGTTCCCGCCCACCAGCAGGTTCTCGTAGCCCCACACCCTGGACCATGGATCAGCGACCGAGGTACCGTCGTCGGTCTCCCCCATCCGCATGGTGCCTTGGTAGTGCAGGCTGGAGCCGTTGGGCATGAGCCGGGGTTCCGCCACAAAGACGCCCAGCGCCTTTCCGGCACGGCGGAGCCGCTCGGTGGCCTCCGCGATTTCCTTTTCCTCCCGCTCGGTGAGGGCGTACTCGATGGTCATGTTCGGGAAGCCGCGGTAGTCCTGCTCGTCCTCATCGAAGGTGACCGCATCCTCGTAGCGGGGATGCTTGCGCATGCCGTAGCCCATGTTCACGTAGCCCCACCGGTTGTCGGAGTACGGGGTGCCCGGCGCCATGGGGAAGGGTGTCGACTCGGAGTACATCACCTGGACGGAGAATGGGTGCTCCGGTTCGGAGAACGGGATGCGGTTCACGGCCGCCACCGGGTCCGCCGGGTTCTGGGCACGCCGGGCCAGTTCGGCGTCGAGGTCTTCCTCGGTGGCAAACTGCTTCATTTTGTCGGCGTCCAGGGCGACAGTGGAGATCACCACGGGGTGTTCGGTCAGGTAGTGGCCCAGGGCCCTGGGCCTGACGCCGGAGGCCCACAGGAGCTGCGGGGAGCGGAAGGCGTCGGCCGCCACCACCACCACGTCAGCGGGAACGAAGGACTCATCGCCGGTGCGCAGGTCCTGGACGGTGACGCCGGTGATGCGGTGCCCGTCCAGTTCCACGCGGCGCACCAGGGTCAGGTCGCGGAGTTCGAACCGTTGGGAGAGCAGGCTCGTTTTATCCGCCAAGGGCCCAAGGACGACGTCTGCCCCCGCCCAGCGCACCGACCCGTCCGGCTGCGGGTCCCCGGCCACCGGAAGCGTGCCCACACCGTAGCCCTCGGGCAGTTCCGCCCCGAACTCCCCGTCCAGCAAGCGGCGGATGGCTTCCCCGACCTTGGAATCCGCGAACGCGGCGCTGTGGACGTGCAGGAGACCCTTAGCCTCCTCAATCAGCCCGTCCCACTCGTCGTCGGCGATGAAAGGGATCTTTTCGCTGAACGCGGGCGACGGCGTCGCGCAGGTCCAGTGCGCGCCCTGGCCGCCCACGTTGGTGGCGGCAGCCGCCGCCGGGAAGGACGGCGCATGGGCTGAGCCTGTTCCGCCGAAGTCCAGCAGGTGGGTGCCCTGGCGCGCGGTGAACATGCCCTCGGCCACTGTTGCTGCCGGGATGCCGAGGGACTCCCGGAACGCCCCGGCCTGCGGTCCCTGCGACATTTCCCGGGCGCGTGCTTTCTCTGCCGGGTCCGGGATGTTCCGGACGCTCTCGCCGGGGACGGCTGTCAGCTGCGGGCCGGCTTCGAACATCACCACCCGGGCGTTGGGGACCTGCTCCAGCAACAGGCGGGCGTAGGTGGAACCGATGGGTCCGCTGCCGACGACGGCAATGGTGGGGTTGGACATGATGTCTCCTTTGAGATCAGGCCGGAAGGGTTTCGGAAGGTGCGTGGGCGGGGACGGGTTCGTCGGACAGGCGGCCGTGCGGGAGCAGGACTGCCGCCAGGATGCCCAGGGCGTAGGCGCAGGCAAGGGCAATGAAGATGGGTGTGAAGACCGACGAGTAGATCTGGGCGACGTCGGCCTGGACCGCCGGTGGCGCTTGGTGAACCTGCTGCGGGGTGAGGGTGGAGGCGTCCAGCCCTGCCGGCAGGAAGGCCGCCACCCCGGAGCCGATGACGCCGCCGATGACCGCCGTCGCCACGGTTGATCCCACCTGCCGGACCAGGTTGATGGTTGCGGTGATGGTACCGGTCTGGCCTGCGGGGACGGCGCCCTGGACCACGGCCACAATGAGGCTCATGAACGCGCCGGTGCCCAGGCCCACAGCACCCATCACGATCATGGGCGCCCACAGCTGGAGGCCGGCCGGGAGGAGCGCCATCACCAGCAGGGCCACGGCTCCCAGCACCGTACCGCCGACCGGGAAGATCCGGTAACGCCCGGTGCGGCTGGCCAGCCAGCCCGTGAGGAGGTTGCTGATCAGCATGCCGAAGACGGTGGCGATGGGAACCAGGCCGGACACCGTAGCCGAGGTCCGGTAGGCCATCTGGAAGTAGGTGGGCAGGTAGGCGGTGATGGAGAAGAAGCCGACGCCGATGATCGCCGAGAGCGCCGTACCGGCAGCAATGGTGCGGTTGGCGAAGAAGTGCAGCGGAATGATGGGCTCAGGTGCCCGCCGCTCGATCAGGAAAAAGGCGATAAAGCCCGCGATGCTGGCCGCGAGCGCGCTTCCGGCCGCAGGACCGCCGTCCCTTTCCGCGGCCCAGGAGGCGGCAAGGACAAGCGCCACCAGCGCGGAGGTGAAGACGGCTGAGCCGGCGATGTCGAAGTGCCGGGGTGCCGGGCCCGGTTCCAGGTGGGGAACGGCCACCAGTGCCAGGGCGAACGCGGCGGCGCCTACCGGGATGTTGATCCAGAAGACCCACTGCCAGCCCCAGTAATCGGTGATGGCACCGCCCACCACCGGGCCCACCAGGATGGCGATGGGAAAAGCCGCACCGATGATTGCCATGTAGCGGGGCCGTTCACGCTGCGTGGTGACGCGGGCGATGATGGTCTGCGACATCAGCTGCAGGCCCGCCGAGCTCATGCCCTGGAGGACACGGGCGGCAATGAGCCACGCGATGTCCGTGGCAAAACCGCAGGCGAGGGATGCGGCCAGGAACATCACCAGGGAAACGAGGAAGATCCGCCGGGCGCCGAGGACATCGCCGAGCCTGCCGAGCACGGGCAGCAGCACGGTGCTGGCCAGGGTGTAGCCCACCACCACCCAGCTCATCAGCTGCAGTGCACCCAGCTCTCCGGAAATGGTGGCAAGGGATGTGGAGACCACCGTGTGGTCCAGTGCCCCGAGGAACGAGACGGTGAGCAGGGAGGTAGTGAGGAGGCGAAGTTTTACAGGTGATAGTTGCATAGTGGTCTGTCCGAACGATCGGACCGTCGACGCGACGTGGTGTGCCCCCGGCGCACCAACACGACGGGGAACGGGTCCGGACGGGACCCCGGCGCCACTCCCCACCCTACAACCACTTAAGTCTAAAAACAACAAAAGATTGCACGGAATCGACGGAGTCACTGGGCGGCCCGCGCGCTTGCCACCTCGTGGGCCAGCCGTTGGTCTTCCAGCAATTCCTGCAGGTCAGCCAGCTCCCTGCCGCTCGAGGCGGCTTCGATGGCGCGGCGCAAGGCCAGCCGGGCCGGAGCCTCGTAGCGCTCCGGCGCCCTCAGCGCCCCCTCCACCGTCGAGGTCTCCAGCTTGACCCGGCCGGCAGCATGGTCAATGGCAACCTCCGTCCTGACCTCGCCCAAGGCCAGGACCTGGAGCAAGCCGCCCGCGGCGGGCCCTTCGAGGACGGTGCCTACCACGGTGGACGAAAGGCGGCTTCCGCCGGCCACCGGCGAATCCAGCAGTGCCATGATGCCCTGCGCGGCCGCCATCCCCACCCGGAAGGTCAGCCGGGAACCCGCCAGGGACCGGACCCAGCCGAGGCCGTCACGGATCACGGCATCCAGGAGCGCTGCGGGGGCGGCGCACTCCACGGTAACCACCCTCGGCAGCGTCCCGCGCCGCGCCCGGACCGCGTCCGCCACCATGTCGGCGCGGAGGCCGGGGCGTTCGACGACCACCGGGATACCTCCGGACCAGGTCCCCGCTGCGAAGACCTCCCGGGGCAGGGCCTCGGGATCCGCGATCACCACCGCCGCCGCTCCCTGGTCCCGGGCATCCAGCAGCCCGGCCCACCAGTTGCCGGAGCCGGGGATGACGGCAACAGCACCGCACACGTCATCCGCCAGCCTGGCACTGGCGGGAAGCCAGGTCGATTGCGTAGTGCGCGTCAGCCAGCAGTTCGTCGTACTCCACCGGGACCTTGGCCTCAAGGCACGATGCCAGGGCGCGCCACTCAGCCACATAGCCGTCCACGGGATCCCTCCCGTACTCGGTCCGCTGCCCATCGTCCGCGCGTGCGCTGATGACGGCGCTTCCCGCGTGGACGAAGGCCGGCGGGAAGTTGACCTCGATCCGGTCATGGGAGGTGGCAATGGCCATGCGCCAGAGGGCGTCGGGGCCTTCCGGAAGCATGGTGAGGGCGAGTTGGACCAGGACACTGCCTGCCCGGTACCCCACCAGGTAACCGATGGGCGGGGCGAGCTGTGCATAGACAACCTCGTCGATGCCCGGCGCGATGCCCCTGACCGCAGGCAGGTCATGGATGGCCAGCCCGATCAGCAGTTGCCGCAGGACTCCTGCCGCAATCTCCGGGCGGCCCAGGTCCGGGCGGCCGTGGGCTGCAGCCTGGAACGGGGCGCCTTCCGCCACGAGCCGGTGGTACCTGTCGTTGGGCGGAAGCGCCAAAGTGACCGATACGGCCCGCACCCCGCCGTCGAGCGCAGCAAGGTGGTGCCTGGCGCGGCCCCAGGCGGCATCAAACACGTGGTTTGTTCCCACCAGGAGGATGGCGCCGGCCGCGCGGCAGGCATCGATGGCTCGGCTGGCATCTTGCCTGGTGGTGGCCAGGGGTTTTTCGCAGAAGATGGCCCGCTTGCCGGCCGCCACTGCCGCCAGGATATGGCGGGCGTGTTCTGACGGCGGGCTGCAGACAGCCACCACTTGCACCGCCGGGTCTGCCAGCAGCTCCCCATCCCCGCTGGACCAGCGCGCACCACACGGTTCAGCAAGATCCCGGGAACGGCCACTTCCGGCATCGGCGAGATGCACCACATCAAACAGGTCCGGGAGCCCGCGCAACACCGGCAAATGAAGGGCCGCAACGCCGGGCCCCGCTCCGAGTATCCCTATTCTCCAAGGCATCGTCGCCTCCTTCTTATGTCTCTATTATTCATAAGTCGGCGAAGTTTTAGCCATAGTTGATCTGATTTCGCGCCTTAGTCGCGTGCCATGTGTGAGAATTGGTGCCATGACGACAGACTCCACCCTCCGTTTCGGAGCACAAACGGACGAAGTGACCAGCCTGCTGCGGATCGTCAACCTGGTGCGGACAGGCGAGGCGACCACCCGGCCGGAAATCGGCAAGGTTACCGGGCTGGGCCGGGGCGTCGTGAGCCAGCGGGTGGACCAGGCCATCGCGATCGGATTCCTGGGTGACGGCGATTTCGGGGCCTCGTCCGGAGGCCGCGCGCCGCGGACCCTCCGCTTTCGCTCGGAACAGGGGCGGATTGTCATCTGCGCCCTCGGCGCGGCACACATCAGGGTGGGCTTCGCGGCGCTCGACGGCGACATCATTGACCACGCACACCGCAGCTGGGACATCGCCCAGGGACCGGAGAAGACGATCGATGCCGTCATGTCCCTTGTTGAGGACGTGCTCAAAGATCACCCTCCCGTGCCGGTATGGGGCGTCGTGGTTGGCCTGCCGGGACCGGTGGACTTCGCCACGGGACAGCCCGTCGCTCCGCCGATCATGCCCGGGTGGAACGGCTACGACGTCCGGACGCCCTTCGAGGAACGCTTCAACGCGCCGGTATGGGTGGATAACGACTCCAACCTGCTGGCGCTTGGTGAGCGGGCCCGCCGTCGCGACATGCTCACGGACCTGATCTACTGCAAGATCGGCTCGGGCGTCGGCTCCGGCCTGCTGTCCAAGGGCCGTATACATCGTGGTGCCAACGGCGCTGCCGGGGACATCGGCCACGTCCGGGTCTCCGACTCCAACGAGCAGTGCCGCTGCGGCAAGGTCGGATGCCTCGAAGCTGTGGCCGGCGGATGGGCCCTGGTGCGGGACGCAGAGCACGCCATCAAGGAAGGCGCCACCACTTCCCTGGCCGGCCGGGCGAAAGAGCGGGCGCTGACGCTGGAGGACATCACGCTCGCGGCACAGGCCGGCGATTCGCTCGCCATCTCGCTCGTCCAGAAGTCCGCCCATGTAGCCGGCGAGACCATTTCAGCCCTGGTCAACATGTTCAACCCGGGAGTCATTGTCATCGGCGGTGCCATTGCCTCTGCGGGCGAGGTGTTCCTGGCCGAGGTTCGGCAACGCGTGTATGAGCTGTCACTGCCCCTCGCCACCCGCGACCTCACCATCACGTTGTCCGTGAACGACGAGCGCGAACCACTGCGCGGCGGAGCCGAGCTTGCACGCGAGCAGTTGTTCGATGTCACCTTCCCGCGCTGGTTTGCCGAAGGCCGGCCATCCCCCGAACGCACGGCAGTGCCGGCCTGACCTGGCATTCCCGTCCGGCAGCGCCGCTCACGCCACGTCGCGGGAGATGCCCGGCACCACGGCCGGACGTACAGCCAGCCGGGCCTCAACGTGGAACGGGAGTACCAGCGCAGACCCTGATGGTGCCTGGAGGTACGGCACCATCAGGGTGAAATCGACAGCGACGGCGTGCGCGCCGGCGGAGATTTCCTGCGGGAACGCCAGGACAAGCCTGTCCTGGATGAACCACCAGCCGGACTCTGCTTGCAAGGCATCGGCAGGCACGCGCCTGGCACCGAGCACCACCGACACCAGGCCCGCCGCAACCGGCACTCCATCCACCTCCACAGCCAGGCCCGCCACACTGGAGAGCGGCATCGAACGGATCCACGGCAAACCGAGCCGGAGCTCGAAACCGGCGGGAACGGCGGTCAGCGCATCGTCACGCAAAGCGGTTTCCAATCCAACACCCTTCCTTTATCCTAAAACTGACATAAGTTTGTCAGTTAAGTGCATAAAAGGAAAGGGAGCCATGGCTAACGAAATTCCCGGCGGCTGGACCCTCTGCGCCAGCTCATTCAATTGGGTGCCCGACATCGTGGCCGCCCGGCGGACGGCCAGGGACATCGTTTCCGGCATTGCGGACTCGGTGCGGACGGTGGAGCTCGAACCGGGGCTCGTGTGGCGGTCCTTTCCCGCTCCGCAGGACGATGAGGTGGACGCCCTCCGGGAATCCCTGGCCGCGAAAGGGGCCCGCATCAGCATTGTCGGGGCGAGCCTGGACGACTTCACCTCCCCCGGCACCAGACGGTCCCAGAAGGAGCGGCTGGACTTCCTGGTGCCCCAACTGCAGGCTGCGCACCGGGTGGGAGCCCACGGAGTGCGCCTGCCGATCGGCCAGGCAGGGCCAGAGCTGCTTACCCTGCTGCAACCGCTGCTGCACCGGCTGGACATGGTGTTGTACGAGGAAATCCAAGGGCGGCAGGCTCCGGGGAGCCCCGGCGTCGACCCTGCACTGGAGGCGATCGCCGCGCTGGCGGATGACCACGTGCGGGTGCTCGTGGACATCAGCATGCTCATGCCCGCCCTTCCCCCCACCTACCTCGAGGAACTTCGCCGAGGCGGCATCCCCGCGGACCTCCTGGCACGGCTGGAACACGACTGGCTGGATCCCGCCACCCTCGACGCCGTCACGGCCCTGCTCCGGTCGGGGCAGGTGCCGCCGCGGATCCACACCCTCTACATGAACCTGTTGATCCGTTTCGGCCGCAGCGAGGCTGCGGACCTGCGGGGCATCATGCCCTTGGTGGGGGCCTTCCACCTGAAGTTCTGGGACCTGCACGACGACGGCGGGCGGGTTTCGCAGCCGCTGCGGGACGTTGCCGCCCTGCTCAGCCGGAGCAGCTTCACCGGCACGCTGACCAGCGAGTGGGGCGGCCACGAGTGGCTGCAGGACGATCCCACCGAGATGACGCGGCGGCACCTGGCCCTGGCGGAAGCGGCGCTGTCCACGGGCGTTTGAGCCTGGTAGCCAAACATAACGGCCGGCCCGGAATCTTCCGGGCCGGCCGTTGTGTTGGCGTTGCTATTTGGTGCTGAAGGCGGCGTCGAACGCGGCCGCAGATGGCTCGTAGCCGGAAAGCCTGCGGACAAACTCAAGCGCTTCGGGAGCGCCGTCCAACCGGTCCATGCCTGCGTCCTCCCATTCCACTGAGAGCGGTCCGCGGTAGCCGATCGAATTGAGCATCCGGAACGCGTCCTCCCAGGGCACATCGCCGTGGCCGGTGGAGATGAAATCCCAGCCGCGGCGCGGGTCGGCCCACGGCAGGTGGGACGACAGCCGGCCGTTGCGTCCGTTGACCAGCCGCTTCTTCGTGTCCTTGCAGTGCACGTGGTAAATGCGGTCCTGGAAGTCCCACAGGAATCCCACGGGATCAATGTCCTGCCAGACCATGTGGCTCGGGTCCCAGTTCAACCCGAAGGCTTCCCGGTGGCCGATCGCCTCCAGGGTGCGCCGGGTTGTCCAATAGTCGTAGGCAATCTCCGACGGGTGCACCTCATGGGCAAACCGGACGCCCACCTCGTCAAAGACGTCGAGGATCGGGTTCCACCGGTCGGCAAAGTCCTGGTAGCCGGCGTCGACCATCTTCTCCGTGGCCGGCGGGAACATGGCAACGTACTTCCAGATGGACGATCCCGTAAAGCCCGTCACCGTCTTCACGCCTAGCTTCGCAGCCAGCCTTGCGGTGTTCTTCAATTCCTCCGCGGCGCGCCGGCGGACGCCCTCCGGATCGCCGTCGCCCCACACCACGTCCGGAAGGATGCCCCGGTGCCGTTCGTCGATCGGGTCATCGCACACTGCCTGGCCCTTGAGATGGTTGGAAATGGTCCACACCTTCAGGCCGTTGCGTTCGAGGATGTCCAGCTTGCCCTGCACGTAGGCGTCGTCATCCCAGCGCCAGGGATCCAGGTGGTCACCCCAGCAGGCGATCTCCAGTCCGTCGTAGCCCCACTCGCCGGCGAGGCGGGCCACTTCTTCGAAGGGCAGGTCGGCCCACTGGCCGGTGAACAAAGTGATCGGTCGTGCCACGGATGTCTCCTCCCTATACTGCCGGGGCGGGTACGCCGGCGGCGACCCGTGTCCAGGCGGAATCATTGTCGGAACTGCGTTCAACTGCCTCCAGTACCTGCTGCACCTGCAGCCCGTCGGCGAAGGTCGGTTGCGGGTGGGCACCGTTGGCGATGCCCTCCACCAGGTCCTTCACCTGGTGCGAGAACCCGTGCTCGTAGCCGAGCATGTGGCCGGCGGGCCACCACCCGGACAGGTACGGGTGCTCCGGCTCGGTGACCAGGATCTTCCGGAACCCTTGGCGGTCCGGGGAAGCAGTCCGGTCGTAGAACTGGACGCTGTTGAGGTCTTCGAGGTCGAAGGCGAGGGCCCCCTTGTCCCCGGAAACCTCGATCTGAAGCGCGTTCTTCCTGCCGGTCGCGAACCTGGATGCCTCGAAGGAGGCCAGGGCGCCGGATTCGAAGCGGCCGGTGAAAATGGCGATGTCATCCACCGTTACCTTGCCGAATCCCGCACCCGCGGTTCCGGACAGCCCCGCGCCCGATTCGAGCAGCGGCCGTTCCTTCACGATGGTCTCGATCACGCCGGAGACCGTGCGGAGGGTGAGGCCCGTGACGAACTGGGCGAGGTCGATGGCGTGGGCTCCGATGTCGCCCAGCGCACCGGATCCGGCGTGTTCCTTCTGCAGGCGCCACGCGAGCGGCATGTCCGGGTCAACCAGCCAGTCCTGCCGGTAGGAGGCCCGGACCTGGCGGACTGTTCCCACCGCACCTTCGGCAATGAGATTGCGCATGAGGGTTACCGCGGGGACGCGGCGGTAGGTGAACCCCACCATCGCACGAAGGCCGCGGGCGGCGGCCCTTTCCGCAGCTTCGGCCATTGCTTCGGCTTCGGCCACGGTGTTGGCCAGCGGCTTCTCGCACAGGACGTGCTTTCCCGTCTCCAGTGCAGCAATGGCGATCTCGGCGTGGGAGTCGCCCGGGGTGACAATGTCGACGACGTCGATGTCTTCCCGCGCGATCACGTCGCGCCAGTCGGTGGCCGCCTCAGCCCACCCCCACTTCCGCGCCGCCTCATTCACCGCTTGGGCGTTCCGGCCGACAATGACCGCCATGTCCGGCTCGGCGGGAAGGTCGAACACCCGCGGAGCCGTGCGCCAGCCCTGGGAATGCGCGGCGCCCATGAACCCGTACCCGATCATGGCCACGCGCAGGGTGGTCATGCCAGCACAACCTTTCGGTCCACGGCCACCCGGTTCCCCACGTACCGCATTGGAGCGATCTGCATGTAGAGGAGGCGGAGGGTCAGGATGACCTCGACGTCGATTTCCTCGCCGGCGTCGGGAACACGGTCCAGCGGGATGATGATGTCCGGCTTGTCAGCCACGAACCACAGGGTGTCCCACTGCTCCGGAAGCTCCGCGATGGAGTACGACCTGCCCTGCAGTTCGAAGCGGAGGGATTCCTTGGGGATTTCCACGCCGTTGACGGTTGCCGCGACGTCGTCTACGGCGGACAGCCACAGACTCCGGTACCACGGGAGTTGCACCGCAACGGAGATGCCTTCCGGGTGCCGGCGGACGTCGGCGTCCTGGAAAAGGGAGTTATGGGTTGCCATGATTAGTCCTTACTCAAAGGTCTCGACGAAAGTCTGGTGGGGTGCAGGCGGCTGCGGTTCCAGCGTCTGCCGGGCCGACGGATTGTAGGGGTGGTATTCGCTCGGGACCGGCTGGTCCGCGGGCGGCATGAAGACGGGCTTTCCGTCGTCACCGAAGTACATGAGGTCCAGGGCGAAAGCGTGCTGGTTCTTCTCGGCAAAGCTGATCCAGTTTTCCTCGAAGGGTGCCCGCAGCAACTCGTAGCAGCGGAACTTCCAGATCTTCCATTCACCGTCCTGGCGCAGGAAGTCCACCGCGTATTTGCACCAGACCCAGTGGGCCCAGACTTTCTTGCCCTGGACTTCGCCCGGCGAGTACATGTAGTCGGGGCTCTCCTTGGCCACGTCCGGGTCGGTCAGGCCGGACTCGTTGCCGGTCATGATCCAGACGCCCTTGGCGGTCTTGCCGTCGGCCGCCACCTCGATGACCGGAGTGGTGGTGTAGTGCAGGATCAGCTTGCCGACGGGTTTGGGGCGGCCCTGGTGGTACCGGATCACGCTGTCGTAGTCCGTGTACTGCCCGGCGTTCGTGTACCGGGCACGCACCCCCGGCGTGCCCGGCTTGACCCAGAGCGGGATGATTTGCTCATCCTCAAACGCGTTGTGAAGGTACATGTAGCGGTTGAACAGGTTCTCGATGTCCCCCCGGTCGTTGGCCCGGCGCGCCAACCGGAGCGCTTCGCCAAGCTCGGCGCGGAGCCGCTCCACCTCGGCGGTGAGGTCGGTGTCGATCGCAGGCATTGATTTCTCCTTAGGCGGGAACCACTGATTCTTCGATGGCCTTGCGCATGAGGGCGTGCTGCTTCTTGACGAGCTCGATGGGGTCGGATTCGCCGAGGTCGGCAAAGGCGTGGCCCTCCCACTCGCTGGACAGGAAGCCCTGGTAGCCGCCCTTGACGAACTGGCGCACAATCCTCGGAATGTCCATGGCGGGCTCGTTGCCGTTCTCGTCAATGTCATAGAACTTGGCATGGACGTGGAACATCTGCGGCATGATGTCCAGCCATTCCTCCGGCGGAACCAGGCCGTGCATGTTGAAGGCCAGCCGGGTGAAGGGACCGAGCTGCGCCGGATCGAAGTTGTTCTCCCGCAGGTAGTCCTCAAACTCCTGGTTGCGTTCCTGCATGGGCAGTGGCTTGCGCCAGATGTCCTGCATGACGGCGAAGTGTTCCTGCGGCAGGCCCATCTGGGTCAGCGTGCGGAACAGGGTGGGAGAGAGGCTGTGCATGGTGGAGCTGAAGTCAGCGGTGAAACCCAGCCGGTCGCTGTCCAGCTCGGCGTACATCTCCCGGATCTGCAGGATCTTCGGATCGTTGGGGCCCTGCGGGGCGTGGATCTCGTAGCCCAGCTTCTGGTCGTACTTTTCGGCCAGGGGAAGAAGCCGCCGCAGCAGTTCCTTGCCGGCGGACCGGATCACGATCTTGTTGAAGCCGAGCGTGTTGGCGGTCTTGAGCTGCCTGGCGAAAAAGTCGAATTCCTCGTCCGGCGTCATGTCCCGGTCCTTGCGCCGGCCCATGTCCAGGTTCGTGCCGACGGCGCTCGGGGTGAGGCCGTAGCGGTCCATGCTGTCGCGCCACAGTTTCACGAAGTCGTCATCCACGTCGGGATAGGTGCGCAGCATTTGCGCGATGTTGAATTCGACGCCGGGACCGAGGCCTTCGTCGGCGACGGCCTTGATCAGGGTTTCGGGGGTGTACAGCCCGGCCGCGAATTCGGAGGTGAGTGAGTAAAGGGTGATGCCAAGCTCGATGCCGGAGCCTGCGATTCCTTCTGACATGTTCTGTGATCCCTTCGGTGTCAGCCGCGGACGGGCTGGGCGAGGTGGCTGTTGAGGATGCGTCGCGCTTCGGCGGCGTCGGTGACCATGGCCGAGCCGGCGTCGGCAGCGGCGGAGCGCTGGACGGCCTGCTCTCCGCGGATGATGTCGAACGGGTCCTGCCAGTTGTTCCAGTGCCAGCCTTCGTATTCGCTGGAGATCGCACCGGAGTAGCCGTTCTCCACCAGCTGGCGGACCAGCCCGCGTACCGGAACGGACGGCTCTTCGCCGTTCTCGTCGATGCCGAAGAACTTTCCGTGGACGTGCCGGACCCACGGCATGATTTCCAGCCAGGTGTCCAGCGGCGCGGGGCCGAAGAGGCCGGTTCCATTGATGGCGAAGTCGATGCCAAGGTCCGGGCGGCCGTTGCGTGCGGCCAGGCCGATAAAGGCGCCGAACCGCTCGCCGTGGACTTTCTGGGTGTTGGGCGGTCCTTCCGCGTAGAAACCGTTCCACAGGTCCACCACCTGCTGGAGCAGGTCCTCGGACGCTCCGCGGCGGCGGTAGGCCTCCAACAGCGAAGGGGCGAAGCCGGTGACGGTGGCGCCCCAGTCTGCGGTGAACCCCAGGAGCGGGGAGTCGAGCTTCTCGTAGCGGTCGCGCAGCGCAAGGACGCGTTCGTGTGCCCCGTGCTGGTCGGCGTGGACCTCCAGCGCCAGCGTGACGCCGTACTTTTCTGCGACGGGAAGGAGGCTCTCCATGGCATCGGGTGTCAGGGAGATTTGAACCCGGGCGATCGGGAAGCCGAGCCGGGCTGCCACTTCGATCTGCTTGCGCATGTATTCGACCAGTTCATCGTGGTTCATGAGCCGGTCGCGGCGGATTCCGGTGTCAACGTTGACGGCGAGCGAGGTGGGCACCAGGTCCACCTCCGCCACAAGGTCCCGGAACTGCCCCACGAAATTGTCATCGACGTGGTCGGGGAAGCCGCGCAGGCTGGAGAAGCCAATGACTTCGAGCCCGGGTCCAAAGCCCTCGGCCGCCACTTTGCGGATCAGGCCGTCGAGATCGTACTGCCGGCCGTGGAAGGCGCGGGTGAAGCTGTAGAGGGTGACGCCCTGGATGGGCGTGCCAAGGCTGGTCATCGTTGTGCCACCTTCATGGTCTTGGTGTCGTGCTCTTCGATGTGCAGCACGCCGTGGTCGGTGATGATGTACGGAATGTAGAGCTTCAGGTCCACCC
The DNA here is from genome assembly GCF_030812615.1 of Pseudarthrobacter niigatensis. Taxonomy (NCBI): domain Bacteria; kingdom Bacillati; phylum Actinomycetota; class Actinomycetes; order Micrococcales; family Micrococcaceae; genus Pseudarthrobacter; species Pseudarthrobacter niigatensis. The sequence continues at coordinate 45,294 of NZ_JAUSTB010000004.1, read as the reverse complement.
GCACCTCGTGCCCTGCCTTGGAAGGATCGACGGGAAGGTCCCCGGACAGGACGGCGGAGTCCAGCGGGAACCACCATTCGCCGGTCTGGTCCACGAGCTCCCCGAAGCTGAACGTGCGGTTGTTCATGGTCCAGCGCAGCGATTCCTCCGGTGCGGCAACACCGTCAATGGTGAGGGCGGCCCCGGCGATGCATGAACCGGGGAGGGCCCGGTACCAGGGAATGCGGACCTCGACGGCGGCGCGGCCGTCCTGGCTGGTAAGTGTTCCTTGCTCGATTATGCGGTCGGCGATCATCGAGACCTCCTTGTCTGCGGCATGCCTTGCCGGCATCGGAATAGCGGCAACGTGCGCTTATTCATTATTTAGTCATTCTATTGTCTGAATCAGACATAAGTAAAGCATCGGCGAGTTCCGCCGCAATTTTCCCTGCGCCGCGGACAGCGAGCGCCACCGATGTCAGGGTGGGGTTGCACGCTGTGGCGGTGGGAATCACGCCGTTGCCGGCCACGAAGAGGCCGGGGACCTGCCAGACCTCGCTGTCCGGGGAACACACGCTGCCGCCGTCGTCGTACTGTCCCATCCGCGTGGTGCCCTGGTAGTGCAGCGAGGCACCCGGCGGGAGGACGAACGGCCGCTCATCAATCGGCTCTCCCACGGCCCTGCCGAGCCGCACAATCTCCTCCTTGGCCCGCTCAAGCACCTCCCGGTCCTTGTCGGTCAGGCTGTAGTGGATGCGCAGGGCAGGCATCCCATAGCTGTCCACGGCGGTGTCGTCGAAGGCGACCCTGTCGTCCCGCTGGAGGTCCTTGGCGCAGAACAGCCCCAGCCCCACAATCGATCCGGGAACGACCGGGTCGTCGTCGGCCAGGGGGATGGGTGAAGCATCCAGCTGCATGATCTGGCCATGGAAGGGCATCTCATCCGTGTACGGCACCCAGGTCACTCCGCTTTGCTCACTGAGGGCTCCGTCCGCGCTGGACTGCCCCTCCTCGGCACTGACGCCGCGCAGCCGGGTGGCGAACACCACTTGGGCCTGGTCATTGAGGTACCGGCCCAAGGCCTCGGGCCGGATCCCGGAAGCCCACAACAGTTGGGGGGTGCGCAGGGCGTCACCGCCCACCACCACATAGCGCGCGGCAATGCGGTGCGTTCCGCCACCGCGGCGGTCTTCCACCTCGACTCCGGCGGCACGGCCGCCCTCCACCAGGACACGCCGGACCAGGGACTCGTCGAACAGGTCGAACCGCTGGTTTTCCCGGGTGGCAGGACCCATTACGACGTCGGATCCGGACCACACGAGGCGGCCGTCGCCTCGCCGGTGCACGGCGAGGGGCATGGGCTGGACGCGGAAGGCCGGGCTGCGGCCGTCGTCGACGGCGGCAGCGAGCCGATCGTGGACGAGGCCGGAGAACGGTGCCGCTTCAAAGGCAGAAGTGGTGACGCCGAGGAGGCGGTCGGCTTCGTCCAGCAGCTGGTCCAAGTCCGGCAGGAACCCGATGCGTTCCTTTCCACCGGGGCGCGGGCAGGCGGCGGTCCAGTGGGCGGCCATGCCGCCCACGTTGCTGGACATTGCCGCGACGGGCATGCCGTCCTCGCCCGGGAAGGCGTAGCCGTCCTGCAGCAGATACGTTCCGGGACGGGCGCGCCGTTCGCCGCTCTTCACGGCACCGGGGGAATTGACCGTCTCAGCCCCGGGGCCGGGGCCTTCCGAAGCCCGTTGGGCGGCTGCACGGCGGGCCTCATCCTCGATGTTCTTGACGTGGGCACCCGGTGGAGAACTGACCGTGGGCCCCACCTCGAACATGGCGATGCTGGCGCCAGGGGCCCGCTCACTGAGGATGCGGGCGTACGCGGATGCGGTGGGCCCACTGCCCACGACGGCTACATCGACAGAGGCGGGGTAGCGGCTGCTGCTCACCGTCCTGCCGCCAGTTCCTGGATGCGCCGGACAGACTTGGCGGACTCAATCGTGGGGTAGTACTCAAGCCCGACGGGGCCGGCGTAGCCGCTGTGCTGCAGGTCGGTGAGCCTGGCGGCCCAGTCGATGGAACCCGATCCCGGTTCGCCGCGGCCCGGCGCGTCGGCAATCTGGACGTACTTGACCAGCCGGCCCGCGTTGGCGAGCTCTGCCACCACGTCCTCCCCTTCCACTGTTGAGTGGTAGAGGTCGTAGAGGACGCCGAAGTTGGGCGAGTCCACTCCCCTGGCGACATACACGGCCTCGGAGGTCCGGTCCAGCAACGCCCCGGGGTGGTCCACCCGGATGTTGACCGGCTCCAGGACAAGGGTGATCCCCGAGCCTTCGATGTGGGCAACGCCCTTGGTGAAGATCTCAATGAGTTCATCGAGCTGGTCCTGCCGCTTGCGGCCGCCGAACCCGGTGCCGCTGCCTACGACGATCCGCGGGCAGCCCAGTTCCTGTGCCACCTTTACGCCGGCATCGAGGCCCTCGTAGAAGGGCTCGTGGTTCTTGGGCGGAATCATGAACTGCATCCGGGGCTCGGCCAGCTGGGCGGTGAGCTGGACGCCGGTTTCCTGCAGCGCCTCCTTGAGGGCGGGAATGTCCTTACCGGTGGGACCCCACATTTCCACGGCATCGAAGCCTGCCGCCGCGGCCGCGCGTACGCGGTCTGCGGCGCTGTCGCCTGCTTCGGAGAACAAAAGGTCGATATTGGGTGCGAGCTGGAACATGGCAGTCTCCTGGAATTCTTGGAAATGGGGTGGCTAAAACATGGGGTGGTCGTGCACCGGGTGGTCCGGGACGGGCTAGAGCACGTCCCAGTGCTCCACGATGCGCCCGGCTTCGAAGCGGTAGATATCTGCGACGGCGGCGTCGGGACGCCCGGGTCCTGATGCCCGGACGTGCACCATGGCCAGGTCTCCGTCAACGAGGATCCGCTGGACCTCGAAGCGCGAGTCCGGCGAGCCGTCGAACTTCGGCGTGAGCATCCGGATGGCGGCCTCCGGACCGTCCGGGATGGTCGGATTGTGTTGCTTGTATTTATCGGCAACAAGGAACCCGAAGGCTTCCCGCACCCGTTTTTGGGTGTAGAAGATCTCCACGAAGCGTTCAAACGCCTCGCGGTTGCCGGCCATGCGGATCAGCCTTTGAGTCCGCCGGAGAAGCCCTGGATGAAGCGCCTTTGCGCGAACAGGAACAACGCCAGGATGGGAATCATGGACACGATGACGATCGCGAAGATGGAATTCCACTTCGAGACCAGCGACCCGATGAAGTAGTACATGGCTACCGGGAGCGTCTGGTTGGCGGATCCGCCGAGGAAGATCAACGAGGTGAAGAAATCGTTCCACACGATCAGTCCGGCGAAGATGGTGACCGTTCCGGTAGCCGGGGCCATCATGGGAAACACCACCTTGGAGAAGACCTGGGTCTTGCTGGCACCGTCGATCGTGGCGGCTTCCTCGTAGTCCGTTCCGAGGCCCCGGAAGAAGTTCGAGTACAGGAAGATCGAGAGCGGCAGCAGCATCCCGGTATACAGGACGATCAGGCCCCAGGCCGATCCGGTGAGACCCAGGCCACGGGCGCCCATGTACAGCGGCACCGCGCCCAGCTGGCCCGGAAGGATGATGGCTACCAGGAAGAGGTAGTACGCCGCCTTGCTCCACCTGCGCGTGCTGCGGGAAATAACGTAGCCGGTAATTGACCCCAGTGCGATCAACCCCAGGATGCTCCCGGTGGTGATGATGAGGCTGTTGACCAGTCCGGCCATAACGTTGGAATTGCCTGTTGCCGTAAGGACCTTCACGAAGTTGCCAAAGTCCGGATTGCCGGGAAGCGCCAGGGCGGAGGTGGTGTACATTTCGCTGTCCGGCTTCAGCGCCGTGGTCACCAGGAAGTAGAACGGGGCGAGGAAGACCAGGGCCAGGGCCCACAGCCCGATTTCGCGGATCAGGGTGAATTTCGTGTAGCGGAACATGGATTAGTCCTCAGGATTCGATCGCGTCAGCCGCTGCTGGATCACGGCGAAGACCAGGATGATGAAGGCGAGCACCAGGGCCAGGGCAGCGCCGCCGCCGAAGTTGCCCAGCGCGAATGCCTGCTTGTACACCTGGGTGGCCAGCGTTTCCGTGGCCCCTGCCGGGCCGCCGCCGGTAAGTGCCATGATGGGGTCGAAGACCCGGAGGCCCTGGACAATGCCCAGTGTTGTGGCGATTGCGACGGCGGGACGGATCGCCGGCAGGGTGACGTTCCGGAAGCGCTGCCACAAGTTGGCGCCGTCGATTGCCGCGGCTTCTTCGACCTCCACCGCAACACCGGTGAGTCCGGCCATGAAGATCACCATGGCGAACCCGGTGGAGGACCACACGAGGACCACCAGGACTGTCCAGATGGCCCATTGCGGATCGGCGAGCCAGGGCTTCGCCAGTTGACCGAGCCCCGCCGCCTTCAGCAGGACATTGATGGGACCGTTGAAATCGAAGATGTACTTCCAGATGTAGGCGGTGGCGAGGGGGCTGAGGACCACCGGCATGAAGAACAGCGTGCGGAGGATGTAGCGCGTCTTCACCACACGGTTGAGTCCCAGCGCAATGATCAGACCGGCGATGTTGCCCAGCAGTACCGATCCGAACGCGAGGAACAGTGTGTTGGAGAGGGCGCCGACCTTGGTGGGGTCCTTGAAGATTGCCTCGAAGTTGTTCAAACCGGTGATCTTGAAGGAACCGATTCCCGTCCAGTTGGTAAAGGCGAAGAACCCGCCGATGCCTGTCGCCACGTAGTGGATGGCGATGACGAGGGCGATCCCGGGGAGCGCCCACCACCAGTGTCCAAATTCCAGGGAGCGGCCCCGGGGACGGGCTGGGCGGCCCGTCCCCGGAGCGCGCTTGCCTCGCCGGGGTGCTTCTGCTGCTTCGCTCTTGGGTTGCATCGTCGCAGTCATGATAATTCCTTGCTTGTCCCGTTGAGTCGTTGGAACGGTAGTGGAGTGGAAGACTTACTGTCCCCAGGCGGCATCCATGGCCTGCAGGACCTGGTCAGTGGTCTTCTGCCCGGTGATCAAGCCCTGGACGCCGGTGGCCAGGGCGTCGTAGACGGACGAGTTGGGCCACTGGCTGTTGGGCAGGGGCCCGTACTTTCCGCCCTTGATCAGGTCGGCTACGTTCTTGTAGGCGCTGCCGTTGAAGTCATAGCTGTCCAGTCCGCTGACGGGAAGGGCGCCGTCAATTTCGGCAAAGGCCTTGGTCTGTTCCGGCTCAGCCGCCCAGTCGAGGAATGCCTTGGCAGCATCCTTGTTCTTGGAAGCGGCGTTGATGGAGAACGCGTAGTTGGCACTGGCGAACGTGTAGGCCTTGTCCGAGGCCTGCTCGGCCGGGAGGGCACGCACATCGAATTCAGAACCGGCGGCCGCGGTCTTCAGCTGCTTCCAGCTTGGGGCGGGGATGAAGCCGGCAACGGATGTTCCACTGGCAAGGCCCTGGGTGATGGCATCAAATCCTGCGCCGGCCGCACCTTGCTGGAAGCACCCCGCATCATTGAGTTTCTTCACGGCGTCGAGGGCAGACTTCCACCCGTCCGAGCCGGCAAACGTTACCTGGTTTGCGGTCCGCTTGGCGTTCCAGTCCGGATCGCCTGCATAGACCCTGCTGGCAGCAAGGGACATGGCCATCAGCCCGGTGTTGGGGGCAGCCGCGCCGGCAAGGGCGAAGAGGGACTTACCGGAAGACTGAAGGTTCTTGCACTGCTTCTCCAAGGCGGCGAAGTCTGCGGGGAAGTCGGTGATGCCGGAGGCCTTGGCCGCCGTTTCGTTGGCCACCAGGCCTACGACAGTGATCTCCATGGCCTGCCCGTAGACTTTGCTGTCCGCGCCGAAGAGGGCGTCGCTGCCGGAGGGAACCAGTTTCTTGGCGGCATCGTCCAGCGGCTCAAGGAAGCCTGCCTGTGCGAGGGGAAGGATGCTGCGCCCCTGGCCGGAACCCGGCGTCGTGACCACGACATCCGAGGCGTTGCCGGCCTGGAGTTGGGTCCGCAGGGTCTGGTCGTAGGAATCATTGGGCTGTGGGTTGAACGTGATTTTCACGTTCGAGTGGGACTTCATGTAGTCCTCCGCCAGCGTCTGGAAGGGGCTCTCGATGTTGTTGGAGGTGGCGAAGGAGAGCGAAAATTCCTGGGATCCACCGGAGGAAGAGGTGCTGCTGGCGGAGGTGGAGCAGCCAGAGAGGGCGAGGGCCGCAATGGTGGGAACGGCGAGGGCGCCGACCACCTTCAATCCCGCGGAGCGACGGTGCTGTGTCATGTCCAGCCTTTCAGACTTCGTTGTCGAGGAATCCGGAGTCGTGACCCCGGTCACTCACAAGTATGCGGGAGATGTGTAGAAAAAGCACATAAGTATCGCGTATGACAGACATAAGTTTCACGAAGGTTCGCAGAAGGATTGCATAAAGAGCCGTGATGGCGGGGCCGCTCCCGCACGCGCGGGCTGCCGCTCGATGCCACGTCCACGGTAGGCGCGCGGCGGCTGCTTAGCTGCCCGGTCCCAGGTGAACGGTGACGACAGTCCCGGACCCGGGCGCGGAACCGAGGTCAAGTCGTCCACCGGTCGCGGCGGCAATCCGGGCACAGGTTGCCAGGCCCAGGCCGGATCCGGGCGGGTCACCCTGGCGGTCAAGGCGCACCAGCGGATCGAGCACGCGTTCCCGGTCGCCGGAGGCGATGCCCTTGCCGTTGTCGATTACGCGCAGGACCGCCCCATCTTCGCCGCGGTGCCCGGTGACGTGGATGACCGGCGGCACGCCCGGCCGGCGGTAGTTAAGGGCGTTGTGAATGAGATTTTGCAGGAGCACCCGGGTCTGGACCGGGTCCGCGGTAAATACCAGCTCCCCCGAGTCCACGGACGCTCCCGACTCCTCCACGGCGGTGGCCAGGTCCGCGATGACATCCCCCACCAGTTCCGCCAGGGAAACCGCGGCCGGCTGCAGGTCGCCTCCGATGGTGGCGAAAGCCAGGACGTCCTCGACCATCGCCAGCATGCGCCGCCCGGTCCTGCCCACAATGCCTAGATACTCCGGAAGCCGGGCGTCGTCTCCTGATTCTGCGTCCATTTCGCCCAGTTCCACGAATCCGAGGATCGAGGTCAGCGGGTTGCGAGGTCATGGCTGATCCTGCCGGCAAACTCCGCCAGATGGCTGTTGCTCCGCTCGGCTTCGGCCAGCGCGTCAGCCAGGCGGCGTGCGCGGTGTTCCAGCTGCAGGACGTCGACGATTTGGGCGGCGAGGATTTCAAGGCCTCGGAGTTGTTCGCCGCTGAGCCGGCCGGTCTCCCGGGCGCCGGCACAAAGGGTGCCAAGGACAAACCCGTCGTCGGTCACCAGCGGAATGGAGGCGTAGAACCTGACACTGCTGCGCCGGCCGTCCACGTAGGGGTTGTCGCGGTACCGGGAATCCAGGGAAGCATCCTCGAGGACGGTGGGTTCACCGCTGAGGAACCCCACCGCGCACATCGAGTCTTCCCTGGTGCACAGATACGGTTCCATGCCCGCCGTGGCTGCCTGGTACTGGAGGTCTTCGGTAATGATGTTGATGGCTGTTACCGGCTGGCCACAGACCGTGCGGGCCAGTTCAACAAGATTCTGCAAGCGTTCCGACGCAGCCGGAACTTCAACGTGTCCGTCCGGACCTGGAATGGGCAGTCCGGTTCCGGCGAGGACCGCGTCGCGGACCATCTCGTTCACCGTCATGGCCTGCGGCCCTTGCCATCAGCGCGCTGGAACCACCGGCCATCCGCACGTGCGGTGGCCAAGCCTTCCATGCCGGGATCGTCCACCGATCCAGCATCCCATACAGGCGCCGCCGCGCAGGGAGAACACGGAGGGGCTTGCTCACATCGAGGAGCCGGCCCTCGATTCCGCCTTCGGCACGGAACGCATGCTCTTCCGAACCAGGTCATGCTGCCTGCGCACCAACAGCAAGGGGTCCACCTCCCCCAGTTCGGCGAAGGCATGGCCCTCCCATTCACTTGACCAGTACCCGTGGTAGCCGCCTTCGACGAAGACGCGTACCAGCTCCGGATAGTCGATTGCAGGCTCGTTGCCGTCGTCGTCGATGTCGTAGAACTTGGCGTGGACGTGCAGGATCTGGGGCATGATGTCTGCCCATTCCCGCGGACTGACATGGCCGTGCATGTTGAAGGCGAGATGGGCGAAGGAGCCAAGCCGGGCTGGATCGAAGGCCCGGCCCTTGAGGTAGCCAATGAACTCCTCCTGGCGCGCCCGCATCGGCGCGTCGGTGGCCCAGATGGCCTGCAGCCTGGCCACCGAGTCGTCGTCCAGGCCTGCCCGCCGCACGGCACGGAGGAGCGTGGGTGACATGCTGTGCATGGTGGAGGAAAAATCCGCCACGAACCCCAGCAGCGGCGAATCGAGATCTGCGTAAACATCCCGGACCTTCATGATTTCCGGCGAGTTGGGTCCCATCGGAGCGTGGATTTCGTAGGCCATCTTGAGTTCCAGCCTCTCGGCCAGCGGCAGGAGGCGGCGCAGCAGGGCGGGCTTGGCGCTCTGGATACGGACCAGGGGGAAGCCCAGTTTCTTTGCACCATGGAACAGGGTCTCCGTGAACTCGTATTCCTCGTCCGGCGTCATGTCGCGGTCACGGCGCCGGCCCATGTCCAGGTTCGCACCGAACGAGCTGGCGGTGAAGCCATGCTTGTCGAATGCAGTTTGCCACGCCCGGGCGAAGCCATCCGATACGTGGGGGTAGGTGGGGAGCACCTGGGAGGCCACGATCTCGATCCCAGGGCCAATGCCAAGATCGGCAACCCGGTCCAGCAGCCCGTCGAAGTCGTACCAGCCGGCGCGGAACTCGGCGCTTGCCGAGTACAGCGTCAGCCCGAGGGAGAAGGGGTCGTCCCCGGTTGCGGGCGGAGGGGGTGCCGCCGCCGCCTTGAGTAGGGGTGCGGGGGCAGGCCCATCCGTGACGGCCAGCTCCAGTGTCTGGTTCACGAAGTTGGGGACGTACATGCCCGGGCCCCCATCCTGCCCCGGGGCAATCTGCATATACGGCAGCCGGAGCTCGCCGATGAGCTGGACGGTGTGGTGGTCCCCGGGAACTGCGGGCTGGTCGCGGCGGACAATGAGCAGCGGGTGTTCCTGCAGGTACCAGAGGGTTTCACTCTGCACCGGAATGTCGGTCAGCGCATATCGGGTGCCCCCGAGCTCCAGGGACAGCTCCTCTTGGGGGACGTCCCGGCCGTCGATGGTGAGCCGGAGGCTGGTGACCGAGGAGAGCCAGAGGCTCCGGTACCACGGCAGGGTAAGGGAAAGGGCAAGTCCGTCCGCGTGGGTGCGAAGGCTGGATTCGTCAAGAAGTCCGTTGGGCATGATGGTTCTCTTTACCGTGATTGGGGATGGTCAGTCGAGTTCGGAGGTGATGCTGCGGATCAGGGCATGTTGGCGGCGCACCTGCTCGATGGCACGCCAGGGAGTGCGTTCGCCTTCGTATTCGCTGGAGAGGTAGCCGGTGTAACCGGAGTCCTTCAGCGCCTGGAGCACGGGACGCCAGGGAATCTGCTGGTCTTCCAGCTGCTCGTTGATGTCGTGGAATTTCGCCTGGATGAACACCACGTATTGGGCGATGTCCTTGAAGTCCGCGGGGTTAACGGCAATGCCGTCAAGGAACGCCGGACGGGTGTCCCGGGTCTCGTCTTCACGCAGCGGAATGGGCCGGTCCTGGAAAATGCCGGTGTCGATGAGCAGGCCGAAATTCTTGGTTCCGGTCCGCTCAATGAGCCCGATGTAGTCATCCACTACTGGGTGCTTGATGGGGGTGGGCGAGTGGATCTCGGGGCAGATGACCATTCCCAGCTCGTGGGCCAGGTCAAGGGAGCGTTCCACCGATTCAGTCCAGATGGGGTCCGGCACGAGGTCGCTGGAGACCACACCGATTTTTGGCCGGACAAAGCTGAAGCCCAGCCGGTGGGCCAGTTTCAGGTCCCGCTGCAGGGCCTGCGCGCCTTCGGTGGCCGTCATCGACCGGCCCGGGTGGAGCCTGGTATCAATCCAGGAACCGTAGTTGGTGGGCTCCAGGGAGTACTTTTCCAGCAGGTTGAACCAGGTATCGATCCAGGCCGGCGAGGGTCCCGGATAGCCGGGAACGTGCCCCTCACCGAGGATCTCGACCCCTGTTGCGCCCACGTCGGCTACATGGGCCAGGGCACTTTCGAGGTCCAGGACCGTGCCGTAATCGCCCATGTAGCTGTAGAGGGAAACTCCGTAGCGGAACGTCCCGTCACCGCCTTCGGGTGCCAGCGTGACCTTGCGGCTGACCCGGTGGATGGTGGGCTGGTGCTCCTCAGGAATGTAGGACATCCGTAACCGCAGCTCGATGCTCAGTTCGTGGACACCTTGCGGAAGGCCGCCGTCGAACGGAACCGTTATCACCGCCGCCTCCTCAAGCGGCCAGCGGACCCCCTCGCTGACCCACAGCTCCGGCAGGGTGAAGGTCCGGCCGCCGAAGGTCCACAACGGAATGTCCGGACCGACGTCCACCAGGTTGCCGACGCGCACGGCGACACCATCGACCAGGGAAGCCGCCATGCCCCGGTAGGAGGGCATCCGGACGCGGAACTGGAAGCCGGTCACCCGCCCTCCTTCCGTAACGTTGCGGAAGCCTGCGGACTGGATGAGGTCTCTTTCGAGAAGCATCGTTGCTCACTCTCTGTAGGGGCAAGCCGATCGTAGCAACCATTATGTCCTTTTCAAACTAAAGTATGTAGAGTTCCATCAAAACTATCGATGAACGAGGGAGTGGGCGCAGTGGCCGAGAAGTTGAGGGCACTTATCCTGTCCGGACACATGACCCGGGAGCATGACAACGAATTCCGCCGCTTCCGCGCGCACAACCAGTGGCTCACCACTGTCCTGGAGGACACGGGCAGGTTCCACGTGCGCGTCGTCGAGGACCCGCGCGGACTGGGAGCCGGCGTCATCGATAAGTACGACGTGGTCCTGGTGGTGTTCGAGGGGCGGGACGGCTACCACGAAAAGGCGGTGGGCTTCGGTGCCGAAACCGATGCCGCGCTGCTGAAGTTTGTCCACGAGGACGGAAAGGGCATGGTGTGGTTTCACGGCTCCGCCGTCCAGGAGGACGACTGGGGCTACCCGGAGGAGTACAACATCATGCGGGGCGCGAAGCTCAGTGTGTCCACCGGGCTGCGGCCGCGGCCCTGGGGCGAGGCCCGGCTGCAAACCTCCGAGCCCCGCCATCCCATCACCGAGGGTGTCAGCGGGACATGGACCGTCACGGGTGACGACATCTTGACCGGCGTGCAGCTGTACGGCGGCGCGGAAGTACTGCTGTCAGTATTCGATGACGTGGAGTCCTACGAGAATGCACCCAAATGGCCCATGCCGCATTACCCGGTGGATATCCCGGAGGAAAACCTCGCCAACCTTCCCGGGATCAATACGCAGCAGCCTCTTGCCTGGATCAACAACTATGGCAACGGCCGCAGCTTCACGATCACCATAGGCCACGACATCGACACGTTCCGGCGCATCGAGTTCATCCGCATGTTCCCGCGCGGCGTGGAGTGGGCCGCCACCGGGAAAGTCACCCTCGACGGGCCGGACCGACGTGGTGAGCGCCGCTTCCTGCCGTGGCCCTACTACAACCACGAGGGGTAGGCACCGTCCCGCTCCGGATGCTGCCTCAGGCCTCCATTCCTGCCGCGTGCAGCTCCTCCCGGGTGGGCGGGTTGGCGCCCGGGCGGGATACCGTGACTGCCGCGGCACGGGCGGCATGTTGCAGGAGTTCGGAGAGTCCCTCGACGGGAAGGTCACGCAGGTCCTGCCGGTTCTGGGCGCCGTCCAGCTCCCGGTCCACCAGGCCGGACAGCAGCGCCGCCATGAAGGAATCCCCAGCCCCCACGGTGTCCGCCACCTCCACCCTGGGCGCAGGAATGGCGGCTTCGCCGGCACGGCACACGCCCCACGGGCCGTCCGCACCGCGGGTGACCACCACCATCGCCGGACCTTCCTCCCCGCCCAGCGCCAGCCACTTGCGGGCCGAATCCAGCACATCCTGTCCCGGGTAAAGCCAGGCCAGGTCCTCGTCCGAGGCCTTAACGACGTCGGACAACGTGACGAACTTTTCCGCCTGGCGCCGGGCAAAGTCCACGTCCGTGATGATGCTGGGGCGGCAGTTGGGATCGAAACTGATGGTGGCGGACGGGTGCGCGTATTCGACGGCGGCGAGCACCTCGGTGGCACCGGGCGCCAGCATGGTGGCAATGGAGCCGGTGTGCAGCAGGGTGGTTCCCTGCAGCATGAAGCCAAGCCGGTCTGCCAGGTGCGGCAGCTCCCAGGCGAGGTCGAAGGTGTAGGTGGCGGCGCCGTCGTCGTCAATCAGTGCGGTGGCCACGCTGGTGGGCAGCTCGTCCGGGGGCATCGGCAGCATGACGGAGCTGGCGCGCAGGTGCGCCGCCACCGAGTCGCCGTACGCGTCCCGGCCGTAACGGCCGATGAACTGCACCGGGTGGTCCAGCCGGGCCAGGCCCACCGCGACATTCAGGGGGCTTCCGCCCACGTGGGCCTCGATTCCGGAAGCGCGCTGGACAACGTCAACAAGGCCTTCGCCGATCACTGTGAGCATGGTCATACTCTGCCAGAAAGAGGCCGGCGTCAGCAGGTCGTGTCAGCCGAGCAGCTTTCCAACCAGTTCGCGGCACGTCACATAGGCCTCCGCGGCGGGATCGATGAGCGCGAAGTGGTCCCCCGGCACCGTGATCAGCCGTGCCGGGACGGGTCCGGAACGGCTGGCGTCCACGTACGTTGTGGACATGCCCAGGGGAACATCATCGTCTTCCGCCGCGTGGACGGCAAAGACGGGAACGTCCAGTGGCAGCGCTGTCATGGGGTCGGCCATGCGGTGGCGCCCGGGGAAGTCCGACGACGGTCCGCCCAGCAGGTTGCCCACGGCGCCGTTGCTCAGGCCCAGCCTCTCGGCTTCGGCAAGGTTCAGCACGCCGGATTGGCTGACTACCCCGGTGAGGCGGACGCCGTCGTTCGTATTCTTCACTTGCCGGGCATCCGCCCCGAGCCCCTCCAGCCGGTCCCTGCCCGCCGCCCACACTGCCAAGTGGCCGCCGGCGGAATGGCCCAGCGCCACCACTTTGCCCAGGTCCAGCGAGTGCGGTTCTGCGAGCGCGGCAAGCTTGCCGATGCCCGCGAGGATGTCCCGGAAGGTCCCCGGCCAGCCTCCGCCGTTCCCGGCACGGCGGTACTCCAGGTTCCAGGCGGCCATGCCATGCTCCGCCAGGTCCCTCGCCAGCGGCTCCCCCAGTTCGGCGCCGTACGTGGAGCGCCAGTAGCCGCCGTGGATCACCACCACAACGCCCCGGTGCTTTCTGCCCGCAGGAAGATCCGGCAGGAAGAGCTCGCCCCACTGGCTGGGGTCCTGGCCGTAGTCATAGCGGTGGCGTTGCACCCTGCCGAGACTACATCCGTCCTTGGGAAGCGGCCTCCTGTCACACTGGCCGCCCGGGCCTCGAAAACTGGGCGAGTCCGGGCGTCCTGCCGGGTGTCCGTTTAGCCTGCCACATTTATGGGCACCATTCCTGGCATGGAAGAGGCTGAAGCAACAACCCAGGCATCCACCGTCGAGGACTGGACGCGCGCACTGGCGGAGTCCACGGGTTCACCGGGTGGGGGCGCGGGTACCGGCCTGATGCTGGCGGTGGCGGCATCACTGACGTCGATGGTGGCCGGCTACAGCGGTGGCGAGGACGACGGCGGGAAGCCATCGGAGATACGGACCCGCGCACAGGCGCTGCGCCGGGAAGCCCTGCAGTTGGCTGATGACGATGCGTCCGCCTCCAAAGCCTTCGGTGCTGCCTTCCGGCTGGAACCGGGGCCGGAACGGGACGAGGCAGTCCGCCGTGCGTCGCTGGAAGCTGCAGCATCGTCGGCTGTCCTTGGCGAGCGGGCCATCGAAGCCATCGACGACCTCGCCTGGCTGGCGACCAAGGGCAACCGTTCATTGGTTGCGGACGTTGTTGTTGCGTTCGGCGCCCTCCGGGCCGCGGTGGCAGGCGCCCGCACGAATGTCAGCTTCGACCTTGGCTCCCTGCGCTCCACGGGAGACAGCCTGGATACGGTGCGTCGACAGCAGCCGGACCTGTGGGCCGCGGTCCAGAAACTCAACGGAGCCATGGACCGCATCGACGCGGTAACCGCACGCATCGACCACCGCGCGGCCCCAACGGACTCAGCCTGAGCTGTTGGACTCTGCCGCAGGGCTGTGCTTATTGTGGGCAGCATTGTTTGCAGGTGAGTCCGGGGGGAGGCGTACGGCATGGAGCCAAAACTCAATGCGTGGATCTTCCTCCGCCCCCTTTTGCTCGCCGTGGCGGCAGCAGCTGCATGGATCGCACTGTCCGCTGCGGGCGCCTCCGCTGATTCCGCCGCTCACAACGACCCACTCCTGGCTGCTGCCCCGCCTGCCGTGGGAGGGGTCGCTACCGCAGTTAGCCAGCAGGCCCTGGACCCCATACCTTCCCGCACTGTCAGCAAGCCAGCCCCAGCCCTTGCGGCAGTGCCGCCCATCCAGCCGGCGGCCAAGGACGCCGCCGCCCTGGCCGACCACGTCACGGAGACCGTCCCGGTGGTCAACACCGTCGTCCCGGAAGGAACGGTAGCCGCAGCAGTGGATCCGGCCCTGGGCACGGTGGACCGTGTTGTTGGCGGGACCGTGGTTCCGGTGGCCGGCGCGGTCCTCGAACCACTGGCCAAACCACTGGCCCCGGTCCTTGACCCTGTTCTCAGCGCCGTCCCCTTGCCTGCGCCCGTGGCGGCCGGAGAACAGCCGGCCGCAGCGACCCTCCCGCCGGCTGCCGACGCCCCGCCGCCCGGAGGGGGAGCACCCGCTGGGGCAGCCGCATCGGTGGCTGCGCCCACGGGCATTGCGCCGGGTTCAGCCCTGGCCGGCCCTAAACTCCTGCCCCTCCACGAACGGCTGCCCGGCAACGGCCCGCCGCTCACCCTGCAGCCCGTGCACGCCGCCGGCGCGCCCCAACTGCCGGGGGCGGAACCGCACAACACGCCGATGCAAGGGCCCCTTGACGCGCCGCCCGGCACCGCTGCCGGCGGAAGCGGTTCAACCAGCGGCAATGGTTCGGGCCTGCCCGCATGGCTCGCGCCCCATACCCTGCAGATCCCCGAGGCCGGCCCGTCCAGCGTCCAAGGCGGTTCGCCCCTGGCCATGCCACCGGTGTCCTTCGATCCCGGATCATCCCCTGACTAGTTGAGGCCTTCAGCGTCCCAGCGCTAACGAGCCAGTCCCGGGCTAAGCAGTAGGCCCGATCCAACTTTCAGGAGAACCCCAAATGATGCACCGCACTATCCGAGGATGCCTGCTCAGCGCCGTAATCGCAGGCGGCCTGCTGGGCGCCAACGGCGCAGCCGCCAACGCCGCCGCCACCCCGGCGCCAGCACCGATCTCCCTTTCCATTGACCACGCCGCAGCCGCAACGGGCCGCGCGCACGTTGGGGAGGCAGCTGCCAACGCAGCACCCAGCGCCCCAGAACCGGGAACCGCGCCGAACACTGGCGTCAACTCCGGACTGCTGGGCGTGGGCGTGGTGCTTGTGGTCTTTGACGGCGTGCTGGCCCTGATCCTGGGCCGAAAGCGCGGCTGACCCGGCGCGGGTAGCGTAGGGAACCACCACTTATCAGGAAGGCCCCCGCATGGCACGCGTCTTCATTACCGGATCCACCGTAGGGCTCGGCCTGGCAACAGCGGACACGCTGCTGCGGGACGGACACGACGTGATCGTGCACGCGCGGTCCCCGCAGCGGATCCCCGCGGTACAGCACCTGCTGGACCGCGGGGCACAGTGCATTGTCGGGGACCTCGCGGCCCAGGCCGAGGTCCGGCAGATCGCGGCCGACGCCAACCGAATCGGCCGGCTGGACGCCGTCATCCACAACGCCGGCGTCCTCAGCGGCGCGGCGCTGCTGCCGGTGAACGTGGTGGCCCCGTACCTCCTGACAGCGCTGATCCCCGGACCCCGCCGCCTCATCTACCTGAGCAGCGGCATGCACCGCGGCGGCGACACCGGACTGGACGGCCTGGACTGGGCAGGACGCACGACGACGGCCTCCTACTCCACCACTAAGCTGCACGTCACGGCGCTGTCGGCAGCAGTGGCCAGGCTGGCGCCGGACATTGCCAGCAACGCGGTTGATCCCGGATGGGTGCCCACCCGGATGGGCGGCCGCTCAGCACCGGACAGCCTGGAACTGGGCCACCGCACCCAGGAATGGCTCGCTACCAGTGACGACCCGGCAGCCCTGTCCAGCGGCGGCTATTGGTACCACCAGCACCGGCAGGCCCCGCACCCGGCCGCCGATGATCCGCAATTCCAGGACCGCCTGCTGGCCCGGCTCGCGGAACACACAGGCGTCACCCTGGCGGGCCGTGACTGACGGAATCAGGCCACAGTGTCCGCGAATTCGCGGATGGTGACACCTGAAAAGACCGCCGGACCGCCGTCAGCGTAGAACGAAATGCCGGTGTCGCCCTCCGCCAAGAACACCTGCTGCGAAAGCACCGTGTGGCCGGCGTTCACGAACACTTCCACGCTTTGCATGTCCACGAAAATTCGCAGGTGGACCGACCGCGCCGCGGCATCGATCGGTGCCGCGGCCCGCGAGTAGGGCACCAGCGAGTATCCGGGCAGGTCCGATGGTCCGCGATCAACATAGACCTCCGAACCGTACTTGCCGATGTTCGTGTGCCGCGAACCGTCTGCGGAGCGGCCAACGGAAACCCCCACATTCGTGGCGGCATCCCACGAGATGTCCAGCTCCAACTCGTAGGCGCTGCCCCTCCACGGCAGGACGGTGCTGCCATGCACGGTACGGTCGGGTAGATCCGTCGTGGACGTCGCGTAAGCTGCGAGTGCGGCAACCGGGCTGCTCAGGAGGCTGTACCACCCCCCGCCTTGGCGCTCCAGCCGCAACTCCCGCACTATCGAGTTCTGGCCGTTGTAGCCGTCTGTTGCGTCGGTGGGGACGTCCCGGCCGGCGTACTTCCAGTCGTTCATCCACGCCACCGCATACCGCCGCGAGTCCGGCGCTTCCACGGCAGGCCAGGTCACCGCCGCATACCAGTCCCAGCCCCAGTCCAGCCATTGAGGATTGGCCACGTCATCCGCGAGGAACTGCTGCCCGTCCCACGTTCCCGTCCAGTAGGCGTAGGTCATGGGCAGCCCGATGCTGTAGGCGTCCATACTGGCGCCAAGCACCCAATGCCGGGTGCCGTCGTCGGCCGTCATCTCGAAAAGGTCCGGGCACTCGATGCCGCCCAACGCGTGGTTGGGGTAGTCAAAGTTCCGCTGCAAATACCAGTCGCGCAGGTTGGCAGAAGTGTAAAAGGCGGCGTATCTAGCCCTTCCGATGACGCATACCCACTCACCGCGGGCTGTATCCCAGTGGATCTTCGGGTCGCGGAACCATTCCGCATTGTCGATCTCCGCCTGCGTGGTGGCGGTCCGGCCGTCCGGATTGGGGATTACCGGGGCCGGCAGGGCAGTGAACGTGTAGCCTCCGTCGGTTGACCAGTACAAATACTGTTCCTGGTACTTGCGGATACCGTCGGTGGGCTGCGTCGCAAGGACCACCAAGGCGCCCGCGCCGAAGCCGGCCGTATTCGCAGTGTCCACGACGGCCGACCCTGACCAGACGGGAAAGTCCGGCCGCAGCGGCAAAGCGGCACCATGGTGTTCGTAGGCGACGCCATCCTCGGTGGTGGCGTGGTCCCAGCCGCCTGGCCCGTTGTTCTGCGCGGAATGCAGGTAGTAGAGGTGGTAGGTGCCGCCGAGGAAAACAGGTCTTTGCGGGTCGCACAGCCAGCCCGATGGCGGGGTCAGGTGAAAGTGCGCACGCAGGGACCGCTGGGCCCTGGCGGGGGTCCCCCGCCTGGCACTGTTGCCGAGCAGGGCAAGGGCTCCTGCTCCGGTTCCCTGCAGGATGTGGCGGCGGGAGATGGCGTAGGTCATCGTTGACTTCCTCTCATGGGGCGGCTTCGCCGGAGGGCGCTGGATGCGGGGGACCGTCCCCGGTCCATCCGGATACCAGGTGATTAAGCGCTTAAGCAGAAGAGGCTAACCAGCGGAAACATCGGCGGTCAAGGGTTTTGGGCAAAGCGGCAGGCTTGGAAAGTCATTTTGCTAAAACGCTTGATCAGGTCACCATTCCGCGCTACCTTCATGGTGATCAAACGCTTTAGCAGAAATGGACATCACCGCCGATGGGCTATCCAGTCTTTTTTCAACCCGCCGATGCCTGGGTGGGGGACCTGATCCCCTACCAGGCGAACGGCGAGTTCCAGCTCTTCTATCTCCACGAGGTCCGCAGCGAGCCCAAACCGGGAACCGCGTGGAACCTGGTGACCACCAAGGACCTCGTCCAGTTCGAGGACCACGGTGTTGCACTGGCGCACGGGACACTGGAGGAGCCGGACTTCAACTGCTACACCGGCAGTATTGTGGCCGACGAGTCCGGCATCCACCACCTGTTTTACACCGGCCAGAATCCGGCCCGCCTCGGCGCGGACGGCCTGCCGCTGCAGTTGGTCATGCACGCCAGCAGCGCGGACGGGATGGCCACCTGGACGAAACACCCGGAGCTCGCGTTCGGCGCACCGGACGGCTACGGGTCCGCCGACTGGCGCGATCCGTTCGTCTTCCGCGACAAGGAAGCGGGAGTGTGGCGGATGCTGCTCGCCGCCCGGCATGCCGGCGGCCCAGAACGCCGCCGCGGCGTTATTGCCCAGTGCGTCTCCACCGACTTGGTGACCTGGACCCACACGGACCCGTTCTGGGATCCGCGACGCTACATCACCCACGAATGCCCGGACGTCTTCGAATGGGGTGGCTGGTGGTACATGGTCTTCTCGGAGTTCTCCGAAACCTTCACCACCAGGTACCGCATGGCAAAGAGCCCCACCGGCCCATGGACGGTCCCTGCCCTGGACAGCGTTGACGGCCGCGCCTTCTACGCCTCCAAGACGGCAGAGCGGGACGGCCGGAGGTTTTTCTTCGGCTGGATTGCCAGCAAGGAAGGGAATTCCGACGACGGCGCCTGGCAGTGGGCGGGCACCATGGCCGTCTTGGAGGCGCGGCAGAACCCCGACGGAACGCTGTCGTTCGGGTTTGCCGATGAGCTGGTGGAGAGCTTCTGGGACGAGGTGCCGCTGGAGCTTGAAACCGGGCTGCCCCTCCGGCTGGACGTGCCGGACGGCTACGGCGCCGCCGTTGCCACCAACAACCTGCCCGCCCAGTTCCATGCCAGGGCGGTGTTCGATATCCAGGCCGGCACCACCGAATGCGGAATGCTGCTCCGCTCCAGCCCGGACGGTGACCGCTCCTACATCCTCCGCCTCGAACCGAAGCGCGGGCGCCTGGTGTTCGACCGCTGGCCCCGGACCACCACCGGCGACGCCCAGTGGCACGTGTCCGGCGATGTTCCCTTCGCCATCGAACTCGAGCGTCCCTGCAACCTTCCACCCGGCCGCCACACGCTGGAAGTGGTGGTGGACGGGGACCTCTGCGTCGCCGTCGTGGACCGCCAGGTGGCGCTCAGCACCCGGATCTACGACCTTCCCGCCGGCGCAATCGGCGTGTTCGCCGGCGAAGGATGCGTCACAGTCACCGACCTCGAAGTACGCAAGCGCACGGACAACTGAATACCACTCCTCCGTTCCACCCGACCCGTTCCACATGATCCACTCCAATCAAGGGAGATTGCCGCAATGAAGAACCTGTTCCGCGCTGCCGCCGCCGCAGCAGTCACGGCCCTGGCCCTGACCGCCTGCGGAGGCGGAGGCACCGCCAATACCGCCAACGTCGCGCCAACGGGAGACATCAAACCGCGCGAAATTTCGTGGCTGCTGTCCCGCCCGGCCGACGGCGCAGTCATCAACATCATGAAGAAGCTGGCCGACGACTACGGCAAGGACCACCCGGGCTTCAAGCTGAACCTGATCACCACTCCTGACCGGCCTTCCTACATCCAGAAGCTCGAAACCCTGGCGGCGGCCAACAAACTGCCTGAACTTTTCGACACGGACGCCACGCCCTTCGCCCAGCAGCTGGCGAAACAGGGCAAAATGCTCGATGCCGGAAAACTGCTGCAGACCCTGGGGATCTACGACAAATACCGCCCCGGGGCACTGGACTACCAGCGCTTCGACGACGGCTCCCTCTACATGATCCCGTTCCAGTTCGAGCTGGAGTTCATGTGGTACAACAAGGCACTCCTGGCGAAGGCCGGGGTGGCCGTACCCAAGTCCCTGGACGATATCCCCGCCATGTGCACCGCCCTGCGCAGCAAGGGAATCACCCCCCTTGCCATCGACGGCCAGGACCAGTGGCCGCTGGAGCGGTACGTCGCCTACCAGCCGTTCAGGGCAGCCGGCCCCGACTTCGTCCAGAAACTGAAGAAGGGCGACGCCAAGTTCACCGACTCCGCAGGCCAAAAGACCGTCAACTGGCTTGCGGAACTGGGCAAGGCCAAATGCTTCCAGGACGGGTTCTCCGCGCAGGGCTACTCAGACGCGCAGAACCAGTTCACCTCCGGCCAGGCCGCCATGTACAACATCGGCACCTGGGAACTGCCCAGCCTCGCCACGGACAAGCTCAACCCTGCCGTGCGCGACGACATCGACTTCTTCACCCTGCCCACCACAGCCGGCTCGGTGACGGCGGCCAACGAGTTCGTGTCCCCGTCCGGCATCGGCATGGCGGTCAACGCCAAGACCTACGATCCGCTGGTGAGCGACTTCCTGAAGTTCGCCCTGCAGAAGTACCCCGCTGAATACGCCGCCACAGGGGCACTCTCCCCCACCACCGACGTCGAAACCACCATCCCGTCCAATGCCACCCCGCTGTACCGGAAGGCCCTGGACCAGGCCAAGGACCTCGGGTCCAAGCAGGCCATGCCGTGGGACACCCAGCTGGACCCCACCACCAACGGCCGGCTGCAGCAGGAGCTGGTCCTGCTGGTGCAGGGCGAAATCACGCCCCAGCAGTTCACGGAGACCATGGACAGCACCATCGCCCAGAACGCCCCCAAGTTCTTCAAGTAAAGGCCAGCCATGCTCCCCCACAGGATGCTTCCGAACAGATCGAGGACCTCCGTCCTGGTCTTCCTGCTCCCCCCGCTGCTGCTCTACGGCGCAGCCGTCCTCTTCCCTATCTTCCAGTCGCTGGTCCTGAGCTTCTTCTCCTGGAACGGCATCAGCGACATGGAATTCGTCGGCCTGGACAACTACCTCCGGATGTTCACCGGTGACGACATCTTCTGGCGGGCCTTCGCGAACGCCCTGGCCTACCTGGCCATCTGCCTGGTCCTGCAGCTCGGCGGAGCCCTGCTGGTGGCCAGCCTGCTCACCTCCCTCCGCCGCGGACGGGAACTGATCAAGACGCTCTACCTGCTGCCGGCCGTGATTTCCACGGTGGCCATCGCCTTCCTGTTCGTGCGGATCTACTCGCTGGAGCCGGTGGGCCTGCTCAACCAGCTGTTCGCCTGGGTGGGCCTGGGCAGCCTGGAACGGCCATGGCTGTCGGATGTGAACACGGTCCTGGCGGCCGTGTCCGCACCGGAAGGCTGGCGGTTCACCGGGTTGTACATGCTGATCATCTACGCGGCACTGCTCGCGGTGCCCAAGGAACTGGAGGAGGCCGCGGTCCTGGACGGCGCGTCCCGCTGGACCCTGTTCAGCAAAATACGGTTCCCGTACATCCGCCCGGTCTGGATCACCACCACCATCATGGCCACCACCTACGGCCTGCGGGGGTTCGACATCCCCTACCTGATGACCAACGGCGGCCCCGGCCAGTCCTCGGAGCTGCTCACCACCTACATGTACAAGACGGCCTTCACCAGCACGGACTTCGGCTACGCCAGCACCATCTCGGTGTTCATCGTGGTCGAGTGCCTCGTGGCAGTCGGCCTCATCCTGTTCCTGCTCAAGCGGAAGGCAGACGCATGATCACCCAGGCAGCCCCGCCAACCAGGCCGCCCGCCGTCGTACCTCCCAAGCCCGCCGCAAGGCGCCGCAAGCGCCGGCCGGACCTGTTCCGCACCCTGTCCCGCGTCCTGATCATGCTGATCGTGGTGGTCCAGGTCTATCCGCTGGCCTGGCTGTTCCTCACCAGCCTGCGCACCGAGCAGGACTTCGCCAGCGGAGACCCGTTCGCGCTCCCGGGCTCGTTGACCTGGGAGAACTACGCCAGGGCCTTCGAAACCGGGGACCTGGGCCGGAACATCCTGAACAGCTTCGTGGTGACCATGGGCGCCAATGTCATGATCGTGCTGCTGGGCATGATGGCCGCCTACGCCATCCAGGTGCTGGGGTTCCGGCTCAGCAAACTGGTCCGCGGACTGTTCCTGATCGGGATCATCGTCCCGGTCCAGATCGCACTGGTCCCGCTGTTCATCGATTATTCGCAGGTGAACCTGCTGGACACCTACCAGTCGATGATCATCCCGCTGGCCGGTTTCTCGCTGCCGATGTCCGTATACCTGTTCTCCTCGTTCTACGAATACATTCCCAGGGAGACCTATGAAGCGGCGTCCCTGGACGGCGCGGGGCCGTACCGGATCTTCGGGCTGATCACCCTGCCGCTGTCCGTGAACACGGTGGTCACCGTGGTGCTGGTCAACAGCATCTTCATCTGGAACGACTTCATCTTCGCCAACACCTTTGTTTTGTCGGAGGACCTGAAGACCATTCCGCTGGGCCTGCAGAATTACATCGGCGCCATGGGCAAGGTGGACTGGACGGCCACATTCGCCGCCGTCTGCGTCACCATCACCCCGTTGCTGCTGGTGTTCCTGGTGCTCAACAAGGCCATGATCCAGGGGCTCGAGAGCGGGGCGACCAAGGGATGAGGGCCAGGTCCGGTGGTTATACTCCTGAAGGAGGGCAGATGAGTTCAACGGAGAATGGCGCGGAGGCATCCGCGCGGGAAACAGGGCGCCCCTCGCCAAAGGTGCCTGAGCGGCCGCATCCCGTGACCCTTCGCGAGGTGGCAGAAGCGGCCGGCGTTTCCACCGCCACGGTATCGCTGGTGGTCAATAAGAAAAAGGACGCCCGCATTGCCGAGGAAACCCGCAGGCGCGTCACGGACGCCATCCGCACCCTGGGCTACCGGCCCAACGCCATGGCCAAAACACTCGTCAGCGGGACGTCCAAGTTCATTGGGCTGGTGGCCGACGGCGTAGCCACCACGCCATTTGCCGGCCAGATCATCCACGGGGCGCAGGATGAGGCCTGGAAGCACGGCTACGCGCTGCTCATCGCCAATACCGAGGGCAACGGCGAGCTGGAGCAGGACGCCATCGCCATGATGCTGGAGTACAAGGTGCGCGGCATCCTCTACTCCACCTGGTTCCACCGCCAGACGGATATCCCGCCGCCGCTGCGGGAAGCGGACTTCGTCCTGGTGAACTGCTTCTCCAACGAACAGGGCGCCCGCGCCGTAGTTCCGGACGAGGTCCAGGGCGGCCGCTCCGCGACGGAACTCCTGTTGGCGCACGGCCACCGGCGGATTGCGTTCATCAACGCCACCATTCCGGCACCGGCCAAGGACGGGCGGCTGGCAGGTTACCGCCAGGCCCTGGGGAACGCCGGAATTCCGTTCGATCCGGACCTCGTGATGGAGGCCTATCCGGACCAGGAAGGCGGCTACCGGGCCACGGCCGGGCTGCTTCAGCGAGGCGCCCCTGCCGTGTTCTGCTACAACGACCGCATGGCCATGGGCCTCTACGACGGCCTGCGGGAACACGGCCTGGCCATCCCTGGGGACGTCGCCGTGGTGGGCTTCGACAACCAGGAAGTCATCGCCGCGCACCTCCGGCCGCCGCTGTCCACCGTGGCCCTGCCGCACTATGAACTCGGCGCCGCCGGGGTCCGGGTGCTGCTGGGAATCGACCCCGCCCCGGGCGGACCGGCAAAGATCCACTGCCCTGCCGTGGAACGCGCGTCCGTGCAGGTCCAGGCCCACGCATAGCCCATCGATTGCTCCGTACCGGTCGTTTGTGCGGTGCGTAAACCACAAGTACGGAGCAGACGGCCGGTTTAGGCGGTACCGAGGCGGCGTTCGACGTCGGCCGCTTCCGGATACGCCGCCTGCGTCCCCTTCCGGGTGGTTGCCAGGGCGGCGGCCACGGAGGCGAAAGCTGCGGCATCGGCGAGCGCATCGCCCGCGGCCAGCCGCACCGCCACCGCACCGGTGAAGGCGTCCCCGGCTCCGGTGGTGTCCACGGCGGCCACGCGGGTGGGCGCCACGAAGGTCACCTGGGCGCCGGGAGCCGCCTCCGAATCCAGCACCACGGACCCGTGCGCGCCGAGGGTCACCAGGACCTGCCGGATCCCGCGCCCGGCAAACCGCTCCCGGACCGTATCCCATTGCGACGCGTGGGCGTCTGCCCCCGGAACGGAGGCGCCGGGGCCAAGGAACAGCGCCGCCTCGTGCGCATTGACCAGCAGGACGTCTGTCAGTTCCGCCAGCTCCGCCGGAATGTGCGCGTACGGCGAGAGATTCAGCAGAACTGTTGCGCCGGCGTCGTGCCCTGCCTGGGCTGCGGCCAGCACGGTGGGCATGGCCACCTCCAGGCAGAGGCTGACGACGGCGGCACCGTCCAGGACGTCCGCGGCGCCGGCCACGTCCGCCGGGGACAAGGTGCCATTGGCGCCGGCGGAGATGATGATGTTGTTTTCGCCGCGGGCGTCAACGGCAATGACGGCGACACCCGTGGGCTCGCTGGAGTTGCGCACGTGGCTGACGTCCACGCCTGCCCCCGCCACCGAGGCCTCGAGCATGTTGCCGTTGGCGTCCTCCCCCACGGCGCCTACCAGGCTGACATGGCCGCCCAGCCGGGCTGCTGCCACGGCCTGGTTGGCGCTCTTGCCGCCCGGGTTCACGGCGAAGCCGTTGCCTTGGACCGTTTCGCCCGGCTGCGGGAGCCGTTCGCAGTAGATGGTGAGGTCGGCGTTGAGGGAGCCGACGACGACGATCCGGCCCGGGTGCCCAACGCCCGCGCTGGTCATGCGGCCACCTCGGCCTCAACCGGCTTGGGAATCAGCAGCGAAGCAGCGAAGGCGGCAATGGTAAGGGCCAGGCCGACCACGACGACGGTCAGGTACGACGTGGCCGCATCGCCGAGCGCGGAGGTCGCCACCAGCACGGCGGGCAGGATGAGGAAGCTCAGGCCCGCGCCCAGGTTGAAGGCGCCGGCGTTCATGCCGGGGAGGAAGCCGGGGTTGCCGGCGGGCGAGAGGACAACGCCGAGTCCGTTGAGCATGATGTTGACCGTACCGGCGTACATGATGCCCAGCAAGACCGTTCCGGCAATCATCATGGGCAGGCTGTGCAGGCCCAGGAAGGCGATGACGGCGAGCGCGGCGATGCTGCCCAGGAGCCCGATCCGCAGCACCTTGGTGTAGCCAAGGACAGGGGCGAGCTTGCCGCTGAGCGGGCCCACCAGCCAGCCCAGCAGGGCGTACGGGGTGAGGATCATCAGTGACATTTCGGTGGGGCCCACACCAAAGCCCGGGCTGGCGGCCTGGACGTAGGCGGGCACGATGCCGTTGATGACGGCGAAGATGCCGGTCATGGTCAGGGTGGTGGTGAGCAGCGGTGCCCAGGTGGCGCGCTGGCGCAGGTGCACCGTTTCCACCATGGGCTGGGCGGCGCGCTGTTCGGTGCGCCAGAAGGCGAAGAAGGCGGCGGCGGACACCAGCACCAGCGCCAGGCTCAGCAGCAGCGTGCCGGAGTTGAAGCCGCCCACGAGCTTGGCTGCTTCGTTGAGCGCGGTGAGCAGGGCGCCGACGGCCACCACAATGAAGAACACGCCGAGCCAGTCCATCCGGGTGCCGGCGCCGGGCTTGCTCTCGTTGGCGAGGAACACGATGAGGGCGGTGGCCGCGAGGGCCAGGACCACCATCAGCCAGAATATGCTGCGGAAGCCGAAGTGCTCGGCGAAGTAGCCGCCCACGAAGGAGTCCACGCCGGCCACGCCGCCGTTGACCGCGGTGATCAGGCCCATGAGGGTGCCGTACTTGCGGGGGTTGCTGACGGCGGAGCGCAGCATGATGAGGCAGAGCGGGACGGTGGGGCCGCTGACGCCCTGGATGATGCGGCCCACGAAGAGCCAGGTGATGTCCGGGGCGAGCGCCGCAATGACGGAGCCCACGGCCATGAGCAGCATCATGCCCACCAGGACCTTCTTGCGGCCGATGATGTCGCTCAGGCGCGGCAGGAACAGGGAGAACAGGGCGGCGGCGGTGAAGAACCAGGTCTGGGAGAGCCCGATCAGGGCCTGGTCCGCCTTGAGTTCCTGGCCCATGGTCACCAGGGCGGGGCTGAGCATGGAGGCGTTGAGCTGGAACGCCACGCAGGCGGCCAACAGGGCGGTCATGAGGGCGGCGATGTTGCCGCGTCCGGTTTTGGTTTCAGTCATGGTTGCGGTGGCCATCTACTTGACCCCTCCGGCGGTGAGCTGGGCACTGTGGCCGGATTCGACGTCGGACGCGTTGCCTTGGGCGCGGTCTGCACCTTGGTGCCTGCCGCCGTCGTCCGCCTTGGCATTGGCGCCGGGCTCGCCGATGCGGACCAGCGCGTCGGTGACGAGGTCCCAGAACCGTGCGTGGTCCAGGTCCACGGCCACGCTGGTGTGGCAGTCATTGGGGGCCGGGGCGCGGAAGTCCGCCACGGTCATGCCGAGCGTGAGGCTGCCCTGAAGTTCGATGTTCACGGGGACCTTGCGGGTGCTGACGATGCTGGGGTCGATCACGTACGCGACGGCACAGGGATCGTGGACCGGCGGGTAGTCAAAGCCCTGCGCGTCCTTGTAGGTGTGCGCGAAGAAGTCCATCAGCTCGGTGACGAACCTTGCCGGGGTGGTGCCGATGGCGGCGATCTTTTCCACGACGTCCGGGGTTGCCAGTGCCTGGTGGGTGAGGTCCAGGCCCACCATCACGACAGGCCACTTCTCGTTGAAGACGATGTGGGCGGCCTCGGGGTCGATGATGATGTTGAACTCGGCCACGGCGCTCCAGTTGCCCACGTGGTAGCCGCCGCCCATCAGGACCACTTCCTTGACCCGTTCCACGATCCGCGGTTCCTTGCGGGCAGCCATGGCGATGTTGGTCAGGCCGGCGGTGGGGACCAGGGTGACGGTGCCGGGTTCGTGCGCCATGACGGTGTCGATGATGAGGTCGACGGCGTGGCGCGGGTCCAGCTCGATGGTGGACTCCGGCAGGGCGGGGCCGTCCATGCCGGACTCGCCGTGGATGTCCGGTGCGGTTTCGATGCTGCGGACCAGCGGGCGGGGGCAGCCGGCGGCGAAGGGGACGCCGGTGATGCCGGCGATGGTGCCGACGGCGAGGGCGTTGCGGGTGACTTTTTCGAGGGTCTGGTTGCCTACCACCGTGGTGACGGCCAGCAGTTCGATGTTGGGGTTGCCGTGTGCCAGCAGCAGGGCCACGGCATCATCGTGGCCGGGATCGCAGTCCAGGATGATCTTCCGGGGTTCTGTTGAACCCGTCCGGTACTGGCTCGCTTGGGGATTTGGTTCCACGATGGTGCTCCACGTCATTGGGGCCTGCCTTGCGGGCAGGGGTCTTGAGTATTCCGGGAGTGATCATGACAGGGTTTCGTGGCTCACGTCAAGCGCTTAACGTGAACGTGGGCATCACTCCACGTCAAACGCTTAATGCCTTGCTGAGCATGGAAGGCCAGCACTCCCACCGCGCCCAGCCTTTTGGGGCGTGACCGGTGCCCGGCGGCGCCTACTACGATCAAAGTATGGATTCCGGGGAACAGGTGCAGCAGCAACGGCCACGGCCGCGGCGCGTGACGGCGGCGATGGTCGCCGCGCGGGCCGGCGTTTCGGTGGCCACGGTGTCACTGGTGGCCAACGGCAAGACGGCAGGCCGCGTGGCCGAGGACAACATCTCCCGGGTGCGGGAGGCCATTGCGGAGCTGGGGTACGTGGTGGACGGGATCGGCAGTTCCCTGGCCAAGGGGGTCAGCTCGATTGTGATCCTGGTGGCGCCGGACATCTCCAACCCGTTCTTCGCCAAAGTGATTGCCGGGGTGCGCGAGTCGCTGGGGCCGCAGTACCAGCTGCTGCTGTCCGTCACCGAGGCCGGCGAGTTTCCGGAGGCCGCCGATGTCCGGCGGCTGATGTCCCTGCGGCCGGCGGGGCTGCTGGTGGACGCACCCAACGCCGGGTTCCTCGAAGACCTCGCGTCACCGTCGCCCCTTGTCCTGCTTGATGCGCCGGGCCTCGAGTCCTACGCACCCTCCGTGAACCTGGATGTGGCCAGCGGGGCACGCCAGCTGGCGGCGCACCTGGCCGACGCCGGGCACAGGGAAGCTGCCTATGTGGACAGCGTGACCGGCACCGAGACGTTCGCCGTCCGGCGCGCGGCGTTCCTGGAGGAGGCCGCCTCGCGCGGCATCAGCGTCAGCCCGGAACGCATTATCAGCACCACCATCGACGTCGGCGCGGCGGCGGGCGCGTTCGCCGAAGCGTGGCCGGACTGGCAGCGCGCGGGGGTTACCGCCGTCGCCTGCGCCACCGACACCCACGCGTACGGGGTGCTGCAGGAAGCGCGCGTGGCGGGGATCCGGATACCGGAGGAGCTGGCCGTGGCCGGGTTCGACGACCTGCCCTATTCGGCCACCAGCAATCCGGGCCTGACCAGTGTGCACCTGCCGGCCACCGCCCTGGGCCAGAAGGCCGGGGAGCAGCTGCGCAGCCTCATGGAGGGAAAGTCGCTGGGCCACGGCGGCGTCACGCTGGAGACCTCGCTGGTGGTGCGCGGCTCCACGTCGGCCGCCGCAACGTAGGCTTCCTGTCATACCCCGGCCGTAAGCTGGGACCATGCCGAGTAACTGGGAAAGTCTGGACGCACCGCTGCGTGAGTCGGTGCAGCACAACGTGGAGATCTATGAGCGCGTCCGGCCTGCCCTGAAGCTGGTTACCCGCGATGTCCTGCTGGTTTTGCGTGACATGCTGAAGGGCAGCGAGGTCACGCCGCTGTTCGTTACCGGCCGCACCAAGACCGTAGAGTCCTTCAAGGAGAAAATCTCGCGCACCGAGGAGCCACTGGAACCGGGTGGGCGGAGGCTCCTGAAATTTCCGGACCCCTTCCGGACGCTCAATGACATGGTGGGCATCCGGGTGATCACCAAGCTGCCGGCGGAGAATGCTGCGGTGGCCAACATCATCAAGCGCCAGCGGCAGCTTTTCGACTGCCGCGGCGACCGGGAAAAGGACATCGGTTCCATCGAGTCAGGAACCTACGGGTACTCCAGCCGGCACCTGATCCTGCGCACCATCCAGAATGAAGCCGTCAAGGAGTACCAGCAGGTTTTCAACCCGGATCTGCAGCCCAACGGCAGCTACTTCTTCGAGTGCCAGATCCGCACCATCTTCGCGCACGCGTGGAGCGAGATTGAGCACGATATCCGGTTCAAGGCCGAGGACCCCCGCGCCTGGACGCCGCACTTCGACCGGCAGTTCACCGCCACCGCCGCCATGCTGGAAACAGTGGAAACCGCCTTCTCTGACCTTCACGAAAACTACGAGGAGGTCCGCGGTTACTGGGACATGGACGGTGAGGGCGCGGCCCCGCTGACGCCGAACCGTATCCGGGATGTATGGCGGACCCTGCTTCCGCACGTGGACCGCAAGGTGGACGATGACTGGGGCTGGGCTGCCGAGCTCCTCGCCGCGCACGGGCTCAACCAGACCATGCAGCTGGCCGGGCTGCTCAGCGCCAACCAGATCACGGAGGTCCGCAGGGCCCTGGACCACCGCTACTCCCCCGGCCCGGACCGGCTCCTGGACGACCTCCTCCTCTGGCAGTACGGCACCAAGCACATCGACCTCACGGCGGAAGAGCCCGACGCCGTCCCGCACCCGCGGCGGGACAGCCTCCTGCGGCGGCTGCGGCAGATTGAGCGGTACAGGATGACGAAGAAGTAGGGCGTTGGTGGAACGCGTGCGGCTGGTACTGTCCGGCTTCGGTGCCGTGGGCCGTGCCTTCGGGGATGCCGTTTTGGGCCAGGATTCCGGGCTGCGGATCGCTGCCATCAGGGGGCATGCTTCTCAGGTGGTCCTTTCGCCCGGCTCCGGGGTGCCCGAACGTTCTTCCTGGGGGCCTCTCCGTCCTCTTGGGGAGACGCTGGCCAGCACTGGTGCCGCTGTTCTGGTCCAAGCTCTGCCGTCTTCGCCCGAAGCTCACGGCCGGGCGTTGCAGGAGACGCTGGCTGCCCTGCGGAGCGGCGTGGATGTGGTCACGGCGACGAAGAGCCACGTCCTCAGCAACTGGCGCGAGCTTGAGCAGGCCGCTGCTGAAGGCGACAGCCGGATCCGGATTTCGGGAGCAACCGGGGCGGCGCTGCCCACGGCGGACCTTGCCCGCGTGGCGCTGAACGGGATGGGCTGCACTGCGGTGCGGGCCTGCCCGAACGGGACGTCAATGTTCGTTTTGGACCAGCTGGCCGCAGGTATTGGGCTTGACGCTGCGGTGCTGGAGGCCCAGCGGCGCGGTATTGCAGAGGCGGACCCGTCCGCGGATCTGTCCGGGAAGGACGCGGCCACGAAGGTTCGGCTTATTGCTGGGCTGCTGTGGGACTGGGACGTTGCCCGGATTGCGGTAGAGGCGGAACCGATCGATCAGCGGGCGCCGGCCCTGGCTCTGGCCGCCGCCCGGCAGGGACTCCGCCTCCGCGCCGTGGCGCGCGCGTCCCTTGAGCGGCCGATGGTAGTTACCGTTCGCTTGGAAGCCGTGGCGCCCACGGATCCGCTTTTCCACGTCGCCGGCCCGGAGAAGGCAATGGTCTTCAGCTGCCCCGAGGCTGGCGACCTCACGGTGCAGGGCGGCCGCTCCAGCCCTGCCGGGGCCGCACTGGCGATGCTGAAAGATGTACTTAACCTGCTTGGGCTAAGTGGCGTCGGGTTTCAGTGAAGGGCATCTGTTGGAAGGGAACGACATGAACGAGATGCCTGCCATTGACCGGATGCTGGCGGAGAGCCGCGTCGGGCTTGACCGTGTCCACGCTTCTGATCTGGGGCGGGAGATGGCCGACGGTGCCCTTGTTATGGAAACTAGGCCGGTCGATCAGCGGGAGCGCGACGGTGACCTTCAGGGAGCAGTGGTCATTGACCGAAACGTTCTTGAATGGCGGCTGGATCCGTCAAGTCCCCACCGGCTCCCAATCGCAGGCGACCCTGACCGTCGGATCGTGGTGGTGTGCAAAGAGGGCTACAGTTCCAGCCTCGCTGCGCCCACCCTGCAACGGCTGGGCCTGACCCGGCGACAGACCTCATCGGCGGCTTCCAGGCCTGGGCGGCGCTGCGGAAGTCCGACTAGTTCCGCACCTTTACGAAACGTCAATTATCGGCTCTCTAAAAGAGTCGAGGGAGTGACAGCAAAAGGGGTTGTTTTCCCAGTGTCGGTAGTGGGCGTTTTCCTCTGGCT
Source organism: Pseudarthrobacter niigatensis (assembly GCF_030812615.1). NCBI lineage: Bacteria > Bacillati > Actinomycetota > Actinomycetes > Micrococcales > Micrococcaceae > Pseudarthrobacter > Pseudarthrobacter niigatensis. The sequence goes on along the minus strand of NZ_JAUSTB010000004.1, from coordinate 13,775 downwards.
CCCGAACTGGCTGGTGCTGGCTAGCGGCTTTCCACGCGTGCGCGCACAGTTCGGTAGGCGAACTCTACGAGGTAGTCGTTGAGGGCATGGCTTGCTTTTTCGGCGTCCTCTGTTTCGCGGTTGAGGATGGCGCGGAGGATTTGGGCGTGTAGGCGTGATCCCTGGCTGATTTCGGCTTGTTCGTCCCGGACGTGGGTGATCCAGAATCGGCGCGAGAGTCCTTGGAGGGGGGCCATGGCGTCGGCGAGGTATTCGTTATGGCTCGCGGCGACGATCATCTGGTGGGTTTCCTTGACTGTGTCCAGGTACTGCCTGAGCGTGAAGCGGTCTGCCTCGAGCAGCTGAACCATTTCCTGCATTGCGTTGCGCTCAAGGTTGGTTGCGGCTTCACAGGCCAGACGCACCGCCAGGGCTTCGAGTACCCGCCGGAGTTCGAGCATCCTTAACTGGGCTTCTACTGAGGCGGGTGGGACGAGTACGCCTTTGTTGGGGTGGATCTCCACGAGCCGGTTCCGGGCCAACTGCTGCAGGGCCTCCCGCACCGGGGTCCGGCCCAGGCCGGTCTTCTCCATCAGGACCGCCTCGGAGACAAGTGAGCCGGGAGTAAGTTCCTGGAAGACGATGAGGCGTTCAATCTCCTCGTAGGCTTGGGCGGCTTTTCCCTGCTGCATCATGCTCCCACTCTAGCCGAACCCCTTGCACAACCGGTATATCGGTCGCATACTGGTGTGACTGGCTTCACCTCCCCTTCCCACTTTCAACAGAATTGAGGTCTGCAATGGCGAAGACCCTTACCGTCGAACGGCGTTCCATCGACTACATCCCACCTGAAGAGCGCCACGGCAAGCCCAGGAGCCTGCTCTTCGTATGGTTCGCTGCCAACACATCCATCACCGCAGTCGTAACAGGTGCCCTGTTTGTCATCTTGGGCAACAGCGCTCTCTGGTCGATCCCGGCCATCATCCTGGGCAACGCGGTAGGCGGGTTTTTCACCGCCCTGCACTCCGCCCAGGGCCCCAAACTCGGTGTGCCACAGATGATCCAGAGCCGGGCGCAATTCGGCTACTTCGGGGCGATCCTGCCGCTGGTCCTGGCCCTGATGATTTACGTCGGCTTCTACGCCACGGGCCTGGTCCTTGGCGGCCAGGCGATCGGCACCCTGCTCCACGTCCCGCCGCAGGTGGGCGCCATGGTCTTCGCACTCATGTCGGCGACACTGGCCATCATCGGCTACCGCTACATCCACAAGTTTTCGCACATTGCCGCCGTCCTGAGTGCCGTCGTGTTCGTCATCCTCCTCGTCCGCATCATCGCCGACGGGAACATCGGCCCAGTCGTGGAGACCAACGCGTTCGATGGGGCCGCGTTCGTCCTGGGCATCTCCCTCTCGGCCTCATGGCAGCTGACCTTCGGACCGTATATTGCGGACTACTCGAGGTATCTACCCGAGGACACCCCCAAGCGCGCCACGATCGGCTGGACCTTCCTGGGCAGCGTCCTGGGCGGCTCCCTGGCCATGACCCTGGGCGCTCTCGCCGCGGCCCTGGGCGGCAAAGCCTTCGGTCACGACCAGGTCGGCTACCTCGCCGGGCTCGGCGGCGCCATCTGGCCGCTGGTCCTGCTCGCCGTGATCCTGGGCAAGCTCACCGGCAACACCCTCAGCTCCTACGGCGGCTACATGTCACTCGCCACGATCATCACCAGCCTCACCGGCCAAGACCGGGTCAGCCCCCGTCAACGCTCGCTCTACGTCATAGCGATCTCGGTCGTTTCACTGGCCATCGCGTTGGCGGCCACCAACAACTTCCTGACCAACTTCACTAACTTTCTGTTGTTCCTGCTCTACTTCATGACCCCCTGGTCGGCCATCAATCTCGTCGACTACTACTGGGTCCGCAAGGAGCGCTACAGCATCGCCCAACTCTTCCTCCGAAACGGCGAATACGGCCGTTTCAACAAAGGCGCCTTCCTGGCATACGCCGTCGGAGTGCTCATCCAAATCCCGTTCATGAACAGCTCGCTCTACGTCGGCCCCATCGCCAACCTGCTCGGAGGCGCAGAAGTAGCCTGGCTCATTGGCCTCGTCGTCGCAGGCGGCCTGTATTACGCCACCTCCCGCGCCGTCCGAAACCGCGCCAGGACCTTTGAATCAATTTCAGGAAAGCCGCATGGGACCGCTGTCCCCGCAACGGCAACCATCACCTCTGAGGAGACCTTGTGAAATACGACCCCGCGCTCGAGCGCAGCCCCCTCCCCTACTCGCCCTTCAAGAGCTGCACCGTTCCCCGACCCATCGGCTGGCTCTCCAGCATCAGCCCGGACGGCGTGGAAAACCTGGCCCCTTACAGCCAGTGGCAGAACCTGACCTTCGACCCGCCCATGGTCATGTTCTCCGCCAACCAATACCCGGACGGGCGGCGGAAAGACACCGTCCTCAACGCGGAGCAGACCGGCTGGTTCGTCTGGAACATGGCCACCTACGACCTCCGTGAGGCCGTCAACATCAGTGCCATGGCACTGCCTTTCGAGGAAAACGAGTTCGACCGCGCCGGCATCAGCAAGCGATACGCCGAGCTCTCCCCCACACCCATGGTTGCCGAGAGCCCCGTTCATTTCGAATGCAAGTACCTCTCAACACACAGAATGACTGGCAACTCCAACGTCGGGACCATCGACATCGTCTTCGCACAGGTCGAACGGATCCACATCAACGACGAAGTCCTCACCCCCGACGGCCGACTCGACATCCCGAAAATCCGGCCCCTGGCCCGAATGGGATACCACGACTACACCTCCATCACAGAGACCTTCGAGATGAAAATCCCCCAAGCGTCCGACGACGAGGCATACGGCCTCGCCGGCCAACCCGCCTAACAAACCCCGCGATCCCGAAGACCCTGCACTCCCCCTGCAGGGTCTTCGGCTACACAGCGGAAGTCACCCAGGGACTGTCTGAATAACGGTGGATCCACAGTTGGCCTGACACGCCGGGCGTTGCCTGGCGGGGAGGACTGATCATGAGCGACACCATGGATCCCATGGCGACTGATGTGGATCAGCAAGAGTTAGCGCAGCAGCTCCTGGCCCAGGCCAAGGAACAGGGCATCGACCTCGTCGGCCCGGGCGGCCTGTTGAACCGGCTCACAAAGAACGTCCTGGAGACCGCGCTAGAAGCGGAAATGGACGAACACCTCGGATACGAAAAACACGACGTGTCCGGGCGCGGGAGCGGGAACTCCCGCAACGGCACCCGCACGAAAACCGTGCTGACCGAGATCGGGCCCGTGGAGATTGACGTACCGCGGGACACCGGCTCAACATTCGATCCGCAGATCGTGCGCAAGCGGCAACGCCGGCTGACCGGTGTTGATGAGATCGTGTTGTCGTTGAGCGCTAAGGGGCTCACAACCGGGGAAATCGCGGCCCACTTCGCAGAGGTGTTCGGCGCCGGGGTCTCCAAGGACACCATCTCGCGCATCACGGAGAAAGTCATCGGCGAGATGACCGAGTGGCAGAACCGGCCCCTGGACCGGGTCTACCCGGTGATGTTCATCGACGCGATACACGTCAAGGTCCGCGACGGGCAGGTCACGAACCGCCCGGTCTACGTCGCTATCGGTGTCAGCGTCAACGGTGAACGCGACATTCTCGGGTTGTGGGCCGGGGACGGCGGCGAAGGAGCGAAGTTCTGGCTTTCAGTGCTGACCGAGATCAAGAACCGCGGCGTCGAGGATGTCTGCATCACTGTCTGCGACGGGCTCAAGGGCCTGCCTGAGGCCATCAACACGGTCTGGGAGCGGGCCGTCGTTCAGACCTGCATCGTGCACCTGATCCGCAACACCTTCCGCTACGCCGCCCGGCAGTTCTGGGACGAAATGTCCCGGGACCTGCGTCCGGTCTACACGGCACCGTCCGAGGCTGCGGCCAAGGACCGCTTCGTCGAGTTCTCGGGCAAGTGGGGCAAGCAGTACCCGGCGATCACCCGGCTGTGGGAGAACGCTTGGAGCGAGTTCGTGCCGTTCCTGGACTACGACGTCGAAATCCGGCGGGTCATCTGCAGCACCAACGCCATCGAATCCGTCAACGCCCGCTACCGGCGCGCGGTCAGGGCCAGGGGCCATTTCCCCACCGAGCAGGCGGCCCTGAAATGCCTCTACCTCGCCACCCGGGCACTAGACCCAACAGGCAAAGGCAGGGCACGATGGGCCACACGATGGAAGCCGGCGCTCAACGCCTTCGCCATCGCTTTCGACGGAAGAATCAACTAAATGCCAACCGTGGATCCACCGAAAATCGGACAGTCCCGTCACCCAATCGGACAAACTACTCCCGGCTCGGCCCAGCCGGTACAGATTTACAGAATATCCGTTATCGGCTTTTTGGTCTAAATGCGGGAGGCTAAGAAGGCTACAACGCGGAAACGTTGGGCAGGGGTATCTCCTTTCATGCTCCAAGCAATTTGGTCCGGGACTCATCCAAACTCTCGCGCTGGCTGTCCTGCTTGCGTTGGCGGCGCCGTCGTCGGGTTATTTTCCTCATAAGACCAGGCAGAGATCCATGGGCAAGGCCAAGGGCTCGCTTCCCCTAGTGGAAGCAGACCAGCGTGATCTGCTGGAACGCGGTCGAGGTAGTCCTTACCAGTTTCCCGTATGCACTCGTCGAGGATAGCGCCGGGGCACATGCTGGAATCGGCACTAATGTCGGGCCCTTAGACTGTAGCCTCCGGTTTTTCGCACTGTCATGCTGTCCGCTATGCCCTATTTCCTCGAATATAGAACTGGGGTAAGTGCCGGATGCTTCGCAGTGAAAGGCACCGATTTCAGTGACGCTTTGGCTAAGGCAACAGATGCTCTCCGTGGCCTGGACTGCCTCCACGCAACCTTGCTCTACTCCTCCGAGCAAAATTTATTCGGGACAGGGGAAGTTCTACCAGCCTTCACGCGGGCCAGAGGCTGGAGCACCGGAGAGGACCAGCCCGGGTAGCTCATTCCTTAGAGCTGCGCCCAAGAGAAAGCCGGTTGTGCGAAACCGTCCATCGGTTGCTAATGACGTAGATGCTGCTCGCCTTCTCCGGGGCACGTGACCGGAACATGAAGAGGTGGGAGTGGCGGCCCTGTCGTGCGCACTGGGTTGGAGCCGTTTTCGCCGCTTGAGTGAGCAGCCTCTGCCGACACCTTTTCTGCTGTCTGACTCGATCGAGTGGGCCGTGAGTTTCCATGCCTGTGTTTTTTGATGGCAGGTTCTCCCGGATTTTTCGTGGATACCTAGGATGCCTCGTCCCACCCCGATTGAGGAGTGGCGCAGGTACTGCGGAAGACATACTGCGAAGGTTGTCTGCGCTCCCGACTGGACCAGTCGATGGATGGCCTGTGATGTTTGGTGGGCAAGTAGCCAAGGCGGTACACGGCCATAAGTTCCAGGTTCTCCGGGACCTCGAGCAACTGCTTGATGCTGTTCCAATTCTCGGGAGCTTCCATGGGGAAGGATATGAATTGGATGCCCATCCCGAGTTCAACTGTGGTCAGCCACAGATTTTCCATCGCCGCGCCCAGGCTGAATACGGAATAAAAGGCTGATAGTTGCCCTGGCCGGTACTCACCGCGGTCCAGCAACGCCCAATGAGAAGTGGGGAGCCCGCCACCAGTTTCCGGTTCTCCTCTCCCAGGGTCTGTGGAACGCGGAGAGTGTTCATCAATGATTGTCCTGACGGCGTGAAAACCCGTTTTGTGAACGGGCGCAGGAGGGCCGGCAGTTGGTCAAAGAGCATTCCATTGCGTTGTTCCTCCATCTCTTGTCGACTGAAGCGGAAATATTTCTTGTACCGCTCAAAGAATGTCCCTTCGGACATGACTTTACTCATGCTGGAGCCGCTGATTTCGGCGATCCTGTCTATGGTTTCCCGTTCCTCAATGAGGACGAAGCGCCAGGGCTGGGAGTTGAATTGGGACGGCGCCGCGGCGGCCACCTTCATCAGCAGCTGCTGGTGTTCTTCGCTGACCTTGTTCGGCAGGAAAGGGCCGTTAGTGGTTTTACGGTTCAAAACGACGTCCAGGAATTCCATACCCGCACCTACCTCCAGGCAACGAAGAGACTGACGAGAAAAAACGGGGCGGCAGCGACCGCGATCGCGGCGTGCCGGGACCGGTTCGAGGAACCGACGGTGGGCTGTTAGCGGCCATGAAAAACTGCCCGTAGGCGGCCACGAAAGTGCCCACTGACGGCCAGTAGAACTGCCCATTGGTGGCCATGAGATCTGCCCACTTCCTTACTTGTCCTGCCGCGTCTTAAGCGGCGGGGGCCTCTCCCCGGGATTTGATGACGGTGTCTAGTCGCATCGAATGTCGCCCAGGAAGAGGCCCTGTATGAAGTCTGACGGAGAAATCATGGAAATTCTTGCTGCCTACGATCTGACCGGATCGTTGCGTGCAACCGCGGAGCTGACGGGCTGTTGCCATCACACTGTTGCCAGGCATGTTGCGGCGCGGGACGCGGGCCGGCCGATCGCTGAACCGGCGCCCCGTGATCGTGTCACGGACGCGTTCTTGCCCAAGATCGAGGAATGGGTCGAGACGTCCAAGGGCCGGATCCGCGCGGATAAAGCCCACGAGAAGCTGCTCGCTCTGGGTTATGTGGGGTCGGAGCGGTCTACCCGCCGGGCGATCGCGCAGGTGAAAGCGGCCTGGCGGTTGGGCCATGTGCGCGTGCACCGGCCTTGGATCGCGGAGCCGGGGATGTGGCTGCAGTACGACTTCGGTGACGGGCCGCGGATCGGCGGGGTGAAGACCATCCTGTTCGTGGCCTGGCTGGCGTTCTCGAGGTTCCGGATCGTGATCCCGCTGCGGGACCGGACCGCTCCGAGCGTCTTCGCCGCGCTGGACCGTTCCTTCCGGATCATAGGCGGTGCACCGACCTATGTCCTGACGGATAACGAGAAGACGGTGACCACCGCGCACGTGGCCGGGGTGCCGGTGCGGAACCAGCAGACCCTGGACTTCGCCCGGCATTACGGGGTGACCGTGCTGACCTGCCAGCCGGCCGATCCGGCCACGAAGGGTGGGGTCGAGGCGTCGGTGAAGCTGGCCAAGGCCGATCTGGTGCCGACCGATACGAATCTGCGGGCCGAGTACTCCACGTTCGCGGAGTTGGAGAAGGCGTGTGAGGTCTTCATGGACGAGGTGAATAACCGGGAGCACCGTGCCACGCGGCGTAAACCCGCTGCGGTGCTGGCAGAGGAGGCGCCCCGGTTGCATCGGGTCCCGGAGACTGCTCACACGGTCGCGTTTGGGCTCGCCCGCACGGTCCCGGAGAACACCCCGATGGTGACGTTCGAGAACGCGCAGTATTCCGTCCCGGCGCACTTGCTGGGGACCAGGGTGTTCGTCCGCGTCCACGGCAGCGGCCCGGGCGAGCAGGTCATCATCGTCCATCACGGCCCCGGTGGTCCGGTTGAGGTCGCCCGGCACGAACGGGCAAGGCCCGGCAGCCCTGCCATCAACGATGAGCACTTCCCCGGGATCAGAACCCGGGTCCCGGGCGATTACACACCCAGAGCCCGCACCGCCGACGAAGCCGAATTCCTGGCCATCGGCGCCGGCGCGGCGACGTGGTTGGTCGAAGCCGCCGCGGCCGGGACGGGGAGGATGAACCTGAAAATGGCCGAGGCCGTGACCCTGGCCAAAATCGCCGGGACCAAGCAAGTGGACCGGGCCCTGGGCGACGCGGCACTCCATGGCCGCTTCGCCCACGGCGACCTGGCCTCGATCCTGAACGCGAACGTCAGACGCACCACCACCCACGCCGCGGACGAGACCCGCTCCCTGACCCAAGGCACCAGCGCGTGGGCAGGCCTGGGCGCAGCGCCCTCCAGCACCGCCAAGGAGCAGAACCGATGAGCCCCGTAAGCACCACCGCCCCGGCCCTCCCGTCCGAGCTCGAAGCGCTGATGCGGCAACTGAAGATGCCCCACGCCCGTGCCCTCGCACCGGAACTGATCGCGACCGCCCGCGCCCAACGCTGGGAACCGGCCGAGATCATCAAGGCACTCTTCGCCGAAGAAGCCGCCGGCCGGGCCCGGTCCATGCTCGCCACCCGGCGCAAAGCAGCAGGCTTCCCGACCGGGAAAACCTTCGACGCCTGGGACCCCGCCGTCTCGTCCATCCCTAGCCCAACCCAGCAAGCCCTGCGCACCCTGGAATGGATCACCCGCAGGGAAAACCTCGTCGTCTGCGGACCCTCCGGCACCGGGAAAACGTTCTTCCTCGAAGCCCTCGGCCAGCAAGCCGTCGAAGCCGGCATGCGCGTGGCCTGGTTCAGACTCGAAGACCTCGGCGCCCTCATCCGCGCCCACCGCACCGACGACAGCGTCACCCGCGCCGTGACCAGAATCCTCCGCGCGGAACTCGTGGTGATCGATGACATCGGCCTGCTCCCGGTGGCCACAGACGCCGCTGAAGGACTTTACCGGGTAGTCGACGCCGCCTACGAAAAGCGCTCCGTCGCGATCAGCTCGAACCTTCACCCGGCAGGCTTCGACGAGCTCATGCCCAAAACCCTCGCCACGGCCACCGTTGACCGGCTCCTACACCACGCTCACGTCTGCCAAACCAACGGTGATTCCATCCGCCTCACCCAGGCCCTCGCCGGAAAAGGAGTCACCCAACTGAACTAACAAGACCCGACGATGGCCAACCCCGCCGAACCAAGCAGTGGGCAGATCTATTGGCCATCACCGGGCAGTTTTACTGGCCACCAGCGGGCACATCAACTGGCCGTCCGTGGGCAGAAACTAATGGCCATTGACAGTGGGCAGCGCGGCCAGGGGTAAGGCGGCCGGAAGCAGGAACCAGCCGGCAGGACTGGACGACCACAGCAGGGAGCTGGCGGCGGCGGCCGTCAAGAGGCAGGTAAGCACGAACAGGGCGTGGTGGAGCCAACGGAATCCGGCGGTGTTCCACCATTCAAGGGCGACGCCAAGACCGAGCAGGCAACCAGACAGGAAACCTGCCGCTGCCAATCCGAACCACAGCTGCGCCCCTGCCATGTGCCCCCCTCGTAGTCCGGGCCCTTACCCGGGGGCCTTCTGCCCGCTCAACAATGCCAGGAGGAGGTCCTACTCTTCACGTCCTCGATCCACCGCTGTTTGGGCAGATGCCGGCGGAGTTTCCCCGGGCGGAACCCCACCGCCGGGCGTCAGCCCAGTAATGGTCTCATCGGCGGGATTTGGGTTGACCGCATCATACGTCGCATTCCGGTCCTGTTCGCGGGCCCCGTCCGGATCGGGCAGTTCCTCGTCACTGTCATGATTGCTCATATCCCTACACTCCTCCTCGGCTGCGCTTGTCACAAGCTCAGCCGGATAAAACCCAATATGGGACTGCCGGACCGCGCAGGGTCGAAAAGGGGTTGGGCTTCCTGCCGAGAATTAGCGCCTTCCTGCCCAGAAAGGCATACTCCATGCCAACTATGAGGCGTCCCTTTGTCGTGGCTGAAATCAGGCATCGAAGGACTAGAGGTTCTTCCTGAGGCAGCCACTTTTGAGGCCCAGGAGATACTTTCTGCCGTACCGGTGGACTGGCTTTTTAGTGCACCTCGGGTCCGGAAGCGGGGCAGCGGCGGGTTCAGTACCCCACTGTCAGGGCTTTCCGCGTTCGTCGAATTCCTCATCGAGTTCGTAATGGCGGAACTCGGTCTCCGGGTCCGTTTCTCCGTCATCAACAATTTCGCGGTCAAGCTGACGCTGAACCTGACTATCCAGGACCTGCAGTTTCTCATCAGGTATTACGCTGAGGTCTGCGGGGAACGGGTCCGCCGGAGTGAGATGCAGGTTATCGTGCATGGAGATCCTTTCGTCCGTGAACTTGCTTTCGCACCCAGGTGGTCGGAATATCGTACGGCCTCGCTCAGAACAGGTGATCCTCAGGACTGCCCGCTTCTCCATGTCCCACTTTTTAGATCTGGTGTGAGGGATTGAAGGTGCTCGAGGGCGGGCACGCCCGGTAGGACGGGACCCCAGGGCCGGCTGTTCAGCAGGGTTGCCGACAGCCGGCATTAGGATAATCGGATGGACGATGGGGACGAGCGGGAATTTTCGGCTGAAGAGATGCGCAGCTACGCCGCTGATTGCCCATTTTGCGGTGAAACGGCATACCCCACTTGGGAGCGGGCCGACGACGCGCCCGAGGGGGAACCTCTGGGGACGTGGAAACTTGTCTCGCTAAACTGCCTCACTCCCGGGTGTCCGAACTCCCGCTACAGCGCGTAGTCCTACTGAACGTTGCAGGAAGGCGTCCCGGGCCCTCAGACGGACCCGAGCATCTGCTATTGAGCGGCAATGAAGCGACTGCCCCCGACAAGGCCGGCCCGTGAAGGCAGGGCTGGCATGCTCTCCGGGTCGGGAGCAGCCAGGCCCAGGATGCGGTGGGCTCATCCAAGGCCACCGGACGTGGTGGGCGCGATAGTCGTGAGGTCCTAAACCCGGCCCTGTACGCTTACCGCCCCGGCGGCCACAGTCCTGTTCCCGCTGCCAATGACTTGGCTGCTTAGGGTCCAGTTGCCAGGTTTCCGAGGGTGACGTGCAGGGTTTGGGATGCTGAACCGCGCTGCACCACGATGTCGACCTGCTGGCCAGGGTCCTGCTTCCTGAGGGCCACGAGCAGGTCTGTGACGTTTCCAATCTGGTTTTGCGCAAATTTGGTGATGATGTCGCCTGCTTTCATGCCGGCCTGGTCCGCTGGGCTGCCTTGGGAAACGCTGACAACCAGCGCTCCGGCGGTGGCGGGCAGGGAAAACCGTTGGGCGAGTTGGGGTGTGATGTCCGTGGGAACCACGCCGAGTGCTGCATGCTTGACGGATCCGCTCGCCAGGAGTTGGTCGGCAACGTTGGTCACCGTCGAGGATGGCGTGACGAACCCGATCGCAACCGCTCCGGAGCTGGGCGGCAGGTACGCCTCTGAAAGTCCGATGACCTGTCCGGTCGAGTCTGCCACTGCACCGCCGGAGTTGCCCGGAGAAATCGGAGCATCGGTCTGCAGCAGGTCAATGGCGCCGTGAGGTGATTCCTTGGACGGCGGCATGTTCCGGTGCAGGCTCGAGACAATTCCTGCGGTGACTGTTTCCTCCAACCCCAGCGGGCTTCCGATCACGACCGTCATCGAACCTACCTCCGGATCCGAGGTGGCGAATTTTGCTGCCGGCAGTCCGGTGCGATCGACCTTGATGACGCCAACGTCCGTGACGTCGTCCACGCCCAGGACCGTCCCTTGGGCCTGTGAGCCGTCGGCGAACTGAACCTGAACGTTCTTGAAGGGCTGTTTTTGCTCGTTTTCGATGACGTGGGCGTCGGTAACGATGGATCCGTCACTGTGGTAAATGACACCGCTGCCGAGGCCAATCTCCGTCCGGATCGTAACGACCGACGGTTCGACCTCTTTGACCACGCCGGGGACCGCGGGCAGCCCGCCACCTCCGGCCGGGGTCGCCGCTGAAGCAGAAACCGACGGTGAAGCGGCGGTGGAAGTCGGTCCGGGCGCAGGACTTCCGGTGCAGCCGGCCAAGGCCAGTGCTGCTGCCGTCACTGCAGCGGCCGGATAAATCCTGAAGCTTGTCATGGCTTACTCCTTCTGCAGAGCTTCCGGCTGGGAAAGCGGCTCCTTTGCGCTTGGGACCTGCTCAACCCAACGTTCCGTGGCGGCGAGGACCGGCCGGGAAGGGCGACGGGCGCACCGGAACATGACCTTATTCAACCGCAGTAATTGCGCTTACGCAACAGTTCAAAGGTAGTCAGGTTTCCTCGCCAAGGGTTCGCGTCATTTTCTGCCGCCTGGAAGTGCCGCGCGCTTGAAGGAAATGCTGGCAGGCGCCCCGCGAACGTTCAGAGGGAGGGCCGACCCGCCCCGTAACCATCCTGGTTAACAGCGACATCCTCTCGGGAAACTACGACCAGTTCCCTAACCTCCCGGGCCTGGCGCAACTGCCATACATCGACCCCGACGGCAGGATCATCATTGCACTCTCCACAGCCCCCGGCTGCCCTTCATCCCAAACACGAAGTCCTAGCAGAGCTGGCCATATTTAAACCGAACCCCCTCGCCTCCCAAGGAATGTGCCGCCACCGCCCGGGGCGATATCGGCAGGGAGGACAGGACAGAAACCCTGTCTTGGGTGCTGCCAACTGCGCACCGGACAGGGGTGCTGGGGGCCGGGCTTGTTGAGGGCGCAGTGCTCCCTGGTCACTGATGGCATGTTCCGGCAACGGGGAAGGCCCCCTGAGCAGGGATGTCAGGGGCGGGGTTTCAAGGGGTGCCCCGTGCCTGGGGCAAGGGAGGGCAGCTCCGCCCAGGTGTTGGTGCGGCCGCGTTCTGCTACAGACAGTATCGATTGTCTCTTCTTCTCCGGCGCATTTTGCTCAAGATTTCCGCAGGAAAACCGTAGATTTTGCCGGGTCCAAGTTCCCGGACATCACGGTTCAAGGAACCGGGCGTACTGTTGCCTGAGCGAACGGTTCGGCCCCGATGAACCAGGAATGAGTCGCCGAAGACTTTGGCGGAATTTTCTGCCGGCGGGCCGACGATGGCAAGCGGAAGGCGGCACCTTTGGTAGGCCAGCGCATAACCCTTGGGGACAAAGGCGAAGTGGCTTTGCGTCCTGACGGCATTGTCCAGGTCCGGTGGTTTAGTGGAGTGTCAATCGGTGAAGCGGATGCTTTTGTTGCGATGGCCGCCGCTGATTCCCTGGGCGGCGGCCGTGGCACACGGGTGCTGGTCGACATGGCCGGCATCTCGGGGCTTAACCGGGCCGGGCGGGCCGTGTTTGCCCGTCGATGTTCGGCCCGGAAAGTCGCCCTCCTGGGCGCATCCCCCGTTGATCAGGTCATCGCGAGCTTCTTCCTCCGCCTCAACATCCCTCCCTGTCCCACCCGCTACTTTTCCTCCACTGCAGAAGCCGAAGGTTGGTTGGCCACGCCCGCCGCGTCAGTCGGGGCGAAAAGAAGATGCGGGGACTGTCTGAATAACGGTGGATCCACAGTTGGCCTGACACGCCGGGCGTTGCCTGGCGGGGAGGACTGATCATGAGCGACACCATGGATCCCATGGCGACTGATGTGGATCAGCAAGAGTTAGCGCAGCAGCTCCTGGCCCAGGCCAAGGAACAGGGCATCGACCTCGTCGGCCCGGGCGGCCTGTTGAACCGGCTCACAAAGAACGTCCTGGAGACCGCGCTAGAAGCGGAAATGGACGAACACCTCGGATACGAAAAACACGACGTGTCCGGACGCGGGAGCGGGAACTCCCGCAACGGCACCCGCACCAAAACCGTGCTGACCGAGATCGGGCCTGTGGAGATCGATGTGCCGCGGGACACCGGCTCGACCTTCGATCCGCAGATCGTGCGGAAGCGGCAACGCCGGCTGACCGGTGTTGACGAGATCGTGTTGTCGTTGAGCGCTAAGGGGCTCACAACCGGGGAAATCGCGGCCCACTTCGCAGAGGTGTTCGGCGCTAGGGTCTCCAAAGACACCATCTCGCGCATCACGGAAAAGGTCATCGGGGAGATGACCGAGTGGCAGAACCGGCCCCTGGACCCGGTCTACCCGGTGATGTTCATCGACGCGATTCACGTCAAGGTCCGCGACGGGCAGGTCACGAACCGGCCAGTCTACGTCGCCATCGGTGTCAGCGTCAGCGGCGAACGCGACATTCTCGGGTTGTGGGCCGGGGACGGCGGCGAAGGGGCTAAGTTCTGGCTCTCCGTGCTGACCGAGATCAAGAACCGCGGCG